>NZ_AFPM01000077.1 GCF_000220565.1 Oceanicola sp. S124 | reverse complement strand
ATCAAGTACTCCGCCGCCGGTTTCCGTGACTTCACCCGGATCGCCGCCAGCGATCCGACCATGTGGCGCGACGTCTTCCTGTCGAACAAGCAGGCGACGCTGGAGATCCTTCAGCGCTTCACCGAAGAGCTGTTCCGCCTGCAACGGGCGATCCGGCGCGACGACGGTGACCTGCTGCACGATTACTTCACTCGCACCCGCGCCATTCGGCGCAGCATCATCGAGGCGGGCCAGGACACCGATGCGCCGGACTTCGGCCGCGGAGCGGTGCGCAAATGAGCGCGCGCCGGCTGGCCGCGGCGGGTCTCCTTGCGGGGCTCACCCTGGCCGCCGGTGCCCTGCTTGCGCAGGTGGCCCCGAAGCTGGCCCCCGATGCCTCGCTGCGTCCCGTCGCGCGGGGGCAGACGGTGAAGGGCGTGGTGCTGCCCGCCGAAGTCTTCGTCCAGCGCGATATCGCCATGGAGATCGCCCGGCAGGCCCTGTCGCGCCCCCGCGATCCGGGGCGGGCGGAAACGCTCGGCGTCGCGCTGCGGGTGCCCGACCTGCCGACGGCCACCGGCAGCTCCCTGCGGCCCCGGCTGCGTCCGGCGACGGTGGTGCAGCAGGCGCGCGCCGTCGAGGCGCGGCGCAGGCAGGGCGCGGTCTGCGGCGACCTCTCGCTGCAGGGGGTCGAGATCGGCCGGGTCACCTCGGACACCTCCGGCTGCGGGATCGAGAACGCGATCCGCCTGCAATCGGTCTCGGGGGTGGCGCTGTCCACCCATGCGGTGATGGATTGCACCACCGCCCGGGCGTTGAAGACCTGGGTGGACGGCGGCCTGTCGCGCGCGGTCAAGGGCTATGGCGGCGGGGTGCGAGAGCTGCGCGTGGTCGCCCACTATGCCTGCCGGCCACGCAACAACCGCAAGGGCGCGCGGATCTCCGAGCACGGCAAGGGCAGGGCGGTGGACATCGCCGCCATCCGGTTGAACAACGGTAAGGACCTCGTGGTGCTGGACGACTGGGGCAGCGGGCGAAAAGGCCGGATCCTCGAACGCGCCCATGCGGCTGCCTGCGGTCCCTTCGGCACGGTTCTTGGACCCGAGGCCAATGCCCTGCACAGGGATCACTTCCACTTCGACACGGCGCGCTACCGCTCGGGCAGCTACTGCCAGTAGGCGCGGCTTAGCGCAGCTCGATCCGCGGAGCGGGGCCCAGCGGGATGAAGCCCAGCCAGATCCGCCCGTCCTCCAGTGTCAGCGACAGGTCGAGGCTGTTCGGATTGCCGCCCATCCCCGCCATCGAGCTGAGCGCCCTTTCGGCGGTCTGGGCCAGCCGCTCATCCAGCGCCCCGAGGTTGACCGCCATCTGCAGCATCTCGCGCCAGTTGCGCGCCTGCACATGCACATCGCCGCGCGGCACGCCGCCGGCATCCACGTCAAGGTCGGCAGAAAGCTGCAGCATCAGCTCTCCCCATTCGGCGCGGGCCTGGTGCAGTTCGACCCGGCGCGGCTGCGGGCGGGCGTCCTGCAGGGCGTGGATGTCCCATGGGCGCTCGAAGGTGACATGGGCATCCAGCGTCAGCGCACGGATCTGCTCGGGCAGGCCCTTGTCCGCGGCCATCCGCGCCACGACCCCCTCGGGCAGCTTCACCGCCTCGGCCGAGAGGCCCAGCCGGTAGCGCGCTTCCTCTGCCTCGTCCTGCATCATGGCCAGGCTGAGCGGGCCACTGCCCGCGAAGGCGGGCTGACCGGGCTTGTCCAGTTGCAGCCGGTCGAGGGTGAACTGGGCCCGCTGCAACTCCAGCGCGGTATTGGGCTTCATCACCAGCGAGGCGCGCATGGTCTCGCTCTGGATCTGGAAACGATCCTCGAGGGTGCGCAGGCCGAAAGTCTGCGGCCAGGCGGCGATGACATGGTTGGGCTTGTAGGACAGGGCGAAGATGGCGAACTCGGGCAGCTCGACGGCCAGCCCGCTGTCGGGGTCGGCCACCGCGAGGTTCCGCCAGACCATGTCGAAGCGGTTGGGAAAGCCGGTGACGCCGAAATCCGCATGGTCCAGCTGCCAGCCCTCGGCGCGGCGCGCCGCCATCCAGCCGGTCGCCTCGTCCTGCAGCCGCGAGGCCCCGATCCACCAGTAGCCCGACCACAGCGCGGCCAGCAGCGCGATCACGATCAAAAGACGTTTCATGGGGCCCCTTCACCTCTGCCTCGGGCTGATGTTTACAGGGGGGCAGGACAAAGGGAAATATCACCATGTGGGTCTTCGGCTACGGTTCGCTGCTGTGGAAACCCGGCTTCACGCCGGCGGAAAGTGTGGTGGCCCACCTGACCGGCTACCGGCGCTCGTTCTGCATGACCTCGATCCACCATCGCGGCTCGGAGGAGGAGCCGGGGCTGGTGCTGGCGCTGGATGCCGAGGGCGGCGCAGGCTGCACCGGGCTGGCCCTGCGCGCCGCCGACCACGAGGCCGACAAGGTGCTGGCCTACCTGCGCGAGCGCGAGCTGATCTCTTCGGCCTATGTCGAGACGCAGGTCCCGCTGGAGCTTGCCGACGGGCGCCGGATCGAGGCGCTGGCATATGTGATCGACCCGCAGCACCGGCAATATTGCGGCGGCCTGCCGCTGGAGGAGCAGGCGCAGATCATCGCCCGCGCCCGGGGTGGCATGGGGCCGAACGCCGAATATCTGCTCAACACCGCGGCGCATCTGGAAGAGCTGGGGCTGGGCGACGAGGAATTGACGTGGCTGGCCGCGAGGGTGCGCAATTTGCGCGGATAAGCCCTTTTTCTTCAAGGCGAAACCCCCTAGAGTCCGGGCAACGAAACCACATCCGGGACCGTCCTGATGGCTCATAGTGAGAGCGAGGCCGCTCCGCAGTTTTCCCAACCGATCCGCCAGATCCTGCTGATGCTCGGCGTGCTTGGTCTCTGCGCCGTCGGCACGGTATTCGTCGGCCCCAGCCTGATGCCGGTCTTCGAGGCCAACCCCTACCTGAACGGCTTCATCGCCTTCGTCTTCTTCATCGGCGTGCTGGCCTGTTTCTGGCAGGTGGCGCAGCTGATCTCTTCGGTGCGCTGGATCGAACGCTTCGCCCAGACCCGCGACGGCGAGGCGGCGGGCAATGCGCCCCGCCTGCTGACCCCGCTGGCCACCCTGCTGGGGCGCAGCGACCGGCGGATGCAGATCTCGTCGACCTCCGCAACCTCGATCCTCGATTCCGTCGCCACCCGGATCGACGAGGCGCGCGAGATCACGCGCTACCTGACCTCGCTGCTGATCTTCCTCGGGCTGCTCGGCACCTTCTACGGTCTCGCCACCACCGTGCCCGCGGTGGTCGACACCATCCGCTCGCTTGCGCCGCAGGACGGCGAGGCGGGAACGTCGGTCTTCAGCCGGCTGATGACCGGCCTCGAGGCGCAGCTTGGCGGCATGGGCGTGGCCTTCGCCTCGTCGCTGATCGGTCTTGCCGGGTCGCTCGTCGTTGGCCTGCTGGAGCTGTTTGCCGGCCACGGTCAGAACCGCTTTTACCGTGAGCTGGAAGAGTGGATGTCGACCATCACCCGGCTGGGCCTGTCGGACAGCGAGGACGGCACCAGCGATTCGATGCTGGTGACAGTGCTCGACAACATGGGCGAGCAGATGGCCCGCCTGCAGGAGATGTTCATCCGCTCTGACGCGGCGCGCGCCGAGGTCGACAGCAAGCTGTCGACCCTGGCCGACACGATCGAACGGCTGACCGACCGCATGGCGGCGCAGAACACGTCCTCGGGCCAGACCGCCGATGCGATGATGCGGCTGGCCGACCAGCAGGAAGCCCTGCTGGAAAAGCTGATGGAACAGGGGCTGGCCGAGGGGCTGGATGCCGAAAGCCGCATGCGCCTGCGCTCGATGGACGTGCAGCTGCTGCGCATCCTCGAGGAGATCAGTGCCGGCCGCCACGAGACCATGGCCGAGCTGCGCACCGATATCGCGGCCCTGTCGCGGCTGCTGACCCATGCGCGCGCCCACCCGGAACGGGACGGCTGATCCATGGCCCTGACGCGCAGATCCGGCGCCCGGCTGCAGGCCAATATCTGGCCCGGCTTCGTCGATGCGATGACCGGGCTGCTTATGGTGCTGATGTTCGTGCTGACCATCTTCATGGTGGTGCAGTTCACCCTTCAGGAGACCATCACCGGGCAGGAAAACGAGCTGGACGACCTGACCGCCGACCTTGCCGCCCTGTCCCAGGCCCTCGGGCTGGAACGCGACCGCTCGGCCCGGCTGACCGAGGAAGTCGGCACCCTGAACGCCACCCTGGACGACCGCCAGCAGCGGCTGGACCAGCAGACGGCGCTGATTGCCTCGCTGACCCAGCAGCGGGACGCGGCGCAGGCGGGCCTTGCCGATGCCAATGCGCGGATCACCGACTTCGAGGCCCAGGTCTCTGGCCTGCTGGCGCAGCGTGACGATGCCCGCGCCCAGGTCGCCGATCTGCAGGGCGAACAGCAGCGCCTGATCGGCGAACAGGAGGCCCTGCAACTGGCGCTGTCGCAGGCGCGCAGCGAGATCAGCGAGCAGGAAGAGCAGGCCCGCCTGGCCGCCGCCCGCCGCGAGGCGCTGGAAGCGCTGGTGGAAAGCCTGCGGAGCGAACGCGACGATGCCCGCAGCCTTGGCGCCGGTCTGACCGCGCAGGTCGATGACCTGCAAAGCCAGCTCTCCGAGGAAGAGGCCGCCCGCATTGCCGAAGCTGCCGCCGCCGAGGCGCTGCGCGCGCGGCTGAAGGACTCGCAGGACGAGCTGACCGCGATGACCCTTGCGCTGGAAGAGCAGCGCCGCCAGGCCGAAGAGACCCTGACCCAGCTTGCCGCCGCCGAGGCGGCCGCCGATGACCTCGACGAACGCCTGATGGCCGCCCTGCTGGCGCGTGACGAGGCGACGGCGCTGGCCGGGCAGACCTCGGACGAGCTGGCGCGCACGCAGCAGCGCCTGGCCGAGGCGGAAGAAGGCCGCCAGGCCAGCTTCGGCCAGCTTTCGCGTCTGGAAGCGGCGCTGGCGGATGCGCTGGCAGATGTCGAGGACCGCGAGTCGAAGCTGGCCGAGATGGAGGCGCGGCTTGGCGTGCTGGAGCGCGCGCTGACAGGCGCCGAGGGCGACCGTGACGCGGCGCGCGGCCAGGTGGCCTCGCTGCGCGAGGAGCTTGCGAGCGCGCAGGATCAGACCGCCGCCGCCCGCGCCCGTGCCGAGCAGGCCGAGACCGCCACCGAGGCCACCCGCGACGAGATGCAGGCCGAGATCGACCGCCTGCGCGCCGAGGCCGCGGCCCGCGAAGCCGAGCTGGTCGCAGAGCTGGACGCGGCGGCCGCACGGAACGACGGCCAGGTCGATGCGCTGGAACAGGTGCGTCTGCGGATCGTCGCGCTTGAGGCTGCATTGGCCCGGGCCGAGGCCGAGAAGACCGGCTTGTCGGACCGGCTGAGCGCGGCCCTGGAAGGCGGCGACCAGGCCGAGGCGCTGATGGCCGACAACCAGGCACTCGAGGCCGACATGGCCCGCCTGCAGGACATGGCCGAGGCACGTCAGGCCACCATCGGCGAGTTGCAACAGAAGCTGCGTGCGCTGGAAGCCACGCTGACCCGCACCCAGACCCAGCTTGCCGAGGATGAAACCCGGCACGGCGAAGAGCTGGCCTCGATCCAGCGTCGCCTGGCCGAGGCGCTGGCCGCGAAGGAGGCCGCCGAAAGCGCCTCGACCGACCGCGAGGACCTGCGGCGGCAACTGGCCGCGGCGCTGGCGGCCAAGATCCGGGCCGAGGAAGATGCGGCGGCGCAGCTCTCGGAGGCCGAGCAGCGGCAGATCCTGCTGTCTCAGGCCAATCGCGCGCTGGAGCAGGAAGAGGCGCAGAGCGCCGAGGCCGCGCGGCGCTCGGCCCTGCTGAACCAGCAGGTGGCGGCGCTGCGCACGCAGCTGGCCTCGCTGCAGTCGCTGCTGGATGACTACAAGGACCGCGAGGCGGCCAGCCAGGTGCAGATCGACAGCCTGGGGCAGGATCTGAACGCGGCCCTCGCCCGTGCCGCGGCGCTGGAACGCAAGGAGCGCCAGCGCGCCGAGGAGGAGGCCCGCCGCCTTGCCGCCGAGGCGCGGCGGCTCGAGGCCGAGAAGCAGGAGCTGTCGCAGTACCGTTCGGACTTCTTCGGCCGGATGCGCCAGATCCTTGCCGGGCAGGACGGGGTGCGCATTGTCGGCGACCGCTTCGTCTTTTCCTCCGAGGTGCTTTTCGCCCCGGCCCGTGCGCAGCTCTCGCCCGAGGGCCGGGACCAGATCGCCCAGATCGCCGGGATCCTGCGGCAGGTGGCCTCCGAGATCCCCGACGGCATCGACTGGATCATCCGCGTGGACGGGCATACCGACAAGGTGCCGCTGACCGGCGGCGGCGAATTCGCCGACAACTGGGAGCTGTCGCAGGCCCGCGCCCTCTCGGTCGTGCGCTACATGATCGAGCTGGGCATCAGCCCGCGCAACCTCTCGGCCAATGGCTTTGGCGAGTACCAGCCCATCGAGGAGGGCGACAGCCCCGCCGCGCTGGCCGCCAACCGCCGCATCGAACTGAAGCTGACCGAACGCTAGTCAGCGCGGATCTGGACCGCGCCGGTGCGTTGCGAAAGGATCTCTCCGTCACGGATCAGCGCCGCGCGCCCGGTATAGAGGCCCGGCGGCAGCGGCTGGCGCAACCGCTTGCCGGTGGCGCGGAAAAGCTGGGCCTGGGTCCGGTCGAGCGTGAAATCCTGGGATTGCCAGGGCCCGTCCGGCGCGCGGATGTCGAGGCGCAGCACATCGCCCTGTCTCACCCCGAAGGCAAAGGCCCAGAGCACCAGCGCCGGGGCGTCGGAGGGCAGGCTGGCCCGGGTCGCACTGCCGGCACGGACCTGCGCGAAGTCGGGCAAGGCATCGAGAAAGCCGAGGGAAATCAGGCCGCCGGGCACGTAATCCAGCGGTTCGGACCAGAGCGGGGCGCCGCGCGGCCCGCAGGTTTCCGCGCCATCGGGCGCGAAGGGATCGACATCGGCGCCATCCTTGCGCACCGAGAGATGCAGGTGGGGAAACTGGCTGCGGCCCGAGAGGCCGACGAGGCCGAGGGGCGTGCCGGCCGTGACCTCCTGCCCCTCGCGGACCACGACGGAGCCCTGCCGCATATGGCAATACTGCGTGACCCAACCCGCACCATGGTCGATGACCACGCCGTTGCCGCAGTCCCGCCCGTCGATGCGGGCATCCTCGTCGGGCGCGTAGAGGCGGTCGATCATGCCGTCGCGCCGCCCCGTCACGATGCCCGGCGCGGCGGCGCGCACCTGCACCCCGGCCTCCATCGCGGCGAGGGAGGGCAGGGCGAAATCCGTCCCCCGGTGGTCGTCGTAAGAGAGCGGGCCGCAGGTGAAGTCCTGCGCGTCGGGGCCGGGGGCGTGATCGACGTAGTTCTGCAGGAAACAGTCCCGACCCGGCTGGCAGTCGAGTGGGAGTGCGAGGCGCGGGGCCTCAGCTTCGGCCGCTCCGGGCAGCAGGGAGAATGGCAGCAGGGAGAGGAGGGAGAGACGCAGCAGACGGGCGGGCAGGGGGGCCACGGGCCGTTGCCGTCGGATCCGGAGCCCGCTGGGCTGGGGCACGGTGGGCAGCGACACGGCTGATGAGGCCACAGTCTGAAGGCAAGCGGCGGGTGGGTGAAAGGCAGGCAGGGGCATCTCGGGCGGTCCGGGTCTTGGGGCATGACGCGGGGGCCCGGGCGCGGCAGGTGACCCCGGGGGCCCGGGCGCGGCAGGTGACGACGCAAGCCTGCCCTGCTCAGCCGGGGCCACCGGCTGCGCGAGACTGGCGCGGCACCCCGCCCATTGACCTGCCCGGGGCCGCAGGACGAAGGTGCTGCCTGCATCGGCAGGTGGCCCTGAGACGTAGAAGGAGGGGCGGGGAGTACCCCGCCCCTACGATGTCGTGCCGGCTGCGGGCCTCAGTCGGCCGTCAGCAGGGGAGGCTTGTTGCCCGAGGAAATGCGAAGCTTGTCCGGTCCGGCGATCTGCAGATCCAGCGCGCCGTTCTTCACCGCAACCCGGACCACGCCGCCCTTGGCGAGCTTGCCGAACAGAAGTTCCTCGGCGAGGGGCTTCTTGATGTACTCCTGGATGACACGGCCAAGGGGGCGGGCGCCCATCTTCTCGTCGTAGCCCTTGTCGGCCAGCCATTCGGCGGCAGGTCGGGTCAGCTCGATCGAGACGCCACGATCGAGAAGCTGGGCCTCGAGCTGCAGGACGAACTTCTCGACCACCTGCAGGATCGTATCCTTGGGCAGCGGCTGGAAGCTGATCACGGCGTCCAGGCGGTTGCGGAACTCGGGCGTGAAGGTACGCTCGATGGCGGCGGTATCCTCGCCCTCGCGCCGGTCGCGACCGAAACCGATGGCCGACTTGGCCTGTTCCTGCGCCCCCGCGTTGGAGGTCATGATCAGGATCACGTTGCGGAAGTTCACCGTGCGCCCGTTGTGGTCGGTGAGCTGGCCGTGGTCCATCACTTGCAGCAGGATGTTGTAGACATCCGGATGCGCCTTCTCGATCTCGTCGAGCAGCAGCACGCAGTGCGGATGCTGGTCGACGCCATCGGTCAGCAGGCCGCCCTGGTCGAAGCCGACATAGCCCGGAGGCGCGCCGATCAGGCGGCTGACAGCGTGTTTCTCCATGTATTCGGACATGTCGAAACGCAGCAGTTCCACCCCCAGCGTATCCGCCAGCTGCTTGGCCACCTCGGTCTTGCCGACGCCCGTGGGGCCGGCGAAGAGGTAGTTGCCGATCGGCTTCTCGGGTTCGCGCAGGCCCGCGCGGGCCAGCTTGATCGCCGAGGACAGCGCCACGATGGCATCGTCCTGGCCGAAGACCACGCGCTTGAGCGAGCCTTCGAGGTCCTTCAGCACCTCTGCATCGTCCTTGGTGACGTTCTTCGGCGGGATGCGGGCGATCTTGGCGACGACGGCCTCGATCTCCTTCACGCCGATGGTCTTGCGGCGCTTGCTTTCCGACAGCAGGTGCTGGGCCGCACCGGCCTCGTCGATGACGTCGATGGCCTTGTCGGGCAGCTTGCGGTCATTGATGTAGCGCGCCGACAGCTCGACCGCGGATTTCACCGCCTCGTTGGTGTACTTGATCCCGTGATGTTCCTCGAAGTAGGGCTTCAGGCCGCGCAGGATCTTCACCGCATCCTCGACCGAGGGTTCGTTCACGTCGATCTTCTGGAACCGGCGGCTGAGGGCGCGGTCCTTCTCGAAGTGCTGGCGGAATTCCTTGTAGGTGGTCGAGCCCATGCAGCGCAGCTTGCCGCCGGCCAGGGCCGGTTTCAGCAGGTTCGAGGCATCCATCGCCCCGCCCGAGGTGGCCCCGGCGCCGATCACGGTGTGGATCTCGTCGATGAAGAGGACGGCATCGGGATGCGCCTCAAGCTCGGTCACGACGGCCTTCAGCCGTTCCTCGAAGTCGCCGCGGTAGCGGGTGCCGGCGAGCAGCGCGCCCATGTCGAGAGAGAAGATGACCGTGTTCGCCAGGATCTCGGGGGTTTCGCCCTGGATGATCTTGCGGGCCAGCCCCTCGGCGATGGCGGTCTTGCCGACACCGGGGTCGCCGACCAGCAGCGGGTTGTTCTTGCGCCGGCGGCAGAGCACCTGGATGCAGCGTTCTACCTCGTGGCCGCGACCGATCAGGGGATCGACCTCGCCCTCGCGGGCCTTGGCGTTGAGGTTGACGCAATACTTGTCGAGCGCCGATTCCTTGCCGTCGCCCTCGGGCTGGGCCGAGGCGGGGCCGGAAGCACGCTTCTGCTCTTCGTCGGCGCCGGAAACCGGGCGGTTCTCGCCGTAGGCGGGATCCTTGGCGACGCCATGGGCGATGAAGTTCACCGCGTCATAGCGCGTCATGTCCTGTTCCTGCAGGAAATAGGCGGCATTCGATTCGCGTTCGGCGAAGATGGCGACCAGCACGTTGGCGCCGGTCACCTCGGTGCGACCCGAGCTTTGCACGTGGATGGCGGCGCGCTGGATGACGCGCTGGAAGGCGGCCGTCGGAACCGCCTCGGATCCGTCGATGTCGGTGACGAGATTCGCCAGCTCCTCGTCGACGAATTCGACCAGGGTCTGACGAAGTTCCTCGGTGTCCACCGAACAGGCTTTCATCACCCGGGCGGCGTCCGGCTCGTCAATCAGGGCCAGGAGGAGGTGTTCCAGCGTGGCGAATTCATGGTGCCGGGCGTTGGCCAGCGCCAGGGCCGCGTGGATCGCCTGTTCCAGGGTGGTCGAGAATGAAGGCACTGCGGTGCTCCTTTTCGATCTGTGGCGGAGCGGGGAGTGGGCCCCAGATCCAACCATGGCCTCATAGTCTTAAAGTTTGGTCGATCCTGACCGCTCTTCAAGGGTTTTCTGCGACCGCGCGATCACATTTCCCGGCCAGGCCCTGCCGAATCGTCCCCTAACGGTGATTCAGAAGGCGTCCTTGCGGCGGCGGATCTCGGCGAAGACCTCGGCCGGATCGGCGCTGGGAAGGCCCATGTTCGCCGCGACACCGGGCTGATCGGCGCGCAGGAAGGGGTTGGTGGCCAGTTCTTCGGAAAGCAGTGACGGAACGGTCGGCCGTCCGGCGGCCCTTGCGGCCTCGACGGCGTCAAGACGCGATATAAGCGCGGAATTCTCCGGTTCAATCGTCCTGGCGAATTTCGCATTGGACAGGGTGTATTCATGCCCCGAACAGATTCGGGTGCGGGGGGGCAGGGCGGCCAGCTTGCGCAGGCTCTGGTACATCTGCGGGAAGGTGCCCTCGAAGACGCGGCCGCAGCCGAAGGCCATCAGGCTGTCGGCGGTGAAGGCGATGTCGCTGTCGGGGAAGTGGAAGGCCAGGTGGCCGAGGGTGTGGCCCGAGACGTCCAGCACGCGGCCCTGTTCACCGCCCAGGCACAGCCGGTCACCCTCCTCGACGGCGAGGTCCAGTTTCGGCAGCCGGTGCTGGTCGGCGCGGGCGCCGGTGACACGGGCCTCGGGGAAGGCCGCCAGGATCTCGGGCAGGCCCTGCACGTGGTCGTCGTGGTGATGGGTCAGCCAGACATGGCTCAGCCGCCAGCCGCGCTCGGCGAGGGCGGCCAGGATCGGCGCGGCTTCGGGCACGTCGACCAGGGCGGTCTCGCCGGAGGTCCCGTCATGCAGCAGGTAGGCGTAGTTGTCGGACAGACAGGGGATGGTGACGAGGGCGAGGGCCATGGTCATTTCCTTAGCACTTGGTATTGTCGGGGAGTGAAACCGATCGCAGGGCGGCTTGCAATGCACCTGGATGTTCAGGATCTGCGCAATTTCTACTACCGCTCGACCCTCGGTCGCGCGGCCCAGGCCAATATTCGTGGGCGGGTGCAGGAGTTCTGGCCCGAGGCCCAGGGCCAGACCGTGCTGGGCTACGGATTTGCAGTCCCGCTGTTGCGTCCCTATCTGCCCGATGCAAGACGCGTCATCGCGCTGATGCCGGCGCCGCAGGGGGTGATGCCCTGGCCGGCGGCGATGCCCAATGTCTCGGTTCTCTGCGAAGAGACCTGCTGGCCGGTGGACACCGGCATGGTCGACAAGCTGGTCGTCATGCACGGGCTGGAAACCAGCGAGCGGCCCTCGGACCTGCTGGAGGAATGCTTCCGCGTGCTGGGCCCCGGCGGCAAGGCGCTGTTCATCGTGCCGCACCGCTCCGGGCTCTGGTCGCGCTCGGACCGCACGCCCTTCGGCTACGGGCGGCCCTACAGCCAGGGCCAGCTGGAAGCGCAGCTGAAGCGGCACAGCTTCCTGCCAGAACGGCATCAGCACACGCTCTACCAGCCGCCCTCGGCGCGACGCTTCTGGCGCAAGACCGCGCGGTTCTGGGAAAGCTTCGGGGGCCATGTCTCGGCGGTGCTCTCGGGCGGCGTGCTGATGGTCGAGGCCAGCAAGAGGGTCCAGGCGCCGACCGGCCCGGGCGAGAAGGTGCGCGCCAAGTCCGGCCTGCGGGTGCTGGAGGGGCTGACCGCGCCGAAGCCGGAAACGGCGCGGGCCCGGCAAAGGGGCGAAACCTGAGGTCCCGGCACGCAGCAGGCGGCCCCGGGCGGCAGGTGGATTGCATCCACCCTACGCCTGGGCCGCGCTCCGCGCGCAAGAGCAGACCGGGCCGCAGCGTAGGGTGGATGCAATCCACCTCTGCCGAACCCCGAACCCGGCTTTTCCCAAGCCGCTCGGGCCCGATGGCCGGCTGGCCGCCGGCTCGGGCCGAGGGGCGCGGCTTGACGGCTTTTGCTAGAGCGTCGAGGCGGCCGCGCTTGTCCCGTCGGATTGCAGCAGGATCACGTCGTCCAGGGTGATCCCCCCGGCCTCCGAGACGGTGATCACCTGGACGATATCCTCGCCAGACCCTTCCGAGAGCGTGATCTCGATATCCACGTAGCCCTCTGCGGCGCCATCCAGGATCTGCACGCTGGCGGCAGACAGCGTGAGGCCGTCCGGCAGTTCGACCTGAAGCACGTCTTCGCCGCCCTCGAAATCCTCGATCACCCCCATGTCGCGGATGTAGTCGGCGCCACTGCCAAGCGCGTCATAGTCCGCCTCTGACTGCAACGAGCTCTGCGGCACCAGGAAGGTGTCCGCGCTCGCGCCGCCATGGGCCCGCGCCTCGCCGTAGACCAGCAGCTGGTCCGCGCCCTCGCCACCATAGAGCACGGTCTGGCCGCGCCCCACGAGGTTGTCGTCGCCGGAGCCGCCATGCGCCTCGGCCTGATCGTCCGCCACCAGCAGGTCATCGCCCGCGCCGCCGTAACCGGTCGCGCCGTCGGCCAGGCTGAGGGTGTCTTCGCCGTAGCCGCCCGACATCGTGGCCTGGTCGTTGCCGAACAGGATGTCCTCGTTCAGCCCGCCATAGCCCGACACGCTGTCGTCACCGTAGAGGTAGTCCGCGCCGGCCCCGCCATAGAGCGAGGCCATGCCGCCGCCCAGTTCGGCCGAGACCCCCAGCAGGTCGTCGCCGTCTTCACCGTAGAGCCTGGCCTGGCCCGCGCCATGCAGCGTGTCGTCACCGCTGCCGCCCCGGCCAAGGGTGGTGTCCTCGGCATAGATGCGGTCCGCTCCGGCGCCGCCCCATCCCCTTGCATCGTCGTAGAGGTCCAGGGAATCCTCGCCGTAGCCGCCATAGAGAGAGGCCGACTCGCTGCCCACCATCAGGTCCTCGTTCAGTCCGCCATAGGCGCTGGTGCGGTCATTCGCGGCAAGGACGTCATTGCCCGCGCCGCCGTAGATCGAGGCGACACCGCCGGGAATGTAGCCGTCACCGCTGCCTTCCCCGGCAAAGAGCGTGTCATTGCCCGCATCACCATGTCCGGTGGCATGGTCGTAGGCGCCGATGCTGTCATCGCCGTCACCGCCGCGCACCCCGGCCTCGCCCGTCGCCAGCCCGAAGTCGTTGCCGGCCCCGCCATAGGCCCGGGCCTCTTCCAGGGCCATGACGTCGTCATCGCCGCTGCCGCCATAGACCGATGCCTGGTCGAGGCCGACATAGGTATCCTTGCCGGCCAGGCCCTGCGCCGTGCCCTCGCCGGTGAAGACATCCGCGTCATCGCCGGCCGTGCCCAGATGCACCTCGTCCTCGTCCAGGTCGACGAAGCCGGAGGCGCCGGGCAGCAGCGCCTGCATCAGAAGGTCCTGCGCGGGCGTGTCCAGCAGATCGCCTTCGCCCGAAGGCGGTTCAAGGGTGTCGTCGCCGCTGTCCTCGGGAGTATCTTCCGAGTCGTCGCCATCCCAGATGGCCAGGCCGGCCAGCAGCGGCAGAAGCATCAGGGCAAGCAATTCCATGAAAGTGTCTCTCGCGTTTCCGGGCGAATATGCCTGTGGCGAGGATCGCGGATTCCGGCGTTGCGACAATGGCTTGAGCGTGGAAACAGATTGTTCTGCCGCATTTTCGCCACAAAGCCCGGGGTTCTGGTGCTCTGCGGCAACAGGATGACCCCTGTCCGGCCGTTCCATCCGCAGCCGAAGAGCCGTTCCAGGCCCTGTCCCCGGGGCAAGGTGAAAACCTTGCGAGGGCCTTTGAGGCGGCGAATCTTTGACTAAGCATGAGACCCCATGCAAGGCGAATCCCAAAAAGGTGAACAAATACTTGTGCTTTGGTGCAGGGCACCGCGGCAAATCGGCTCGAAAAAGCGTCAATCTTCGCGGAAGGCACTGAAAAACAAGGCGCTTGGCCGGGTCACTAGGGTCTTCAAGCGGGTTGATGGGTGGTGTGGCCTCTGCTACACCCCCACCGATTTTGATGCTCTGATATGTCAGGGCTGCAAACCCCCTGCGCCGGCCACTCGCCCGGACGGGGCCGAAAATCGGAAGGGTGGACGTGTCCGAACCAGCTTCGATCTCCTACGGCATCGCCTCGCGCTATGCTCAGGCCGTCTTCGACATCGCGCGCGAAAACGGCAAGCTGAAAGAACTTGAAACCAACGTCACGGATCTGGCCGAAGCCCTGGCTTCCAGCGAAGACCTGAACGAGATGATCTCTTCGCCGATCTATTCGCGCGAAGACCAGGAGAAGGCGATCCTCGCCCTGGCCGAAGCCCTCGGGCTCAAGCCTGTCTCCCGCAATGCCCTGGGCCTGATGGCCCAGAAGCGCCGCCTCTTCGTGCTGCCGCAGTACTGCCTGCGCCTGAAGGAGCTGCTGGCAGAAGAGAAGGGCGAAGTGACCGCAGAGGTGATCTCTGCCAAGCCGCTCTCCGATGAAGAGCAGGCACAGCTCTCTGCCGCCCTCGCCGCATCCGTCGGCAAGCAGGTGGCCCTGAATACTGCCGTCGATGAAACGCTCATCGGTGGTCTCGTCGTCAAGGTTGGGTCCCGGATGATCGACACGTCGATCCGCTCCAAGCTCAACTCCCTCCAGAATGTCATGAAAGAGGTCGGATAAATGGGAGTCCAAGCAGCCGAAATTTCTGCTATCCTCAAGGAGCAGATCAAGAACTTTGGCCAGGAGGCCGAAGTGGCCGAAGTCGGCCGGGTGCTGTCCGTCGGTGACGGTATTGCCCGTGTCCACGGCCTCGACAGCGTCCAGGCGGGCGAGATGGTCGAGTTCCCCGGTGGTATCATGGGCATGGCGCTGAACCTCGAAGCCGACAACGTCGGCGTCGTGATCTTCGGCTCCGACCGTGACATCAAGGAAGGCGATACCGTCAAGCGCACCAACTCGATCGTGGACGTTCCCGCAGGCCCCGCCCTGCTGGGTCGCGTCGTCGACGGTCTGGGCAACCCGCTGGACGGCAAGGGCCCGATCGAAGGCATCGAGCGTCGCATCGCCGACGTGAAGGCGCCGGGCATCATTCCCCGTAAATCCGTTCACGAACCGATGGCCACCGGCCTGAAGTCCGTCGACGCCATGATCCCGATCGGCCGTGGCCAGCGGGAACTGATCATCGGCGACCGTCAGACCGGCAAGACCGCCGTGGCGCTCGACGCGATCCTGAACCAGAAGTCCTACAACGACGCCGCCGGCGACGACGAGAGCAAGAAGCTCTACTGCGTCTACGTGGCTGTCGGCCAGAAGCGTTCCACCGTGGCGCAGCTGGTGAAGAAGCTGGAAGAGACCGGCGCGATCGAATATTCGGTCGTCATCGCCGCAACCGCCTCTGACCCGGCGCCGATGCAGTACCTGGCCCCCTACACCGCGACCGCGATGGCCGAGTACTTCCGCGACAACGGCAAGCACGCCCTGATCATCTACGATGACCTCTCCAAGCAGGCCGTGGCCTACCGCCAGATGTCCCTGCTGCTGCGCCGTCCGCCGGGCCGTGAAGCCTACCCGGGCGACGTGTTCTACCTCCACTCCCGTCTGCTGGAACGTTCGGCCAAGCTGAACGAAGACTTCGGCGCCGGCTCGCTGACGGCTCTGCCGATCATCGAAACCCAGGGCGGCGACGTGTCTGCCTTCATCCCGACCAACGTGATCTCGATCACCGACGGCCAGATCTTCCTGGAAACCGAGCTGTTCTACCAGGGCATCCGCCCCGCCGTGAACACCGGTCTGTCGGTGTCGCGCGTCGGTTCGTCCGCCCAGACCAAGGCGATGTCCTCGGTTGCCGGCCCGGTGAAACTGTCGCTCGCCCAGTACCGCGAGATGGCCGCCTTCGCCCAGTTCGGTTCCGACCTGGATGCCTCGACCCAGCGTCTGCTGGCCCGTGGCGCCCGTCTGACCGAGCTGATGAAGCAGCCCCAGTATCAGCCCCTGACCAACGCCGAGATCGTCTGCGTGATCTTTGCCGGCACCAACGGCTACCTGGACAAGGTCCCGGTTTCCGAAGTCGGCCGCTACGAGGCGGAACTTCTGTCCTTCCTGCGCAACAAGAAGGCGGACGTCCTGGCCTGGATCACCAACGAGGATCCCAAGATCAAGGGTGAACCCGCTGACAAGCTGAAGGCCGTGCTGGACGAGTTCGCAGCAGACTTCGCCTGAGCCTAGGGAGGTAACACATGCCTTCTCTGAAGGACCTCAAGAACAGGATCGAGTCGGTCAAGTCGACCCGCAAGATCACCAAGGCCATGCAGATGGTTGCCGCGGCGAAACTTCGCCGCGCGCAGGAGGCCGCCGAAGCGTCCCGCCCCTACGCGGAACGTTTCAGCGCGGTTCTCGGCCAGCTTGCATCCTCGGTGGGCGGGTCGGATACCGCACCGCTCCTGCTGAAGGGGACCGGCAAGGATGACGTGCATCTGCTGGTCGTTCTGACCGCGGAACGCGGCCTCTGCGGCGGTTTCAACGCCAATATCGTGAAGCTGGCGCGGACCCATGCCGCGAAGCTCAAGGCCGAAGGCAAGACGGTGAAGATCCTCACCGTCGGCAAGAAGGGCCGTGAGCAGCTGAAGCGCACCTATGGCGATCTCTTCGTCGATCACGTCGACCTGAGCGACGTGAAGAACGTGGGCTATGCCAATGCGCAGGCCATCGCGGCGAAGCTGCTGTCCTCCTTCGAGGACGGCGCCTTCGACGTGGCCACGCTGTTCTACGCCGAGTTCGAGAACGTCGTCACGCAGAAGCCCCGTGCCCTGCAGGTGATCCCGGCCCAGTTCGATGCGACGGACGGCCCGGCCACCGACTACGACTACGAGCCCGGCGAGGCCGAGATCCTGGAAGAGCTGCTCCCCCGTGGCGTGGCGACCCAGATCTTCGCGGCCCTGCTGGAAAACGCTGCCTCGGAGCAGGGTGCCCGGATGTCCGCCATGGACAACGCGACCCGCAACGCTGGCGAGATGATCGACAAGCTGACCATCGAGTACAACCGCTCGCGTCAGGCGGTCATCACCAACGAGCTGATCGAAATCATTTCGGGCGCCGAGGCGCTCTAAGGAACCGGAGACAACGACATGGCAATGAAAGGCAAAGTGACCCAGGTCATCGGCGCCGTCGTGGACGTGCAGTTCGAAGACGGCCTGCCGGCCATCCTCAACGCGCTGAACACCGACAACAACGGCAACAAGCTGGTTATGGAAGTTGCGCAGCACCTGGGCGAGAACACCGTCCGTGCGATCGCAATGGACGCCACCGAGGGTCTTGTCCGTGGTCAGGAAGTCCTGGACACCGGCGCTCCGATCTCGGTTCCCGTCGGCACTGCAACCCTGGGCCGCATCCTGAACGTCGTCGGCGAACCCGTCGACGAGAAGGGCCCGGTCGAGGCGGATGAATACCGTCCGATCCACGCCCCGGCACCCGACTTCGCCGACCAGGCGACCGAAGCCGAGATCCTCGTGACCGGCATCAAGGTCATCGACCTGCTGGCGCCCTACGCCAAGGGCGGCAAGATCGGCCTGTTCGGCGGTGCCGGTGTGGGCAAGACCGTTCTGATCCAGGAACTGATCAACAACATCGCGAAGGTGCACTCGGGTCTGTCCGTGTTCGCCGGCGTGGGCGAGCGGACCCGTGAAGGGAACGACCTCTACCACGAGATGATCGAATCCGGCGTTCTGAACCCCGACAACCTGCCCGAGTCGAAGATCGCTCTTTGCTTCGGCCAGATGAACGAACCGCCGGGTGCCCGTGCCCGTATCGCGCTGACCGGCCTGACCCTGGCCGAGCAGTTCCGCGACGCGACCGGGACCGACGTTCTGTTCTTCGTCGACAACATCTTCCGCTTCACCCAGGCCGGTTCGGAAATGTCCGCACTGCTGGGCCGTATCCCCTCGGCCGTGGGCTACCAGCCGACGCTGGCCACCGACATGGGCGCGATGCAGGAACGGATCACCTCGACCAAGAACGGCTCGATCACCTCGATCCAGGCCGTCTACGTTCCCGCGGACGACCTTACCGACCCGGCACCGGCAACGACCTTCGCCCACCTCGACGCGACGACCGTTCTGAACCGTGCGATCTCGGAACTGGGTATCTACCCGGCCGTGGACCCGCTCGACTCGACCTCGCGCCTGATGGATCCGCTGGTCATCGGTGAAGAGCACTACAAGGTCGCCCGTGACGTCCAGGGTATCCTTCAGCGCTACAAGTCGCTGCAGGACATCATCGCCATCCTCGGCATGGACGAACTGAGCGAAGAGGACAAGCTGACCGTGGCCCGTGCGCGGAAGATCCAGCGTTTCCTCTCCCAGCCCTTCGACGTGGCAAAGGTCTTCACCGGCTCCGACGGCGTCCAGGTTCCCCTGGAAGACACCGTGAAGTCGTTCAAGGCTGTCGTCGCCGGCGAATACGATCACCTGCCCGAAGGCGCCTTCTACATGGTTGGCGGCATCGAGGAAGTGATCGCCAAGGCCGAGAAGATGGCCGCGGAAGCGGCGTAAGGTAGCAATCTGATGGCAAACACCATGGACTTCTCCCTTGTCTCGCCGGAACGGAGCCTCGTCTCCGGCCCGGTGAGCGAGGCGCAGATTCCGGGAGAGGAAGGGGATCTGACGGCCATGCCCGGGCATGCGCCGATGATCACCACCCTGCGCCCCGGTGTGCTGCACCTCAAGGGCCCGGACGGAGAGGACGATTACGTCGTCTCCGGCGGTTTCGCCGAGATTTCGGCCGAGGGCGTCACCGTCCTCGCCGAACGTGCCCTGCACCAGAAAGAGATGACTCAGGACGTGCTGAACGATTGGGTCAAGGAAGCGCACAACGCCTGGAAGGACGCGACCGACGACAACGCGGTCGCCCGTGCCGGCAAGCTGCTGGCCGACATGGTTGCCATGGGCACCCATATCGGCCTGGACCCGGACCACGCGAACCACATCGAGTGATCCCGGACCATCCGGTTTCAGAAGGCCCCGGCATCGCGCCGGGGCCTTTTGCGTTCAGCCCCGCGCAATGCGGGGCGTGGAAACCACTTCTCAACACCTCCCCGCTTTGATCCGGCCATGGCCTCCCGGCAAGACCCTACGGGTGCGAACTTTTTTGCCGCCGAGGGCTTCGCAAAGGTGCCGGGAACGGTCATGTTGGCGCCCAGAGCCAGAAGATCGGACGAGATGAAGAAACTGACTTCCCATTGCATCGGTGTGGACGACGGAGAGGTCGTCCTGTTTTCCGATTTCCAGGACGAGGGGGACATGTGGACCGGCACGGGCCCGCGTGAACGCCGCCGCCATGTGGCCTTTTCCGAGCCCTACCTCAGCCCGCCAACGGTTCATTGCACGCTGTCCATGTGGGACATGGACAACGGCACCAACCTGCGCGGCGACATCCAGGCCGAGAACGTGACCTGCGAGGGATTCGACGCGGTCTTCAAGACCTGGGGAGACAGCCGCATCGCCCGCGCCCGGGCCCGCTGGATGGCCATCGGCGCCCTGCGGGCCGCTGACGACTGGGAAGTCTGAAACTGGGAGGTCTGGAACCGCGCCTGCGTCGCGCCTGACGGCCCGGCGCCCGCCACCGGGCCCCCTTGATCATCACCAGGCTGGAAGTACTCCGGGGGACTCCGCGTAGCGGAGCGGGGCAGAGCCCCCCGCGACCTCTCAAAGCTCGATGGCCTCCAGCACCTGGGGCTCGATCACCTCGACCCCGGGCAGCCCGGCCTTCAGCACATCCGCGTTCTGCTCCAGCAGCGGGAAGGTGCGGTAGTGCATGGGGATGACCGTCTTGAAGTCGAAGAAGGTCTTCGCCGCATAGGCCGCCCGCTTCATGTCCATCGTGTAATGGCCCCCCGCGCAGAGAATGCCGATGTCGGGCTCGTGCAGATCGTGGAAGATCTTCATGTCCGCCATCACGTCGGTATCGCCCGAGAAGTAGATCGCCCGGCCCTCGCCCTCGATGATGAAGCCCGATTCGGTGCCCAGGTAGACCGGCCCGTCCGGCCCCTCGGTCGAGGACGAATGCGTGGCATTGACCATGGTCACCTTCACCCCGCCGATATCCACCGTGCCGCCCTTGTTGAAGCCGGTGGTCTCGACGCCGAACTTGTCGGCGACGTATTTCATCAGCTCGACCATGCCGAAGACCGGGATGCCCAGCTCCTTCGCCACGGGACCGACATCCGACAGGTGATCGCCATGGCCATGGGTGCAAAAGATATGCGTCGCGCCGGCGATGGCCTCGGCGCGCTTCTCGTCGGGCAGCATCGGGTTTCCGCCCAGGAAGGGATCGAGCAGCAGAACCTTGTCCGCGATCTCGAGCCGGAAAGAGCCATGTCCGAGCCAGATCAGTTTCATCTTGAACCTCCAGGTCATTGCGCCGAGCCTGTCCATGCCCGGCCATATCGGCCCAGAGCCTAGCGCCCAGAGAGACGAAGGAAAGCCCCTTGGACTGGACCCGCCCGATAGATGCCTACTGCGAACGCCTCGGCCCCGGTCTCTGGGCCGAGCCGCTGAACGCGCTGACCAACCTCGCCTTCCTGCTGGCCGCGATCTGGGTCTGGCCCCGGGTGAAGGGGCAGGGCACGGGGCAGCTGCTGGCGGCAGTGCTCTTCGTGATCGGCATCGGCTCGGGCCTGTTCCACACCCTGGCAAACAGCTGGTCCAGCCTGGCCGATACCCTGCCTATCCTCGCCTTCATCCTGATCTACATCTTCGCCGCCACCCGTGACTTCCTTGAACGGCCGGTCTGGCTGGCGGGGCTGATCGCCGCCGCCTTCCTGCCCTTCGCCGCGCTGACCACGCCGCTTTTCGCGAAATTGCCGCTCTATGGTGTCAGCGCCCCCTACCTGCCGGTGCCGCTGCTGATCGCCCTCTACGGCGGGGTGCTGCGCCACTGGAAGCCGCAGACCGCGCGGGGGCTGTTCATCGGGGCGGGGCTGCTGACGCTCTCGCTCACCTTCCGCTCGGCGGATGAGCTGACCTGCGGCTCGACGGCTGGCATCGGGACGCATTTCCTGTGGCATGTGCTGAATGCGGTGATGCTGGCCTGGATGATCGAGACCTGGCGCCGCCATCAGGCGCTGCATGTGCTTGCGGGCAAGGCGCGCGGGCGCTAAACCCGACCCGATCCAGAACCAGGAGCATCCGATGTCGATCGACAAGGCAACCGCCGCGAAAGTGGCGAAACTCGCCCGCATCAAGGTGGAAGAGGACGCGCTGCCCGCGCTGGCGGAAGAGTTCAACACCATCCTCGGCTTCATCGAGCAGCTGAACGAGGTCGATGTCGAGGGCGTCGAGCCGATGACCTCGGTCACGCCCATGCGGCTGAAACGGCGCGAGGACGTGGTGACCGAAGGCGGTCAGCAGGACAAGATCCTGGCCAATGCCCCCGATGCCCGCGAAGGCTTCTTCGCCGTCCCCAAGGTGGTCGAGTAAGACCAGGCCACAACGCCCGTTCAAGAGAGGCGAGACGACATGACCGAGCTGAACAAACTGACCATCGCCCAGGCCCGCGACGCGCTGAAGGCCGGCGAGACGACCTCGACCGCGCTGACCGAAAGCTGCCTGGCCGCCATCGACGCCGCCGACGCGCTGAACGCCTTCGTGCACAAGACGCCCGAGCTGGCGCTGGAGCAGGCCAAGGCCGCCGATGCCCGCATCGCCGCCGGTGATGCGCCCGCGCTCTGCGGCATCCCGCTGGGCATCAAGGATCTCTTCTGCACCAAGGGCGTGCCCTCGCAGGCCGCCTCGAACATCCTCGAAGGCTTCAAGCCCGAGTATGAATCGACCGTCAGCCAGAACCTCTTCGACGCCGGCGCCGTGATGCTGGGCAAGCTGAACATGGATGAATTCGCCATGGGCAGCTCGAACGAGACCTCCTGCTACGGCAATGCCGTGAACCCTTGGCGCCGCGGCAATGACGACACCGCGCTGACGCCGGGCGGTTCCTCCGGCGGTTCGGCCTCGGCGGTCTCGGCAGACCTCTGCCTGGGTGCTACCGGCACCGATACCGGCGGCTCGATCCGCCAGCCTGCGGCCTTCACCGGCATCACCGGCATCAAGCCGACCTATGGCCGCTGCTCCCGCTGGGGGATCATCGCCTTTGCCAGCTCGCTGGACCAGGCAGGCCCGATGACCAAGGACGTGCGCGATTCGGCGATCATGCTGCAGGCCATGTGCTCTCATGATCCCAAGGATTCGACCTCGGTCGACTTCCCGGTGCCCGATTTCGAAGCGGCGCTGACCGGCGATATCCGGGGCAAGACGATCGGTATCCCCAAGGAATACCGCCTCGACGGCATGCCCGAGGAAATCGACCAGCTCTGGACCCGCGGCAAGGAGATGCTGGCGGATGCAGGCGCCAAGGTCGTCGATATCTCGCTGCCCCACACCAAGTACGCCCTGCCGGCCTACTACGTGATCGCGCCGGCTGAGGCCTCGTCGAACCTGGCCCGCTACGACGGTGTCCGCTACGGCCACCGCGCCAAGCTGGCGGCTGGCGACGGCATCACCGAGATGTACGAGAAGACCCGCGCCGAGGGCTTCGGCCACGAGGTACAGCGCCGCGTCATGGTCGGCACCTACGTGCTGTCCGCAGGCTTCTACGACGCCTATTACAACCGCGCCCGCAAGGTTCGTGCCCTGATCAAGAAGGACTTCGATGATGCCTTCGCGGCGGGGGTCGATGCGATCCTGACCCCGGCCACGCCCTCGGCGGCCTTCGGCCTGGGCGAGATGGCCGAGGCCGATCCGGTGCAGATGTATCTCAACGACGTCTTCACCGTGACGGTGAACCTGGCAGGCCTGCCCGGGATCTCGGTTCCTGCCGGTGTCGACAAGCGGGGCCTGCCCCTCGGACTGCAGCTGATCGGCCGCCCCTGGGAAGAGGGCGATCTGCTGAACACCGCCTATGTGCTGGAACGTGCGGCAGGGTTTGTTTCCAAGCCGGCGAAATGGTGGTAATCCGCCTGCCGTGGTCCGGGCAACGGCGCATCCCCGCTTGAGGGGGCGCGCCATGCGCGCCAGTATGGACCTGCCGCAGAGCGAGAGAGTGACATGCGCGAACTGACCCTGGCCATGGCCCTTCTGGGCCTTGCCTCCTGTGCCCCTGCCGTGCCCGACAGCGCGGCGGGCGTGGGTTTCGGAGATTACCAATCCTATCAGCAGCAGCGTGAAGCCCAGCTTCAGGCGCAGACCATCGCGCCGCCGGCGCAGGTTTCGTCCCAGGCGCTGCCGGGCGCTGCCGGCGCCCCGCTCTCTGCCATCGACGCCCTGCCGCCGGGGGCCGCGACCACCAGCGCCCGCGCGGGCGACCCCGACAGCGCCGAGGCGCTGGCCGCGGATACCCAGGCCGCGCTGATGGGCGCCCTTGGCACCGGCCAGGCCCCTCTCGAGGCCTCGCCCTCGAACCCGCCGCCCGAGGCGGTGAATTCGCTGGGCATCTCGGCCGAGAACGACTTTGCCGCGGTGGACGCGCAGCGCTCGATCGCCGAGGACCGCGAGTTCATCCAGGAGAACCGCCAGCGCTACGAGCAGGTGCAGCCCGAGGCGCTGCCCGAACGGACCGAGACCCGGCCCAACCTGGCCGCCTATGCGCTGCAGACCAGCCATGCCGTCGGCACGCCGCTCTACAGCCGCATGGGCCTGCTGAACGCCGAGGCGCGCTATACCCGCAACTGCGGCAGCTATCCCTCGCCCGACATGGCGCAGGCCGATTTCCTCGCCAAGGGCGGACCGCAGCGCGATCGGCTGGGGATCGACCCCGATGGCGACGGCTTCGCCTGCACCTGGGATCCGGCACCCTTCCGCAAGGCGGCCCGGGCCGGGAACTGATCGGATGAGCGGGGCGGCCGGGGCTCCGGGGCGCATCGGTGCGCCCGGGGCGCTCTGGCATCCCTCGCCGAACCATGGCGACCGGCGCGACGGGCTGCGGCCCGGGCTGGTCGTCCTGCATCACACGGCCATGCAGAGCGCCGAGGCTGCGCTGGAGCGGCTCTGCGACGCCACTTTCGAGGCACCGGTCTCGGCCCATTACCTGATCGCCGAGGATGGCCGTCTCTGGCAGCTTGTCGATGAGCGGGCCCGGGCCTGGCACGCCGGCGCCGGAAGCTGGGGTGGGCGCGGCGATGTCAACTCCCGCTCGATCGGCATCGAGCTGGCCAATCCGGCCCCCAACCCCTACGCCGAGCCGCAGATGGCCCGGCTGGAGGCGCTGCTGCGTGGCATCCTGGCGCGCTGGCGGATCCCGCCCGAGGGGGTGATCGCCCATTCCGACATGGCCCCCGGACGCAAGACCGATCCCGGGCCGAAGTTCGACTGGCGCCGGCTGGCCCGGCAGGGGCTGTCGGTATGGCCCGATGCGCAGGCGGCCGCCGAGGGCGACCTGGCAGAGGACCTGGCAAGGATCGGCTATCCGAGTGATGACATGGCCCTGGCCCTGCAGGCCTTCCGCCTGCGCTTCCGCCCCTGGGCGCGTGGCGGTGAAAGCGCGGCCGATCGCATCGCTGCCCGGGACATCGCCGCGCGCTTTGCTGCGGGCCGAGGGTGACCGGGGCCTTGCCCCTGACGGGGCAGAGGGGGCTTTGCCCCCCGGCCCTGCGGGCCTCCCCCCAGAGTACTTTTAGCCTGGTGATGGGACAAGGGTCTCTTGCAGCCATCCGAGGGCTGGAACGCCTCCCGCCAGAGGCAATCCGGCCGGGCAAATCCGGAGGGGCAGGGTGCGCTGCTGCGTCGGGCGGGCAGCGGGGGCGGCCGCCCGGGGGTGCGAAACACTTGCCTCCGGCGCGGCGGGGGCATAGGGCTTGGCGCCATGCGGATGATGTTTCTCGGAGATGTGATGGGGCGCGCCGGGCGGGCCGCCATCGAGGAGTGGCTGCCGAAGCTGCGTGCGGCTTGGCGGCTGGATTTCGTCGTGGTCAATGGCGAGAATGCCAGCCATGGGGCCGGGCTGACCGGTGCCCATGCGAAGCTGATCCTGGACGCGGGCGCGGACGTGGTGACGCTGGGCGACCATGCCTTCGACCAGAAGGACATGCTGCAGGCCATCGAGAGCGAGAAGCGCATCCTGCGGCCCCTGAACTACGCCAAGGAATGCCCCGGCGTCGGGGCGCGGGTCTTCGAGGCCCCTGGCGGGCGCAAGGTGCTGGTGATGCAGGTGCTGGGCCAGGTCTTCATGAAGCGCCCCTTCGAGGACCCCTTCAGCCATGTCGATGCGGTGCTGCGCAAGTACCCCATGGGCGGGCTGGTGCAGGCGGCGCTGGTCGACGTGCACTGCGAGGCGACCTCCGAGAAGATGGCCATGGGGCATTTCTGTGACGGGCGGGCCTCGGTCGTGGTCGGGACGCATACCCATGTGCCGACGGGCGATGCGCAGATCCTGCCGCGCGGCACCGCCTTCCAGTCCGATGCGGGCATGACCGGCGACTACGACTCGGTCATCGGCATGGACAAGGCGGAGCCGCTGCGCCGCTTCGTCACCGGCATGGCCAAGGGCCGGTTCACCCCGGCCGAGGGCGAGGCCACCGTCTCGGGGCTCTATGTCGAGACCGACGACCGGACGGGTCGCGCGACCCGCGTCGAGATGGTACGACAGGGGGGGCGGCTGGCGCCCTCCGGTCCTGGCCCCGTGTGATTTGGCCCGCGTGATCTGAACCCGGCTTGATCTGGCGTGATCCGCTGCGGCCCGGGGCCTGCCTGCGGGCATGGCTCAGGTCGTGCCTGATCCGCAGCCAGGGAGGCCATCGCCGCAGCGTGACGGACCGTGACGGGGCTGCGGGGCGCATCCGGGACTTGCGTGGTGCCTGCGGGGCCGCCTAAATCACGCAAAGCGCAGAAGATTTTGCCCGAGGAGACAGGTCCTGATGCTGGCGCAATACTTGACCGGATCGACAGCGGGGCTGCTGGCCCTTGCGGTGGTCCTGGTGATGTTCATCCTCTTCGTCCGGGAAACCTATCCGACCGAGGTGGTGGCGATCTCGGGTGTCTCGGTGATGCTGCTGACCGGGCTGCTGCCCTATGACCTGGCGCTCGGGGTGCTGTCGAACCCGGCGCCCTGGACCATCGCCGCGATGTTCCTTGTGATGGGGGCGCTGGTGCGGACCGGCGCGCTGGAGGGCTTTACCCGGATCGCCACCGCCCAGGCGGGCAAACGGCCGCTGCTGGCGCTGGCGGCGCTCTTTGCCTTCGTGCTGGGCTCTTCGGCGATCGTGTCGAATACGCCCGTCGTGGTGGTGATGATCCCGGTCTTCGTGCAGATGGCCAAGACGCTGGACATCCTGCCGTCCAAGCTGCTGATCCCGCTGTCCTATGCTGCGATCATGGGCGGCACGCTGACCCTGATCGGCACCTCGACCAACCTGCTGGTCGACGGCGTCGCCCGGGCCCAGGGGCTTGAGCCCTTCGGCATCTTCGAGGTCACCCCCATCGGGCTGATCGTCGTCGCCTGGGGCTGCCTCTACCTGGCGGTCGCCGGCCGCTTCCTGCTGCCGAAGCGCGAATCCCTCGCCTCGATGCTGTCGGACCGCTCGCGGATGAAGTTCTTCACCGAGGCCGTCATTCCCCCCGACAGCAACCTGGTGGGCCGCGAGGTGACCGGCGTGCAGCTGTTCAAGCGCGAGGGCGTGCGGCTGATCGACGTGATCCGGGGCGATGTCTCGCTCAGGCGCAACCTGAAGGGCGTCGTGCTCGAGGTCGGCGACCGCGTCGTGCTGCGCAGCCAGATCTCCGAGCTTCTCAGCCTGCAGCGCGACCGCAGCCTGAAGCGCATGGACCAGGTCAGCGCGGTCGAGACCACGACGGTCGAGGTGCTGATCACCCCGGGGTGCAAGATGGTCGGACGTTCGCTCGGCTCGATGCGGCTGCGGCGGCGCTATGGCGTCTACCCGATTGCCGCGCACCGGCGGAACCAGAACATCGGCCGCCTGCTGGACGAGCTGGTGGTGCGTGTCGGGGATACGCTGCTGCTGGAAGGCGCGCCCGAGGACATCAAGCGCCTGGCGCGCGAGATGGACATGGTCGACGTGGCCCAGCCCACCGAACAGGCCTACCGCCGCGCCCAGGCGCCGATCGCCATTGCCGCGATCCTCGGCATCGTGGTGCTGGCGGGCTTCGGCGTGGCGCCGATCCTGCTGCTGTCGGTCCTGGCGGTGGCGCTGGTGCTGGTGACCCGCTGCGTCGATGCGGACGAGGCCTTCGCCTTCGTCGACGGGCGTTTGCTGGCGATGATCTTCTCGATGCTGGCCATCGGTGCGGCGCTGGAACACACAGGCGCCGTCGAGATGATCGTCAGGGTCATTGCCCCGCTCATGTCCGAGCTGCCGGGGTTCCTGATCATCTGGGCCATCTACCTGCTGACCTCGATCCTGACCGAGCTGGTCTCGAACAATGCCGTGGCCGTGGTGATGACGCCGATTGCCGTCGGTCTGGCGCAGGCCATGGGGATCGACGCGCGGCCGCTGGTGGTGGCGGTGATGATCGCTGCCTCGGCCAGTTTCGCCACGCCGATCGGCTACCAGACCAACATGCTGGTATACGGCCCGGGAGGCTACCGCTTCACCGATTTCATGAAGATCGGGATACCGCTGAACCTGACCATGGGGCTGGTGGTCAGCGCGGTGATCCCGTTGTTCTGGTCGCTCTGACCCGACCGGGGAGACCGTGCAACGACAAAGGGGCCGCACAGTCAGTGCGGCCCCTTTTCAGTTCAGATCCTGTTTGCGTCAGACCCCGGCCGACATCTGGGCCAGGACGCGCCGGACGGTGTCCATGCGCTCCTTGTTGGGGGGATGGGTGCCGAGAAACTCCTGGCCGGGGTCTGGAATGCGGTTGAAATACTGGGCCCCGCGCAGCGGATCGTAGCCCGCCGTCGTGGCGATCCGGGTGCCGAGCGCATCTGCCTGAAGCTCGAACTGGCGCGAGTAGCTGCGCGCCGTGAAGGCCGCCCCCATCTCGGAGGCGCGGCGGACCGCTGCCTGCGAGGCGCCCGAGCGCGCGGCCACCTCGGCATATTCGCGTGCGCCCTGCTCGGCGTAGCGGCGCTGCTGGCCGAGATGGTCCAGGATGTGGTGGCTGGCCTCATGGGCCATGACGAAGGCCAGCTCGTCGGGGTTCCGCATGTCGGCGATCAGCGCCAGGGTGAAGATGATCACCGGCTGCCCGTCCGCGCCGAGGGTCTGGAAGGCATTGGGCGCGCTGCGCCGGCGATGGTCGATGGCGATCTTGAAGGCGCACCGCTGATCGGCCCGGCGGGCGCGGCAATAGCGCTCGATCTCGGGTTCGACGGTCTCGACCACCTGGGCGAACTGACGTGCCGCCGCCTCGGGGCCGAGGCGGGCTGGGGTGTCGGCAGGGTCGGAGGGGGCGGGCGTCACCACCGCCTGCGGCAGGTCGCAGCCAGCGAGAATGAGGGCAGTGGCAAGGACTGCGAGCGGGCGCAGGAAGCGGGCTGGGGAAACTCGGAACATTCAGGGCAGGGCCGGATTCGAAAGGGTCAGTTCTGCATATAGCGCAAGAGAACGCCGATTGCAGGGGGCGGCGGGCAGAAGCCGTAACGGGTGATTGACGCCGTCTTGCCAGCGGGTACCCTGAAACGATCATGTTTACCATCGAACACGAATTCGACTGCACCATCGTCACCCTCGTGGATGACGGTTCCGTTCCCTTGCAGGAAGACGTTGTGATCAACGCCTTCGAGGAGTGCATCACCGTCGAGCAGTACGACGCCCGCACCGACCAGATGCAGAAGATCACCCTGTCGATGGCGCAGCTGCGGGACCTGGCGGCGGCGCTGAACCTGCCCGAGGGTACCTACCAGACCGTTCGCACGGGCGGCTGACGTCAGCCCTCGACCCGGAACAGCTTGTCCCGCGCCGTCTGGCCCCGCACCAGGCTGAGCCGTGACTTCGCCAGCCCCAGGGCCTTTGCCAGCAGCCTGCGCACCGCCTCGTTGGCCTTGCCGTCCTCGGGCGGTGTGGTGACGTAGACGCGGATCGTCCCGTCGGCCTCGCGGGTGATCCGGTCGCGCGAGGCCCTGGGGGTGACCCTGACCGCGATCTCGGTCCCGGTCCGGGCCAGCGGGCTGAGATCGGGAATGTCGCGTGCCATGGGGCTCCGGCGGGATCAGGGTGGCAGGGGCTTGCGTCCGGGCGGGTGCCGGACCAGTCTGAGCCGGGACAGACACCAGGAGGCACGACCATGTCAACCGAGGGCACCCCCAAGACCGGCTTCTACTGGGATGAACGCTGCTTCTGGCATTCGGGCGGGAACTACGCGCTGACCCTGCCGGTCGGCGGCTTCGTGCAGCCCATGGCCGCCGGTGGCCTGCCCGAAAGCCCCGAGACCAAGCGGCGGCTGAAGAACCTGATGGATGTCTCGGGGATCACCGCCGACCTCGCGCTGTTCTCGGCGCCCGAGGCCAGCCGCGAAGACCTGTTGCGGGTGCATCCAGAAAGCTACCTCGATGCCTTCAAGGCCATGTCGGACGCCGGCGGCGGAGAGCTGGGCCTGCGTACCCCCTTCGGTCAGGGCGGCTATGAAATCGCGGCGCTGTCGGCTGGGCTGGCCAGCGCGGCGCTGGCCGACATCATGGCAGGGCGGGTGCGGAATGCCTATGCGCTGTCGCGTCCGCCGGGGCACCACTGTCTGCCCGACTGGCCGAACGGCTTCTGCCTGCTGGCCAATATCGCCATCGCCATCGAGGCGGCCAAGGCGCGCGGCGAGGCGGGCCGGGTCGCGGTCATCGACTGGGATGTCCACCATGGCAACGGCACCGAACATATCTTCTACGAACGCGACGACGTGCTGACCATCTCGATCCACCAGGAAAAGAACTACCCGCTGGACACCGGCGATATCGCCGATCGGGGGCGCGGCGCGGGCGAGGGGTTCAACATGAACATCCCCCTGCCGCCGGGCGCCGGTCACGACACCTACCTCGAGGTGATGGAGCGCATCGTCCTGCCCGCCCTCGACGGCTACAGGCCCGACGTGATCATCGTCGCCTGCGGCTTCGACGCCGGCATCTTCGATCCGATCGCCCGGATGCTCTGCACCGCCGAGACCTTCGGTGCCATGACCGCGCAGCTGCTGCAGGCGGCGGACCGGCTTTGCGAGGGGCGGCTGCTGCTGGTTCACGAGGGCGGCTACTCCGAGGTCTATGTGCCCTTCTGCGGCCACCGGGTGCTCGAGGTGCTCTCGGGCTCGGACCGGGTGGTACCGGATCCGATGGCGCAGACGGTGGCCATCCGCCAGCCGGGGCAGGCTGCGCGGGCCTTCTTCTCGGGGCTGGTCGGCGATATGGCGGCGCGGCTTTTGTAGAAACGACAAAGGCTTCTCCTGAAGGGGATTTCAGCTTGAAACCCCGGCGCCGAGGGCCGACATGTCCTGCGACCTAGACAGGAGATCGACATGCCCGACCGCAACCAGGCCGCCCTGGACTTCCTGCTGAGCCGCCGCTCGCGTCCCGCCAAGACCCTGGCCGCCCCCGGCCCCTCGCGCGATGAGCTGGAGGTGATCCTGACCGCCGGCGCCCGCACGCCCGATCATGGCAAGCTGGAGCCCTGGCGCTTCATCGTGATCGAGGGCGCCGCCTTCGACCGCCTGGGCAAGCTGGTCGGCACCCGTGGCGCGGCACTGGGCAAGAGCGATCAGGACATCGCCAAGGCGGTGAAGCAGTTCGAGGACGGCGTGACCTGCATCGCGGTCGTCGAAAGCCCCAAGGCCTCGGACAAGATTCCGGCCATCGAACAGACCTATTCCGCCGGAGCCGTCTGCCTGGCGCTGGTCAACGCGGGCCTGGCCTCGGGTTGGGGCGCCAACTGGCTGACCGGCTGGCACTGCTTCGACCGGGAGTTCCTGCAGGAGGGCCTGGGCCTTGCCGCCCATGAAAGCCTCGCCGGGCTGATCTACCTGGGCACCGAGCAGGTCGCCCCGCCGGAACGCCCCCGCCCCGACCTCAAGGAGATCACCACGTGGATTTCGGCCTGATCCTTTCCGGCTTCTTCCGTGCCCTCGGCCAGACCGGGGATCCGCGGTTTCGACGGGTGCTGTTCATCGGGGTCGGCCTGACCCTGGCGCTGCTGATCGGCGCCTGCTGGATCACCTGGGCCGGGATCGGCTGGGTCATCGGGGACGACGCCAGCCTGCCCTGGATCGGAGAGGTCTCCTGGCTGAACGACCTGGCAGCGGCGGGCGGTCTGCTGGCGATGATGCTGGCCTCGGTCTTCCTGATGGTGCCGGTGGCCTCGGCGATCACCTCGATGTACCTCGACCAGGTGGCCGAGGCGGTCGAGGACCGTCACTATCCGGGCCTGCCCCATGTCGAGGGCGTGGGCTTCATCGAGGGGCTGACCGATACCGTCAGCTTCCTCGGGGTGATCCTGCTTGCCAACATGGTGGCGCTGGTCTTCTACATCTTCCTCGCCCCCTTCGCGCCCTTCATCTTCTGGGGGCTGAACGGCTACCTGCTGGGGCGGGAATACTTCACCCTGGCCGCCATGCGCCGACTGGGCCGCGAGGGCGCCAACCAGCTGCGCAAGCGGCACATGCTGACGATCTGGGCCGGGGGCATCCTGATGGCGATTCCGCTGACCGTGCCGATCCTGAACCTGGTGGTGCCGATCCTGGGGGCTGCGACCTTCACCCACATCTTCCATGGGCTCGCCGCGAAACGCGCCTGAGCCCGTCGGGAGGACCGAAAAGCCCCCGCCCAGCCTGCCGGCTGCGGCGGGGTCTCTCGTTGGTGCAGGACAGGATTTCCGGACTGGCTCCGGGGATAGCCCCGGCATCCGAAATCGCGGGGGCTCGTTCGGTGCCTGTCTGTGCGCTCAGCGCGGGACGGTCGACTCCAGGCGGCCCCACCAGTCCATGTCCTCGATGGTGATCCAGCCCGACAGGATGATCGTCGCCGCGATGGCGAAAAGGACCGTTGCAATGCCGGTGGCGATCCAGAGCTTGGGGCGCAGGTTGTGCACCTCCAGCGAGCCGGACTGCGTGCCCGCCACCACCTTGCCGACGTCGGCCTGGGTCTTCAGGCGCAGCGGTGCGATGCATAGCAGTGTCATCCACCAGATGACCGCGTAAAGGACGAATCCCGAGGTGATGCCCATCAGACCTGCTCCAGTTCGATAAGGGTGCCGTTGAAGTCCTTGGGATGCAGGAACAGCACCGGTTTGCCATGTGCGCCGATCTTCGGCTCTCCGCCGCCCAGCACCCGCGCGCCCTCGGCCAGCAGGTGATCGCGGGCAGCGAGGATATCCTCGACCTCGTAGCAGATGTGGTGGATCCCGCCAGAGGGGTTCTTTTCCAGGAAGCCCGTGATCGGAGAGCCCTCTCCCAGCGGGTAGAGCAGCTCGATCTTTGTGTTGGGCAGGGTGATGAAGACCACGGTGACGCCGTGGTCCGGCTCGTCCTGCGGCGCGCCGACCTCGGCCCCGAGGGTCGTGCGGTACTGCGCCGCCGCGGCCTCGAGGTCGGGCACGGCGATGGCGACGTGGTTCAGGCGTCCGATCATGGTGGTCTCCTCCCGGCCCCGGCCGGAGCGTTCCGGCGGCAGGGCGCTTTCCTGCCGCGGTTATCACCCGGGAGAGCGCCGGCGCGCAAGGCGCCCTGCGGTCGCAGCTGTGCGGGGCGGTGGAATTAACGTGGCGTTCATCCTGTCGCGCCTAGCCTGAGACAGCGCCCGAACGGCGCGGAAATGTCAGGAACATCATGGAACCGCTCGACACATTCGCCTCTCCGACCGCCAGCCGGCCCATGCTGGGCCTGACCGTCCTGGTGGTCGAGGACAGTCTTTACGCCTCGGAGGCGCTGCGCCTGCTTTGCCTGCGGTCTGGCGCGCGGATCCGGCGGGCGGATTGCCTGAAGTCGGCGCGACGGCACCTGCAGGTCTACCGGCCCTCGGTGGCGGTGGTGGATCTGGGGCTGCCGGACGGCTCGGGGGCCGAGCTGATCGTCGAGCTGACGCGCGGCGGGGCTAAGCTGGGCGTGGTGGCGGCGATGTCGGGCGATTCCGGCGCCGAGGAAACGGCGCGCGAGGCCGGGGCACAGTGCTTCTTTGCCAAGCCGCTGACCAGCCTTGCCGCCTTCCAGGCCGAGATCCTGTCGCACATGCCGCAGGAATACCGGCTGTCGGGGCCAAGAGCGCTGCCGTCGGATCCGATCGAGCCCGATCCGGTGGCCTACAAGGACGACATGGCCCATGCGGCGGAACTGCTGCAGGAGGCGTCGGATGCCGACATGCTGGCCTATCTCGGCCAGTTCCTGCGCGGTGTGGCCCATTGCGCCGGCGACGACGAGCTTGTCGATGCCGCCGAAGCGCTTGAGGCGCTGCGCGGAAAGGGGCCCCCGCTACGCTCGGAACTGGCGCGCCTGGCCGGGCTGTTGCAGCAGAGGATCGGTCAAAGGATGGCGATCTGAGGCGAGAGGTGTCGGGCCACCGCTTCGGGGCAGGATCCCGGCGTCAGTTTCCTCCGGTCCCGCCTCCCCCTCGGGAAGGGAGATCCAGCTGCGGGGGTGCGTGCGTGTCCAAGAGACGCGACAAGCGCGGAAGGTCCGGAGACCGTTCCGCGCCCTGCGCTTCCACCTTTTGCGGAAGAAGGACCGGGCCGCGACGAGGGAGCACGTCGGCCCGGATCCGGAGGCCCGACCCGGAGAGAAGCCGGGGCGGGCGAGTATGGTGGGCCACTATGACGGCCCTGCACGGTGGAGTTGCGCGGCGGCCCCGTACCAAGGCCCTGCGCGGTGGCCCGTGTCGCGGCGAACACGGGGCCGAGGGGCCCCGGATCGCCGCTGTGGTTCAGCCGTTCAGCTTGGCGGTGACTTCGACCAGGCGCTTGGCCTGGTGGGCCACGGCGGCCTTGCCTTTCTCGTCGAAGGCGCCGGGGGTGGCCGAGTAGCCGTAGGGGTTGCCGCCGGCGGCACCGATCGACTCATCGGTGAAGCCCGGGGCGACGATGATCGCACCCCAGTGCATGACGGTCGGGTAGAAGGTCAGCAGCGTGCCTTCCTGGCCGCCGTGGGTGTTGCCGGCCGAGGTCGAGGCGGTGACGGTCTTGTTGGCCAGGCCGCCCTGCGACCAGACACCGCCCAGGGTGTCGATGAAGGCGCGGACCTGCGAGGGAGCCGAGCCGAAGCGGGTCGGGAAGGCGAAGAAGTAACCATCGGCCCAGGACATGTCGTCCGGCGTGGCATTCGGCACGTCGCTGGTGGCTTCCAGGTGTGCCTTCCAGGCGTCCTGGGTCTCGACGACGGACTGGGGGGCGGTCTCGGGGATGCGCAGCACGCGCACTTCGGCGCCGGCCTCACGGGCGGCGCGGGCAGCTTCCTCGGCGACGGCATGGTTGGTGCCGTAGGTGGAGTAGTAGACGATTGCGATCTTGGGGGCGCTCATTTGGAAGACTCCTGGTTTGGCGTTTGAGCCTCAGGTAGCCCCCGTTCTCGCGCACGAAAAGTCTTGGAATAGCAGAGTGCCTGTGCTTCAGCGCACGTACCGGCCGGAGTATTCCTAGCGGAAGGCCGGTCCGTGCGCCCAGACGGTCAGAGAGAACCGCTCTCCCTCGGTCACCGGCAGGACCCGGTGCAGCGCGAAGGAGGGGAAAAGCACCGCGGTGCCCTGTTTCAGCGGGGCGGTGGCAACATTGGCGTTCATCCAGACTTCGAGCGTGCCGCCGTCGTAGGCGCCATCCTCGGACAGCTGGGTGACCAGGGTCAGCTTGCGCCGTGCCGCCAGCGGGCTGTCGCCGATGTCGGAATGCCAGCCGAAGTGGCCCTCGCGCTCGGCCCCGTAGCGGGCGATCTGCGGCGATTCGGAGAAGTCCTGCAGGTCGAAGTCGAAGACCGTGCGATTGGCCTGGCGCACCAGGTCGATCAGCCGGTCCATGACCCAGGCCGTCTCGGGCAGGTCGTCGACCCAGGTCAGATCGGCGCGGCGCAGGTTGTGGTCACGCCCGGCGCGCACCAGCCCGGCGTCCTGCGAGGGCGCGGCCCGAGAGATCTCGACAAGCTGGGCACATTCGGCGGGGGAGAAGGCGGCGTCGATCTGGTGGAAGGCAATCATGGAGAAGTCCTCGAAAGAAGGCTCTCCTAGGGCGGAAGCCGGTGCAGCGCTGCGCCGATTGCGACGCGGCGCAGGTCGTTTTTGGCTGCGGGCAAGCGCGATCAGTCCCCGTGGGCCAGCCCCAGGGCGCGCCAGCGATCAGCCCCTTCCGCGTCAGCGATCATCCCTTGTCGCGCCAGCGGTTGGCGATGGGATAGCGGCGGTCCAGCCAGAAGGCGCGGTCGGTCAGCCGGGCGCCGGGTGCGGACTGGAAGCGCTTGTATTCCGACAGGTAGATCAGCCGCTCGACCTTCTTCACGTCGTCATGGGCAAAGCCTGCCTCGACGCAATCGGCGACCGAGGCATCCTGGTCGACCAGCAGGTCGAGGATGGCATCCAGCACCGGGTAGTCGGGCAGCGAATCGCTGTCCTTCTGATCCGGGCGCAGCTCGGCCGAGGGCGGTTTAGAGATGATGCGCGGCGGCACGACCTCTCCGCGCGGCGCCAGCATCCAGTCGCGGTGATGGCGGTTGCGCCAGCGGCAGGTCTCGAAGACGCGGGTCTTGTACAGATCCTTGATCGGGTTGTAGCCGCCCGCCATGTCGCCGTAGATCGTCGCGTAGCCGACCGCGACCTCGGACTTGTTGCCGGTGGTCAGCAGCATTTCCCCGAACTTGTTCGACAGCGCCATCAGCAGCACGCCGCGCAGGCGGGACTGGATGTTTTCCTCGGTCAGATCGGCGGCGAGGCCGTCAAACAGCGGCGCCAGCGCCTCGGTCACGGCAGCGCGGGGGCCGGAGATCGGGACATAGTCGTAATGGCAGCCGAGCGCCTTGGCGCAGGCCTCGGCATCCTCGAGCGAATGATCAGAGGTATATTCCGAGGGCAGCATCACGCAGCGCACGTTTTCGGGCCCGAGGGCATCGGCGGCGATGGTGGCAACCAGCGCCGAATCGATGCCGCCGGACATGCCCAGCAGGACCTTGCTGAAGCCGGTCTTGCGGCAGTAGCCGCACAGGGCCTCGACCATGCAACGGTAATCTTGTTCCCATTCGTCGGGCACATGAGCCTTCTCGGCCCCGGCGATGCGCCAGCCTTCGGCACCGCGCTCGAGGTCGACATGAGAGATTGCCTCGTCGAACACCGGCATCTGGAAGGCAAGGGCGCCGCCGGGGTTCAGCCCGAAGCTGCCGCCGTCGAAGACTTGGTCGTCCTGGCCGCCGACGAGGTTGAGGTAGACCAGCGGCAGGCCGGTCTCGACCACCCGGGCGACCATGTGGTTCTGCCGGGTTTCCATCTTGTGGCGCGCATAGGGCGAGCCATTGGGCACGATCAGGACCTCGGCCCCGGTCTCGGCCAGGGTGTCGGCGACATCGGGATGCCAGGCGTCCTCGCAGACCGGGAAGCCGATGCGGATGTCGCCGACCGAAAGCGGCCCGCCCAGGGGACCGCTTTCGTAGAGACGCACCTCGTCGAAGACGGTGTCGTTGGGCCGGTCGTGCTTCAGCGCCCGTCCGGTGACGCGGCCGCCCTGGCAGAGGTGGTAGGCGTTGTAGAGGCCGGTGCCCTCGATCCAGGGGCCGCCGATGGCCAGGGCCGGGCCCTCGGCGCATTGCGCGGCCAGGGCCTCGATCGCGGCCATTGCGGCCTGGTGGAACACCGGCTTCAGGATCAGGTCCTGGGTCTGGTAGCCGGTGATGAACATCTCGGGCAGGCAGACGAGGTCGGCACCGGCCTCGCGACCCTTCTGCCATGCGGCGAAGGCCTTCTCGGCATTGCCGTCGATGTCGCCCACTGTGGCGTCGAGCTGCGCCAGGGTGATCCGGAACCTGTCTGCCATGGCTGCCTCCTTGCTGGCCGCGCTGCCTGACGGCCCCGCAGGGCCTTTGCGCCTGCTTAGCCGCCAGACCTGCCGAGGAAAAGGCGATTTGGTGAAAGGCGTTGCCCCTGCGATATCCCTCGCATAGGTTTCGCCCAAACCAGCAAGGCCGCCCGATCGCAGTGTCGGCGCCCAGCGAAGGCGGGTTCAGGGAGAAACCATGGTTCAGGTTCTGAGAAGCTTTCTGTTTGCCGGGACGGTCGGTCTGGCATCCGTGGCAGGTATCGCGCTGGCGCAGGACGGCTCGGTACAGACCAAGCAGTACGAGGATGGCGGGGTCTACGAGGGCACCTTCAAGGACGGTCTCCAGGACGGTTTCGGAACCTACCGGCTGCCCAATGGCTACGAGTACACCGGCGACTGGGTGGCGGGAGAGATCCGCGGCCAGGGCCGTGCCGCCTTCCCCAATGGCTCGGTTTACGAAGGCGAATTTGCCAAGGGAAAGCCCGAAGGATTCGGCAAGATCACCTTCTCGGACGGGGGCACCTACGAGGGCGCCTGGGTCGACGGCAAGATCACCGGCCAGGGCATCGCGGACTATGCCAACGGGGTGCGCTACGAGGGCGCCTTCCGCAACGCCATGCACCATGGGCGCGGCCGGATGGAGAACCCCGACGGCTATGTCTACGATGGCGACTGGGTCAATGGCGTGAAGGAGGGGCAGGGCAAGATCACCTATCCCGACGGCTCCATTTACGAGGGCGGCATCAGCGGCGGCCAGCGCGACGGCACGGGCACCCTGGTCATGGCCGATGGGCTGACCTACGAGGGCGACTGGGTCGAAGGCCAGATCGAGGGCCAGGGCAAGCTGACCCAGGCCAATGGCGACATCTACGAAGGCACCCTGGTGGCCGGTCAGCGCGAGGGCGAGGGCCGGGTGACCTATGCCAATGGCGATGTCTACCAGGGCAGCTTCGTCGCCGATCAGCGCGAGGGGCAGGGGACCTTCACCGGCGCCGACGGCTATCGCTACGAAGGCCAGTGGCGGGCCGGCAAGATCTCGGGGGACGGGCAGGTGACCTATCCCGACGGCTCGGTCTACGCGGGGCAGTTCGCCGGCGACCTGGCGGACGGGCGCGGCAAGATCACCTATCCCGACGGCGCGACCTACGAGGGCGACTGGAAGGCCGGCGTGATCGAGGGCGAGGGCGTCGCGACCTTCCCCTCTGGGCTGACCTACGAGGGCAGCTTCAAGGCAGCGCAGAACCACGGCTACGGCGTGATGCGCGACGGCGAGGGCTATGTCTACGAAGGCAACTGGGCCGAGGGCCAGCGCGATGGTGAGGGCAAGGCCACCTATCCCGACGGCATGGTCTACGAGGGCGGATTCAAGGCCGGTCTCAGGGACGGGGCCGGCAAGATCACCATGCCCGACGGCTTCACCTACGAGGGCGACTGGGCGGCGGGCGAGATGACCGGGAAGGGCGTCGCGACCTACAAGAACGGCGATGTCTACGAGGGTGATTTCGTCGAGGGTCGTCGCGAGGGCCAGGGCACGCTGACCTATGCCAGCGGCGAAGTCCTCTCGGGGACCTGGGTCGGCGGCGTGCTGGAAGAGGGCGCGGCCAGTCAGTGACGTACCTGGGACGGGCACGGCGCTCGCTCCGTGCCGGAGCCTCGCCCCGCCCGCCGTCCCCTGGCCCCCAGCGCCGGACAGGGCGCCCGTGGCGACGACATTTTTGCAAGGGCATTCAGGAACCGGCAGCCATGACGGCGCCTGTCATTTGACAGGACCGGCCCGCCGGCCTTTTCTGGGACGGCACCCGGGGCCACGGCGGCCCCGGGAACCTTTTCAGTTAAGGGATTGATATGCCGAAATCCATGCTGGCCGCCGCCGCCCTGATGCTTCTGGCCACCTTGCGCCCGGGGCAGGCCCATGCGACGGATGTCTATTTCGAGAACGAATGCTCTGACACCGTGCGCGTTGCGGTGAATTACATAGACACCTCGGGCAACGAACAGACCGAGGGGTACTACGTGTTCGAGCCCGGCGAGGAATATTACCTCTTCACCACCAATGAGGGCGAATTCGAGTTCTACGCCTTCGACAAGGGCCGGGTCTGGCGCTGCGACCACCGCATGCCCTCGGTCTCTTCCGACTACAACTTCGAGTCGCACCAGGTGACGTTCAGCCGTGGCGACTCGACCTATTCCCATTCGGTCAGCTGCGAGACCACCTACGGCGATGACGACCGCTACCAGATCCGCATGGCCACCGAATGCAACTACGACATCTTCGTCGCCCTGCGCTACCAGGACCTGGACGGTCGCTGGCAGATGGCCTCGTGGTATCGGCTGAAGCGCGGCGAGGTGGCCTACCTGCCGAGGACCCGCCTGGACTACTTCTACTACTACGGCGAAAGCGAGACGTTCACCGAGGACGGTGAAGAGACCTGGTACACCTACGACCGGCCCCATGACTTCAGCGTCGACGGCAAGGTCGAAGGCTTCATCCAGAAGGACATCAACCCGAACAGCCATGCCCTCGTGCTGACCTGCACCGGCTGAGACTGGCGGCGACCTGTATAGGCATCGCCCGGGCAACACCGGCGGGCCCGCCTGCCGCAACGAGGAAAACGCCCCGGCACCTTCTGGCGCCGGGGCGTTTCACATCTTGCGGTCGGGAACGGCTCAGAGCTGTTCCATCACCTCGTCGGAGGCTTCGAAGTTGGCGGTGACGCGCTGCACGTCATCGTCGTCTTCCAGGGCGTCGATCAGCTTCATCAGCTTCTGCATGCCCTCCAGGTCCAGCTCGGTGGTGGTGGTGGGCTTCCAGATCAGCTTGGTCGACGCGCTTTCGCCCAGCTGGGCCTCGAGCGCCGTTGCCACCTCGTTGAGGTCGGTGTCGAGGCAGTAGACCACATGGCCCTCTTCCGAGCTTTCCACGTCTTCCGCACCAGCTTCGATGGCCGCCATCATGACGTCATCGGCATCGCCCACGGAAGCGGGGTAGACCACCTCGCCCTTGCGCTCGAACATGAAGCCGACCGAGCCGGTCTCGCCCAGGTTGCCGCCGTTCTTGGAGAAGGTCGAGCGCACGTTCGAGGCGGTCCGGTTGCGGTTGTCGGTCATCGCCTCGACGATCACCGCAACGCCATTGGGGCCGTAGCCCTCGTAGCGGATCTCTTCGTAGTCATCGCCCTCGCCGGCCTGCGACTTCTTGATCGCGCGGTCGATCACGTCCTTGGGGACGGAGCTGGACTTGGCTTCCTTCACCGCCATGCGCAGGCGGGGGTTCTTTTCGGGGTCCGGGTCGCCCATCTTGGCGGCCACGGTGATTTCCTTCGAAAGCTTCGAGAAAAGCTTCGAACGGGCGGCGTCCTGCCGACCCTTGCGGTGCTGGATGTTCGCCCATTTAGAGTGGCCGGCCATCGGTGCCTCCAGTCTCGTATGAATTCGGTCGCGCCTCTATAAGGCACAGGCACCCATGGCCGCAAGGTGGCTGGTGGGGGAAGGCGGAAGAACGAGGCGCGAGGTCCTGGCCGGAGGGGCCGGGCCGGGGGCAACGCATGCCAGCGACGCAGCAGGCGACAGAACGCGGCGCCCGGAAGGGCCCTGCGCGGGGGAAGGGGGCCGGGTCGTGCAGAGGGTCTCGCGGGTGGTGCGCGCGCGGGGCCTCGCCGGGGCCTTTCGCGGGAAATCGCGGAAGCGCTGCCATTTCCCGTGACCTTGTCCGGCCCCGCGCTATTGTCGCTTCATGACCAGCGATCAGATCATCCTCTTCTCTCTTTTCATTGCCGTCTTCGCCCTGCTGCTCTGGGGTCGCTTCCGCTATGACGTGGTGGCCTTCAGCGCCCTGATGGTGGCCGGGGTCACGGGCGTCGTGCCCTACGAGGAGATCTTCTCGGGCTTCGGTCACGAGGCGACGCTGATCGTGGCGCTGGTGCTGGTGGTCTCGGCGGGGCTGGTGCGCTCGGGGGCGGTCTACCTGATCACCCGGACGCTGGTGAACGCGGCCCGCCCCCTTGGCGGGCATATCGCGCTGATGGGCGGGATCGGCGGGGTCCTGTCGGCCTTCATGAACAACGTGGCGGCGCTGGCGCTGCTGATGCCGGTCGATATCCAGACCGCGCGCAAGGCCGGGCGGGCGCCGGGGCTGTCGCTGATGCCGCTTTCCTTCGCCACCATCCTCGGCGGCATGGCGACCCTGATCGGCACGCCGCCCAACATCCTGATCTCGTCGATCCGGGCGGAGAGTCTGGGCGAGGGCTTCAGCATGTTCGACTTCGCCCCGGTCGGCGGGCTGACGGCCATCGCCGGGCTGGCCTTCGTCGCGCTGATCGGCTGGCGGCTGATCCCGCGCCAGGAGGGCGAGGCGCTCTCGGAAGGGGCGCTGGCGCAATACGTGGCAGAACTGACGGTGCCCGAAGACAGCAAGTGGGTCGGTCGCCGTCTCTACGAGACCTACGAGGAGGCCGAGAAATGCGACGTCGCCGTGCTGGGCCTGATCCGCGACGGCGAACGCCTCTACGGCCAGGCCCGCAACAGCGAGCTGCGCGCCGGCGACGCGCTGGTGCTCGAGGCGGTGCCCGAGGCGCTGGACGAATTCCGCACCGCGCTGAACCTGGCCTTCTCGGACAACAGCCGCGAGGACAAGCTGAAGGCGGCGGGCGAGGGGCTGGACGTGCTGGAGGTCGTGGTGCCGAGAGATGCGCGGATCGCCGGCAAGACGGCGCAGGCGGTCGGCGTCTCGTGGCGGCACCGGGCGGTGCTGCTGGGGATCTCGCGGCAGGGCCGGCGGATCACCAAGCAGGTGCGCCGCACGCAGATCCAGCCGGGGGACCAGCTGCTGCTGCTGGTGCCCAAGGACACGGGCGCCCAGGTGGCCGACTGGCTGGGCTGCCTGACCCTGGCCGACCGTGGCCTTGCGGTGACCGAGAACACCAAGACCTGGGCCGCCATCGCGTTGTTCGGCGGCGCGGTGCTGGCCGCCAGTCTCGGGGTGGTTCACCTGCCGGTCGCGCTCGGCTTCGTGGTCATCGCCTACCTGCTGATGCGCGTCGTCCCTCTGGATGAGCTTTACGACCACATAGAATGGCCGGTGGTGGTGCTGCTCGGCTCGATGATCCCGCTGGGGGCGGCGCTGGAAACCTCGGGCGGCACCGAGCTGATCGCCAATGGCCTCGTCGCGCTGACCGGAGGCTGGCCGGCCTGGGCCGTGCTGACCGCGCTGATGGTGGTGACGATGACCCTCTCGGACGTGTTGAACAACACCGCCACGGCGATTGTCGCCGCCCCCATCGGGATCTCGATGGCGCGCAGCTTCGATGTTTCGCCCGACCCCTTCCTGATGGCGGTGGCGGTCGCCGCCTCGGCGGCCTTCCTCACCCCCATCGGGCACAAGAACAACACCCTCGTGCTGGGCCCGGGGGGCTACCGGTTCGGCGACTACTGGCGCATGGGCCTGCCGCTGGAACTGCTGGTGGTCGCGGTCTCCATCCCCCTCATCCTGGTGTTCTGGCCGCTCTGAGCCGGGCGGGCGCCATGGGTTCTGCCCAAGAACGGGGAACTTGACCCAGATCAAGGCGACGCCGGTGCTGCGGCGCTAATCTCCCTTTCAGACCGGAGAGGATCCGGTGGGTTCGGAGGGCGGCTCTATGACACCGAAAGGCGATCAGGTGACGCACTACTGGCTGGTGCAGCGGATGGCGAAGAGCCTCGGCTGCGATCCGGCCGGGGCCATGGCCCTGGGCCGGCTGGATGCAGAGGGCTGGGCCACCATGGTCGAGCGCTGCCGAGGCTGCGACAAGACGGACGCCTGCTGCCGCTGGCTGCGGTCTGGCGAACTGGAAGAACTGCCGCGCGACCGGGCAATGCCCGGCTGCCGGAATGCAATGATCTTTGCCGGGCTCTGAGGACGGGCCGGCAGCAAGCGGGGAGAGGCCGTGATGGGACTGTTCAGCAAGCTCGACAAGCACATGGACCTGATGACCGGCATGGCCGAACGCATCGGGGTGGATCTGGACCGGATGGCCCATGACGAGGCCTCGGTTTCGGCCTACCGCACGGCGGTGCTGCGCTGCGCCTCCTGCCGCGAAGCCGGCGCCTGCGGCCAGTGGCAGGCCGCCCATGCCAAGGCGCATGTGACACCGGGCTATTGCCGCAACGCAGGCTGGTTCGCCCGCGCGCCGCACGGCAAGTAGCCAAAGACCCCGTCCGGGTCGCCTTGCGGGAGGCACCGGGACGGGCACGACGGACAGCTCGGCGACCGGCGGGGTCGGCGAGGATAAAAGTCCAGGGACAGACTTCCGGACCGCCTCTTGGGGAAGGGGCGCCGGGATCCGCCAGTGGGGCAAGGTCGACTGTCCGCACCGCAGGAGGGCGCGGTCGGACAGGGTCATGGCGACCGGCCCGGATGGCGCAGGCACCGGCGCGGGAGAGATCCCGTGCCGGTGCTCTCGTTTCCGCCCCCGGCAGGCCCTGGCAGGCCCGCGACTGGCCTTGGGGCCCGACGATGTGCGCGCCAGAGTGAACCGCCCGGCCCGCCGCCACGTAGTGCCCACATGACCGCCCGCACACCCGCCTGCCTCGTCCTGGTCCTCGGCGATCAGCTCTCGCCCGACCTCGCGGCCCTGCGCGCCGCCGATCCCGCCCGCGACAGGGTGGTGATGGCCGAGGTCGCCTCCGAGACCGGCTATGTGCCGCATCACCCGAAGAAGATCGCCCTGGTGCTCTCGGCCATGCGCCACTTTGCCGAAGAGCTGCGCACGGCCGGTTGGGAGGTCGCCTATACCCGCCTCGATGATCCGGACAACGCCGGCTCGATCCCCGCCGAACTGCTGCGCCGCGCCGAAGAGGCAGGCACCACCCGGGTGCTGGCCACAGAGCCCGGCGAATGGCGCCTGATCGAGGCCCTTCGCGACCTGCCGCTGGACATTGATATGCAGGAAGACGACCGTTTCCTCGCTTCCCACGCCCGTTTCGAGAGCTGGGCCGAGGGCCGCAAGTCGCTGCGGATGGAGTATTTCTACCGCGAGATGCGCCGCGAGACGGGCTATCTGATGCAGGGCGACAGCCCCGCCGGGGATCAGTGGAACTTCGATCACGACAACCGCGCGGGCCCCCCGAAGGGCGGCGCGGACCTGTTCCGCGCAGGCCCCATGTCCTTCACGCCCGATGCGATCACCGAAGAGGTGCTGGACCTCGTCGGCGACCGCTTCGGCGAAAACTTCGGCGACCTGCATCCCTTCGATCTGCCGGTCACACGGACCCAGGCACGCCGCGCGCTGAGCCATTTCGTCTCGACCCGGCTGGCCGGGTTCGGCCGCTACCAGGACGCCATGCTCAGCGACGATGCCTATCTGAACCACGCGCTGATCTCGCCCGCCCTCAACCTCGGCCTTCTCGATGCGCGAGAGGTCTGTGACGCGGTGCAGGCCGCCTGGGAAGCCGGTGAAGTGCCGCTGAATTCGGCCGAGGGCTTCATTCGCCAGGTCATAGGCTGGCGCGAATACGTGCGCGGGATCTACTTCCTCGAAGGACCGGACTATCCGCGCCGCAACGCGCTGAACCACCAGCGCGCTTTGCCGCCACTCTACTGGGGCGCGCCGACCCAGATGGCCTGCCTGTCGGCGGCCATCGGCCAGACGCAACGCCTGGGCTATGCGCATCACATCCAGCGCCTGATGGTGACGGGCAACTTCGCCCTGCTGGCGGGGATCAACCCGGCCGAGGTGCACGAATGGTATCTCTCGGTCTATGTCGACGCCTTCGAATGGGTCGAGGCCCCGAACACGGTAGGCATGAGCCAGTTCGCAGACGGCGGCGTCATCGCCTCCAAACCCTATGTCTCCAGCGCCAACTACATCGCGAAGATGTCCGACTACTGCCAGGGTTGCGCCTATTCGGCGACCCGGAAGACCGGCGAGGGCGCCTGTCCCTTCAACCTGCTCTACTGGCACTTCCTGACCCGTCACCGCGAGAGGTTCGAGCAGAATCACCGGATGGGCCGGATCTACAGCACCTGGGACCGCATGGCCGAAGACAGACGCGCCACGATCCTGTCCGAGGCCGAACGCTTCCTCACCCGCCTCTCCGCCGGCGATCCGGTCTGACGAAACGCATGACGGCGGCCAGGGGCACCCCTTGCCCCTATCCGATGGCTGAAAATACTGCGGGGGGAGTCTCCGGTACGGAGACGGGGGGCAGCGCCCCCCTTGCCCGGATCGACCGGCGTGCGCCCGGCCCGGGCATCGAGCCCGGCCCGTCCGCGCTGCCGCGTCCGTTCTGCACCCGCGCTCAGTTGCGCAGGCGCTTGCCCCAGAGGTCGTATTCGCTGGCCTCGTCCACCTCGACCTCAAGGATGTCGCCGGGCTTCAGATCCTCGAAATCCTCGTCGATGAAGAGATTGCCGTCGATCTCGGGCGCATCGGCCCAGGTGCGGCAGGTGGCGCCGTCGCCGTCCAGCTCATCCACGATGACCTGCAACCGCTTGCCCACCTTGGCCTCAAGCTTCGCCTCGGAGATCGCCTGGGCCTTCTCCATGAAGCGGTTCCAGCGGTCCTGCTTCACCTCGTCCGGCACATGGTCGGGCAGATCGGCCGAGCGCGCCCCGGCGACATTCTCGTACTGGAAGCAGCCGACGCGATCCAGCTGCGCCTCGTCCAGCCAGTCCAGCAGGTACTGGAACTCGGCCTCGGTCTCACCCGGATAGCCGACGATGAAGGTCGAGCGCAGGGTGATGTCGGGGCAATCGGCGCGCCAGGCGGCGATCTCGTCCAGGGTCCTGGCGCTGGCGGCAGGGCGGGCCATGCGCTTCAGCACGTCCGGGTGGCCGTGCTGGAAGGGGATGTCCAGGTAGGGCAGCAGACCGTTCGCGGGATCCGCCATCAGCGGGATCAGGTTGCGCACATGGGGATAGGGGTAGACGTAATGCAGCCGCACCCAGGCGCCAAGCTGGGCCATCTCGCGGCTCAGATCCAGGATGTGGCTCTTGACCTCCTCGCCCTTCCAGGGGTGCAGGTCATGCTTGCGGTCCACCCCATAGGCCGAGGTGTCCTGGCTGATCACCAGCAGCTCCTTCACCCCTGCCTCGACCAGCTTCTCGGCCTCGCGCAGCACCGCATGGGCGGGCCGGGAGACCAGCTTGCCGCGCATGTCCGGGATGATGCAGAACTTGCACTTGTGGTTACAGCCCTCCGAGATCTTCAGGTAGCTGTAGTGGCGCGGCGTCAGGCTGACCCCCGAAGCGGGCAGCAGATCGACGAAGGGATCGGGATCGGGCGGCACGGCGGCATGGACGGCATCCAGCACCTGCTCGTACTGATGCGGGCCGGTGACGGCCAGCACCTTGGGGTGCACGCCTGTGATGTACTCGGGCTCCGCGCCGAGGCAGCCGGTGACGATCACCCGGCCGTTTTCCTTCAGCGCCTCGCCGATGGCCTCGAGGCTTTCCGCCTTGGCGCTGTCGAGAAACCCGCAGGTGTTGACGATCACCGCATCGGCGCCGGTGTAGTCCGGGCTGATCGCATAGCCCTCGGCGCGCAGCCGGGTCAGGATCCGCTCGCTGTCCACCAGCGCCTTCGGGCAGCCGAGAGAGACCATGCCCAGCGAGGGCTGGCCGGGGCGTGCGGGACCGTCGCCCAGGCGGGCGGCAGGGGCTAGATCGGGGCGAAGATCGGGCGGATTCTGCATGGGCGGCATATAATGCAGGCCCCGGGGCAGGGGAAGCCCCCGCGCAGCAGGTGCCTGTCGCGCAGCCTGCGCTTGCCGCGCCGGGCGGGGCTGCTATCCTTGCCGCAGAAGACAGAGGGAGGCAGGCAATGCGTTGGATCATGAGGATAATCGGGGCGCTGGTCGTCGCCGTCCTGCTGCTGGTCGCGGCGCTGTTCGCCCTGCCGGGCGAAAAGATTGCCCGGCTTGCCGCCGACCAGCTGACCGCCCGTACCGGCCGGCAGCTGGAAATCTCGGGCGAGACCCGTATCAGCTACTACCCCACGCTTGGGGTGCAGACCGGCCCGGTCAGCCTGTCCAACGCCCCCTGGTCCGACAAGGGGCCGATGTTCCGGGCCGAGGCGCTGACCATCGGCGTCGACCTGATGGCGCTGCTCGGCGGTGACATCCGCATCACCGAGCTTGACGCCGAGGCGCCGCAGATCCTGCTGGAACGCAATGCGCAAGGCGAGGTCAACTGGCAGTTCGCCACGCCCTCCGGCGGGACCGCCCCCCAGACCTCGGTTGAAACGGGGGCCCAGACCAATGCGCTGGTGCTGGAAACCCTCTTCGTGCGCAACGCCCAGATCCGCTATGTCGATGCCCGCGCCGGCAGTGATCAGCGCCTTTCGGGACTTGAGCTTACCCTGTCGCTGCCCGAGGCCACCGGCCCCGCCGACATGACGCTGAAGCTGGCGCTGCCCGGTGGCACGATCACCGGCGAGGGGCAGGTGGCCCAGGCGGCCCGCTTCCTCGATGGCGAGGTCTCACCGCTGTCGGTGCGCTTCGAGGCGCCGGGCGGCACCGCCTCTTTCGAGGGGCGCGCGGGGATCGCGCCCGAGGCCACGGGGCGTCTGTCGCTCTCGGTCAGCGATGCGGGCAAGCTGCTGGCGGTGCTGGGCGAGGCGGCGGACTTGCCCGGCGCCTTGTCGCGCGACCTCGGCTTCGACGGGCAGGTGACACTGACGCCCGATGGCCGCGTCGCCCTGCGCGAGGGCGCCCTGCGCGGCGCGGGCAACCAGGCGGCCATCGAAGCCGACCTTCTGCCCGGCGCGGTGACCCAGGTCACCGCCCGCATCACGGCGCAAAGCCTTGACCTGGCGCCCTTCACCGGCGGCGGATCGGGCGGCGGTGGCAGCGCCGCAACGGGCTGGTCCCGGGCGCCCATCGACGCCTCGGCCCTCGGGTTGATCGAGGGCGATATCGCCCTGAGCGCGGGCTCGGTCGCGCTTGGCGTGACGCAATTGCAGGACCTGCAGACAACCATCAGCATCGAGCGTGCCCGTGCCGTGGCGCAGATCCGGCGGCTGTCGGTCTTCGGGGGCTCGGTTACCGGGCAGCTGGTGGCGAACAACCGCGCCGGGCTGTCGATCGGGGGCGATCTCACGGCCGATGGGGTCGACCTCAATCGCCTTCTGGGGGAGCTGGCCGGGATCGACCGGTTCACCGGCAGCGCCGGCGCGCGGCTGAACTTCCTCGCCTCCGGCCAGTCCGTTGCCGCCTGGATGAGCTCGCTTTCCGGCTCGGGCAGCCTCGAGACCGGGCGCGGCACGATCACCGGCATCGACCTCGACCGGCTGTTCCGCTCCGGCGATGTTTCGGGCGGCACGACGATCTTCGACGCCACCACGGCCAGTTTCACGATCTCCGACGGGGTGCTGCGCAACGACGACCTGCGCATGCAGCTGGCCTCGATCACCGCGACCGGCGAAGGGCAGGTGAACCTCGGCGCGCAGAGCCTGAACTATCTCTTCACCCCGGTGGCGCTGAAGGATGACCAGGGGCGCGGCCTGGCGATCCCGGTGCGCATCCGCGGCCCCTGGGCCAGCCCGCAGATCCTGCCGGACCTCGAACGCGCTCTCCAGCTCAACGCCGACATCGACCGCGAAGAAGTCGAGCAGCGCGCCAAGGATCGTGTGCAGTCGGAACTGCAGGAGCGGCTCGGTGTCTCGCGGGAAGAGGGCGAAAGCGGCGAGGACGCGATCCGCCGCGGCCTTGAGGACAAGCTGAAGAACGAACTGCAAAATCTTTTCAAGTGAGCGACGTCCCGGAAACGGTCCGGGGGACCGTTTCAGTCGCGAACGGGCGGAGCCCAGATGTCCGGGAAGCGATCCGGGCAAGTGTCGCCGGCGGCCAGGCAGACCCTCCGAGGTCTCATGCCCCGTCGCCCTCGATTCGGCACCTGCGCCAAGGTCAGATGCAGGACGCCTCCGGCGGAGTATTTCCAGCCATCGAACGGATGCAGGGGCCCCTTCCATCTATCCGACGGCCGGAAATAGGCTGGAAACACTCCGGGGGAGTCCGCCTCGGGCGGACGGGGCAGAGCCCCGCAGCCCACTAACGAAAAAGAGCCCCGGCGGGGGCTCTTCTCATCTCGATAACCGATCAGCTCAGCGTTTGCGGTCGCGGCGCGAGGACATCGGCTGGAAGGCGACGCCGACATGGGCATCGCAATAGGGTTTGCCCTGCTGGGTAGGCAGGCCGCAGAACCAGAAGTCGTCGGTGGCCGGATCGCCGACGGGCCATTTGCAGGTCCGCTCGGTCAGTTCCATCAGCGTCAGCTTCTTGGACTTCTTCTCGATCTCGTTGACCTTGGCGAGGGCCTCGGGGCTGATCTCGTTGGCCGAGGGCTGCGGCGGCAGCGGCTGGCCGGCGGGGATGATCGCCTTGCGCGCCGGGCTCGGGGCCGGGGCCGCGGCCTGGGGCGCGGGTTCGGGCTTCGGCTCGGGCGCCGGCGAGGCCTCGCGCTTGGGCGCGGGCTTGGCCTTGGCTTCCGCCTTGGGCGCGGCGGCCGCCGGTTGCGGCGCGCCTCCGCCCGAGCGGTTGGACAGGCCGAGGCGATGCACCTTGCCGATCACCGCATTGCGGGTCACCCCGCCCAGTTCCTTGGCGATCTGGCTCGCCGACTGGCCTTCCGACCACATCTTCTTCAAGAGCTCGACGCGTTCGTCGGTCCAGGACATTCCGCTCTCCAATCCTTGTTCCGGCCGCGGCCCGCGGTCACGGGGGGCGGGGCCGCCCGCCTTTCGGCAGGGGCCCCGCCCTGAATTCAGTCCCCTATACTAGTCACGGGGCGCGGAGTTACAAGGTATCATTGCCCTGCAGACCCCGCCTCGGCGCATGACGTGCCGGGACCTAAAGCCCGAGGCACCAGCGCATCACGGCCTTCTGGGCGTGCAGGCGGTTCTCGGCCTCGTCGAAGATCACCGACTGCGGCCCGTCCATCACCTCGGAGGTCACTTCCTCGCCGCGATGCGCGGGCAGGCAGTGCATGAAGACGGCCTGGTCGCCGGCGGCCTGCATCAGGGGCGTGTTGACCTGGTAGGGGCGCAGCATGTTGTGGCGCCGCTCGCGGGTGCTTTGCGCGTCATGCATCGACACCCAGGTATCGGCGACGATGATGTCGGCCCCCTCGACGGCGCGGAACGGATCGCGCTCGATCACCACGTTGCTGCCCTGGTCGCGGGCAAAGCCGATGGCCTTGGGATCGGGATCCAGCTGCATGGGCCCCGAGAATGTCACGTCGAACCCCAGCTGGCCCGCCGCGTGCAGCATCGAGGCGCAGACGTTGTTGCCATCGCCGACCCAGACCACCTTCTTGCCCCTGATCGGGCCGCGATGCTCTTCATAGGTCATCACGTCGGCCATGATCTGGCAGGGGTGGCTTTCGTTGGTCAGCCCGTTGATCACCGGCACCGAGGCATGTTCGGCCAGCTCGTGCAGGATCGATTCCTCGTTGGTCCGGATCATGATCATGTCCACGTAGCGGCTGAGCACGCGGGCGGTATCGGCGATGCTTTCGCCGTGACCCAGCTGCATCTCGCCGCCCGACAGCACCATGGTCTGGCCGCCCATCTGGCGGACGCCGACGTCGAAGCTGACACGGGTCCGGGTCGAGGGCTTCTCGAAGATCAGGGCCACCATGCGACCGGCCAGCGGCTGGATTTCGTCGGGCATGCCCTTGGGCTGGCCCTCGCGCGCGACCTTCATCGCCCGCGCCTGATCCAGCATCGAGCGCAGGTCGTCCGGGTCGGTTGTGTGGATATCCAGGAAGTGTTTCATCTCGTCTCTCGCGGGCCGCACCCGGCGACCCGCCCTCTGATTGGCGCAGGCTCAGCCGGCTTTCGTCGTTTCAAGGGCGGCCTTGGCGGCCCGGTCCAGCCGCGAGACGGCCTCGCCGATCTCGTCGTCGCTGATGGTCAGCGGCGGCAGCAGGCGCACCACGTTGTCGGCGGCGGGCACGGTGATCAGCTCGACCCCGTAACCGGCCTGCACGACCTCGCCGCAGGGCAGCTTGCACTTCAGCCCGATCATCAGGCCCTGGCCGCGCACCGCCTCGAAGACCTCGGGGTTCTCGGCCACGAGGCCCTCAAGCTTCTGCCGCAGCAGCGCGCCCTTGCGGGAGACCTCTTCGAGGAAAGCCGCATCGGCCACCTTGCGGATCACCGCGTTGCCGATGGCGCAACCCAGCGGGTTGCCGCCGTAGGTCGAGCCGTGGGTGCCCGCCACCATGCCCTTGGCGGCCTCCTCGGTCGCCAGCACGGCGCCCAGCGGGAAGCCGCCGCCGATGCCCTTGGCGACCATCATGATATCGGGGGTGATCGAGGACCACTGGTAGGCAAACAGCTTTCCGGTCCGGCCGACGCCACATTGCACCTCGTCGAGGATCAGCAGGCAGCCCTTTTCGTCGCAGAGCGCCCGCAGGGCCTTCAGGTCGGCGGGATCCAGCGGCCGGATGCCGCCCTCGCCCTGCACCGGCTCGATGATCACGGCGGCGGTCTCGTCGGTGATCAGGGCGGCCAGCGCCTCCCAGTCACCCCATTTGGCCTGCTTGAAGCCGGGCAGCAGCGGTCCGAAGCCCTTGACCATCTTCTCGGTGTTCACCGCGGCGATGGCGGCGGAAGAGCGGCCATGGAAAGCCCCGTCGAAGGCGATGATCTCGACCTTTTCGGGCTTGCCGCTCTCGTACCAGTATTTCCGCGCCATCTTCACCGCCAGCTCCATGGCCTCGGTGCCCGAGTTGGTGAAGAAGACCGTATCGGCGAAGGTCGCCTCGACCAGCCGCCGGGCCAGCTCTTCCTGCTGCGGGATCTCGTAGAGGTTGCTGAGGTGCCAGAGCTTCTGGCCCTGCTCGGTCAGCGCCGCCACCAGGTCGGGGTCGCCATGGCCGAGCGCATTGACGGCAATGCCCGCCCCCATGTCGAGGAATCGGCGCCCGTCCTCCTCGATCAGCCACGAGCCTTCGCCCTTCACGAAATGAAGCGGCGCACGATTGTAGGTCGGCAGAACAGGAGGGATCATCTGAAGTCCTTCAGGTACGGGAGGCCCTGAATGAGCACGTGCTCTCGGGCCAAGTCAAGTTTTCGAGGGTGGGAAAGGCGCGCCTTGTTGAAGCAGGCGCAGGATCAGCAGCAGCCGCGCTCCCTGCGGGAGGCGGGTCTCAGAGGCTTCGGCGTCGAAGAATATCTGCGATACGTGCGATCATGGGGCGATGCTTAGCCCAGGCGGCGGGGCTTTCCCAGCGGAAATGCTGCGTCCTGGATTGCGGCGCGCCGCGCGTGGCGCGGTTGCACCGCCTCCGGCGGGAGCATTTCCGGCCTCAGAATGGAACAGGTCGCACCCGAACTGGCGCCCGCCCTTCTCAATGAAGGGCTCGGACCCTCAAAATGGCAGAAGGAGGCCGCCTTTCCGGGCCCTGTCCCGCATCATCACCAGGCTGAAAGTACTCCGGGGGTGAATTGAGACCGTAAGGGCTCAAGAGGGGGCAGCGCCCCCTTGCCCGCTTACCGCGCGCGCAGGGTTTCCAGCATCCGCGCCGCCGCCAGCGAAGGCGTCAGCGCGCCCGCCGCCACCTTCCCGGCCAGTTCCGCCATCTGCTCTTTCGCCGTGCCGCGGTCCAGTTCCGCCAGCAGGGCCTGGCGGACCTCTTCGGCGAACCAGTAGCGGGCTTGTGCCGCGCGGGCGCGGGCGAGATGACCCTCGGTGCGGCGCCAGTCGGCAAGCGAGCACATCTCTTCCCAGGCGCGTTCCAGCCCCTGCTCCTCCAGTGCCGAGACCATCATCGCCTTGGGGAAGCCCTCGGGGTCCTGCGGCCGTTTGCGCAGCAGGCGCAGGGCACCGGCGTAGTCGGCGCAGGTGCGGGTGGCGGTGGCCTTCAGGTCGCCGTCCGCCTTGTTGACCAGGATGATGTCGGCCATCTCCATGATGCCGCGCTTCACGCCCTGCAGCTCGTCCCCGCCCGCCGGCGCCAGCAGCAGCAGGAAGAGATCGCTGATCTCGGCCACCACGGTTTCCGACTGCCCCACGCCCACCGTCTCGATCAGCACCACGTCAAAGCCCGCCGCCTCACACAACGCCACCGCCTCGCGCGAGCGCCGCGCGATGCCGCCGAGGTGGGTCTGGCTGGGCGAGGGGCGGATATATGCGCCCGGTGCGCGGGCCAGGCGCGGCATCCGGGTCTTGTCGCCCAGGATCGATCCTCCGGTGCGGGCCGACGAGGGATCGACGGCCAGAACGGCGACCTTCAGGCCCCGTTCCGTCAACATCATCCCGAAGCTCTCGATGAAGGTCGACTTGCCGACGCCGGGCGTGCCCGACAGCCCGATGCGCAGCGCCTGCCTGCCAGAGGCCGAGAGGGCCTGCAGCAGCTGGGCCGCCTGCGCCCGGTGATCGGCGCGTCCGCTCTCGACCAGCGTGATGCCCCGCGCCAGCGCGCGGCGGTCGCCTTGGCGGATCTGCTCTGCAAGCTGGGTGATGTCCATGCGGCCCTCCGTTTGCATCGGGTCTAGCGGCTGCGGGGGCGTCGCGTCCAGTGGCGGCGGCGTGCCTTTGCGGACCTGCGGGGGCATGAAGTGGGCGGTGGTCCCTCCGCGTCTCAATTTGGCACACGGAGACAGGCAGGAGGTGGACCTTGCCCGCACCACCAGCGCATATGGCGTCATGAGCTCTTCCGATTTCCGCCTGCCCATCGACGATGTCCTGCCAGAGCTGGTCGCGGCGCTGCGCGCCAAGGGGCGCGCCGTGCTGCAGGCGCCACCCGGCGCGGGCAAGACGACGCGGGTGCCGCTGGCGATGCTCGACGCCGCTCTGACCGGCGGCCGTATCCTGATGCTGGAGCCCCGCCGCCTCGCGGCCCGTGCCGCCGCCGAGCGGATGGCCCAGAGCCTCGGCGAACGCGCCGGTGAAACGGTCGGCTACCGGGTACGGGGCGAGGCGAAGGTCGGCAAGGCGACCCGTATCGAAGTCGTCACCGAGGGCATCCTGACCCGGATGATCCAGTCCGACCCCGAGCTTTCCGGTGTGGGCGCGGTGATCTTCGATGAATTCCACGAACGCTCGCTGAATGCCGACCTCGGGCTGGCGCTCTGCCTCGAGATCGCGGGCGCGCTGCGCGACGACCTGATTCTCGTCGCCATGTCCGCCACGCTGGATGCCGCGCCGGTCGCCGAGTTGATGGGCGGCGCGCCTGTCGTCACCTCCGAGGGCCGGGCCTTCCCGGTCGAGCTGGTCCATGCCGGCAAGCCCCTGCGCAAGGGGCGCGACCTCTGGCCCGACCTCGCCGCCCTCGTCCTGCACGCGGTCGAGGAAACCGAGGCCGGGGTGCTGGTCTTCCTGCCCGGTGCCGGAGAGATCAACCGCCTTGCCGGGCTGCTGGAGGGCCGCGTTCCGAAGACCTGCCAGATCCGTCCGCTCTACGGCGCAATGAAATTCGCCGAGCAGCGCGCTGCGCTGGAGCCTGCTGCCGAGGGGCGGAATATCGTGCTGGCGACCTCGATCGCCGAGACCTCCCTGACCATTCCGGACGTGCGGGCGGTGGTCGACGCCGGGCTGTCGCGCCGCGCCCGCTTCGATCCCGGTGCAGGCATGTCGCGGCTGGTGACCGAGAAGGTCTCTCGTGCCGAAGCCGATCAGCGCGCCGGTCGCGCCGGACGTGTCGCGCCGGGCCGCTGCTACCGCGCCTGGACAAAGGGCGAGGAGGGCGCGCTGCCCGCCTATCCCCCGGCCGAGATCGAGGCGGCGGACCTTGCGGGCCTCGTGCTGGAGCTGGCGCTCTGGGGCGCGGCGCCGGACCAGCTGGCCTTCCTGACGCAGCCACCCGAAGGCGCCTATGGCGAGGCGCAGGCGCTGCTGCGTCTTCTCGGTGCGCTGGATGCCCATGGCATTACCGAACATGGTCGCACACTGGCCGGGCTGCCGCTGCACCCGCGCCTGGCGCATATGCTGGCGCTGGCCGGACCTTCTGCCGCGCCGCTGGCCGCGCTGCTGGCCGACCGCGATCCGATGAACCGTGGCGCGCCGGTGGACCTGACCCTGCGCCTGAAGGCCCTGGCCGGGGAGCGTGACAGCCGCGCTGATCCCGGAGCGCTCTCCCGCATCCGCACCGAGGCCAAACGCCTGGCCCGTCAGGCCGGACCGGAGGCGCATCTCGCGCCCGCCGAAATGGCCGCGCTGGCCTATCCCGACCGCATCGGCCTGCGTCGGCCGGGCGAGGCGCCGCGCTACCTTCTGTCGGGCGGCAAGGGGGCGGTGCTGCCCCCTGAGGATCCGCTGGCAGGCGCGCGGCTGATCGTGGCCACCGACCTGGATGGGGATCCGCGCGAGGCCAAGATCCGGCAGGCGGTGCAGATCGACGAGGCCGCGCTGCGTACGCTCTTCCCCGAGCGGATCGAGACGGTGCATCTGTGCGAATGGTCCCGCCGCGACCGCCGCGTGTTGGCGCGCGAGCAGGAGCGGCTGGGGGCCATCGCGCTCAGTGACCGCGCCTGGAAGGATGTCGATCCGCAGATGCAGGCCGAAGCCATGCTGGACGGGGTGCGCGAGCTGGGGCTGTTCCCCTCGAAAGCGGCAGAGCTGTTCCTTGCCCGGGCGCGGATGATGGGCGGCGACTTCCCGGACTTTTCCGAGGCCGCCCTGATGGACAGCCTCGGGGACTGGCTGCTGCCGCATCTGACCGGTGTGCGCAGCGTCGAGGAGTGGAAGCGATTCGATCTGCTGCCCGCACTGCGCGCGCGCCTTGACTGGGATCAGGGGCAGAGGCTGGACCGGGAGGTCCCGGCGCAGTTCACCACGCCGCTCGGTCGCAAGATCGCCATCGACTACGCCGGCGAGGCTCCTGGCATTGCGCTGCGGCTGCAGGAGATGTTCGGCCAGACCCGCCATCCCACCGTGGCGGGCCGTCCGCTGGTGGTGACGCTGCTCTCTCCGGCAGGGCGTCCGGTGCAGGTAACCCGCGACATCCCGGGATTCTGGACGAATTCCTACCCCGATGTGCGCAAGGACATGCGCGGCCGCTACCCGAAGCACCCCTGGCCCGAGGATCCGCGCGAAGCGGATCCGACCCTTCGCGTCAAGCGAAGACAATGATCACGGATCCGCGCGCGTGAAGCGAAGGCCATGAGGGCCACGCGGTTCTGCAGCAGAATGGCGCGGCCGCAGATGCCCCTCTGTCGCGGTGGGACTGTCATCGTTGCGAAACACTTGACCTCCCTCCCGGCAGCGCGTAATGACGCGCAACGAGATTCAGGGCGCCGCCCATTGCGGTGCCCGTTTGTATTGTACGGGGCGCGAACTGCCCTTCTGACCAGACGAGGATAGACCTATGTCGCGCCGCTGCGAACTGACCGGTAAAGGCCCGATGACTGGCAACAACGTCAGCCACGCCAACAACAAGACCCGCCGCCGTTTCCTGCCCAACCTGAACGACGTTTCGCTGCGTTCGGAAGCCCTGGGCCGTAACATCAAGCTGCGCATCTCGGCTTCGGCCCTGCGCTCGGTCGACCACCGCGGTGGCCTCGACAAGTTCCTGGAGAAGGCGAAGGACGCAGAGCTGTCCGACACCGCCCTGAAGGTCAAGAAAGAGATCGCCAAGGTCCAGGCCTCGGCCTGATCCTTTCGATCCCTTGAAATTTTGACAGCCCTGCCATCCGGCGGGGCTGTTTGCTTTTGGGGGGCGGTGGAAGAGGGGGCTCTGCCCCCATCTCCGTGCCGGAGATTCCCCCGCAGTATTTCTGGCCATCGGATGGGAACAAGGGGCTCTTTCCCCTATCCGATGGCTGAAAATACTGCCGCCGGAGGCCCCCGGCTCAGCCCGAGCGACGCCGGGGCAGGGCGCTCAGCCCTCCGCCAGCATCTCGTCGACCCAGAGCGGCACGATCTCCGAGGCCCTGCCTTCGCGCGCCTCTGCGAAGTCGCTGCGCACCGAGGAAGCCTCTAGGTTCAGCTCGACGCAATGGGCGCCTGCGGCGTCGGCGATCTGCACGAATCCGGCGGCGGGGTAGACATTGCCCGAGGTGCCGATGGCGGCGAAGCAGGTGCAGGTCTCGAGATGGGCCAGGATCTCGTCCATGTGGTAGGGCATCTCGCCGAACCAGACGATGTCGGGACGGCCGGCGGGGGCAGAGCAGGCGGGGCAGGGCTCAGCGACGCGCATCTCGGCGGGGGCTGTCCAGCGGTGGCCGCAGGCAGCACAGAGCGCGCTGGCCAGTTCGCCGTGCATGTGCAGCACCCCGGTCGCGCCGCCTGCCTCGTGCAACGCGTCGACGTTCTGCGTCACCAGCACCACCTCGCCGGGAAAATCCCGCTGCAGCCTGGCCAGGGCGAGATGGGCGGGATTCGGCACGGCCTCGGCGCTCGCGGCGCGGCGGGCGTTGTAGAATCGTTGCACCAGTCCAGGGTCGCGGGCGAATCCCTGGGGAGAGGCAACGTCCTCGATCCGGTGCCGTTCCCAGAGCCCGCCCGAATCACGGAAGGTGCCAAGCCCGCTCTCGGCCGAGATCCCGGCGCCGGTCAGTATGACGATCTTCTCCATCTGCCCTTCCTTCTGGCCCTTCGGTCCGGCCTTTCCGTCTGGCCTTCCACTTTCCGGCCCGGCCCCATAGCCTGCCTGCGGACCTTGCCGCAGGAGCGCGCCCATGACCACCTCGATCCTTTTCGTCTGCCTCGGCAACATCTGCCGCTCTCCCTCGGCGGAGGCGGTGATGCGGGACCGGGCGCCGGGCCTCGTGCTGGACAGCGCAGGCACCGGCGACTGGCACGTGGGAGAGCCGCCCTACGGCCCCATGCAGCAGGCCGCGCGGGGGCGGGGCTACGACATGTCAGCGCTGCGCGCGCGCCAGATCCGCAGTCAGGATTTCAACGACTTCGACCTGATCCTTGCCATGGATCCGCAGAACCTGGCGGATATCGAGGCACAGCGGCCCCGGGGCAGCGTGACGCCGGTGAAGCTGTTCACCGATTACCTGCCGGCGGGCAGCGCCTTCGCCGGGACCTGCGAGGTGCCCGATCCCTATTACACCCGCGACTTCGACGGCACCCTGGCCCTGATCGAGGACTGCGCCGAGGGTCTGCTGGCCAGCCTGCGCTAGGCGCTTGCCTGGGCAGCGGGGCGGCGCTATCCTTTCCGCACGGTCGGCAGAACCGAGGCGCGCTGCCCCTTGCGGGGATGCTAAACCCTGCCATTTCGACGAGGCTCGCGGATCCATC
>NZ_AFPM01000078.1 GCF_000220565.1 Oceanicola sp. S124 | reverse complement strand
AGCGAGGACGACCGGCGGGCCAGGCCGCGCACCNGCTCGACCGCGCGGTCGAGGCCGGAGGCTTCGCTGATGCGGATCACAAGGGTGCCGTCCTCGGAGGGTTGCAGGCGGATCGTGCCGACCTCTTCGCGGTGATCCCGCAGCAGGTTGCGCACCTCGGGCCAGAGGCCCTCCATCCGGGTCTTGTAGACATCCGCGACCTTCACCTCGGCCAGCAGATGGGCGCCGCCCCGCAGGTCGAGGCCGAGGTTCACCAGCCCCGAGGGCAGGAACCCGGGCCAGCCGCTGGCGCCGGTGGTGTCACCCGCCTGGGCCGACACCTGGTCATTGTAGGCTTCCACGCGTCCGTAGAAGGCATTGGGGAGGGCCAGAAGCAGACCGAGAGCGACAAGCCCCCAGATCAGGACCCGTTTCCACGTCTCGATTTGCAGCATATGGCCCTCTCCTCAGGCTGGAACTTTGGGCCTTACTTCGCCTCGCCGGCGGGCTCGGTCTTGGACACGACATTGGCCAGGGTGGACTTGATCACACGCACCTTGACGCCCTCGGCGATCTCGACTTCGACTTCGCCGTCTTCCTTGACCTTGGAGACCTTGCCGATGATCCCGCCCTGGGTGATCACCTGGTCGCCACGGCGCACGCCGTCGACCATGGCCCGGTGTTCCTTCATCTTCTTCTGCTGCGGCCGGATCAGCAGGAAATACATGATCGCGAAGATCAGGATCAGCGGCAGGAACTGCGCCAGTGCGTTGCCTTCCATGGAGGGTCCTCTTTCTGTTTTCGTCCTTGGCGGGGAACCCCCGCGGAATTGGCCGGAACCTATGTGTGGCGGGGGGGGATTGCAAGAAGCGATGGCGCGGCTGTGAGCGCCGGTGGCGCTTCCCCCCGCGGCATCTGCCGCAGGCGCCGGGTCGGCTTCCGGGCGGCCCCCATTGCCCCCGACGGATCGCCCCGAGCGGGACGGTGCCTGGACGACAGCCGGAAGGTGGGTTGCCACCCACCCTACACCCGGGGCCGGGGCCTCCCCCCTCCCGGCCGATCGCTCGCAGCATTGCCCGCCATCGCCCCGCCGCCGGGGTCCATTCGCAAGAAGCGCCCTCGCGGGGCGGGCCTGCCGGGCCCTGCCCGGGCGCGCGTACTCCGCTGTACCCTTTCGCAATCTTTTGCGGCATAAGGCCCGCACGACTCAGACCCAAGGGAGTGCAAGACATGCATGACATCCGCACCATCCGCGACAATCCGGCCGCCTTCGATGCCGCCCTGTCCCGCCGTGGCGTGGAGGGTCTCTCGTCGTCGCTGCTGGCGCTCGACGAAGAGCGCCGCGCCAAGATCCAGGCTGCCGAGACCGCCCAGGCCGAGCAGAACGCCGCCTCCAGGCAGGTCGGTGCCGCCAAGGCCAAGGGCGACGAGGCCGAGTTCGAGCGTCTGCGCGCGCTGGTCGCCGAGAAGAAGCAGGCGGTCGCCGCCATGCAGGCCGAGGCCAAGGAGCTGGACGCGAAGCTGTCCGAGGCCCTGATGGGCATCCCCAACCTGCCCGCCGATGACACCCCCGATGGCGCCGACGAGGAGGACAACGTCGAGGTCAAACGCTGGGGCTCGATCCCCAATTTCGCCTTCGATCCGAAGGAGCACTACCAGCTTGCCGGCGTGCAGGGCGGCATGGACTTCGAGACCGCCGCCAAGCTCTCGGGGTCGCGCTTCGTGGTGCTCTCGGGGGCCGTGGCGCGGATCCACCGGGCGCTGGCGCAGTTCATGGTCAACACCCACGTGGACGAGAACGGCCTGACCGAGACCTGGACCCCGGTGCTGGTGCGCGAGGAAATGATGCGCGGTACCGGCCAGCTGCCGAAGTTCGGCGAGGACAGCTACCAGACGACCAACGGCTGGTGGCTGGTGCCGACCGCCGAGGTGCCGCTGACCAATATCGTCAACGACGAGGTGGTCGAGGAAGCCTCGCTGCCGCGCCGCTATGTCGCCCATACCCAGTGCTTCCGCTCCGAGGCCGGTTCGGCGGGTCGCGACACCGCGGGCATGCTGCGCCAGCACCAGTTCGAGAAGGTCGAGATGGTCTCGATCACCCATCCCGACGCCTCGCGCGACGAGCTGGACCGCATGACCGCCTGCGCCGAGGGCATCCTTGAACGGCTGGGCCTGGCCTATCGCACCGTGGCGCTCTGCACCGGCGACATGGGCTTCGGCGCGCGCCGCACCCATGACATCGAGGTCTGGCTGCCGGGGCAGAACACCTACCGCGAAATCTCGTCGGTCTCGGTCTGCGGCGACTTCCAGGCGCGGCGGATGAACGCCCGCTTCAAGCCCGCCGACGGTGGCAAGCCGCAGTTCGTGCACACGCTGAACGGCTCGGGCCTGGCGGTCGGGCGCTGCCTGATCGCAGTGCTGGAGAACGGCCAGCAAGAGGACGGATCTGTCCGCCTGCCCGAGGTCCTCTCGCCCTACCTTGGCGGCAAGCTGACCCTCACCGCCGAGGGCGTGCTGGTCTAAGCCGTTACGTCATTGGGAGAAATCTGAAGGCCCCGGTGAACCACACCGGGGCCTTTCGCGTATGTTTCCTGACGATCGGAGGTCCCCATGGAACGACTGAAAGCCATCCTGCTGCTCTGCGCGGCCATCGCCTTTGCCCTCTCGCCTGTGCTCTCGCCCGGTTTCTCGGGGTTCACGGGTGACCAGTTCCCGGTGCCCCAGCCCGATCCGCCGATCCAGCCCATGGGGCTGACCTTCGCGGTGATCTGGACGCTGATCTACGCCTGCCTGATCGCCATGGCAGGCTACGGGCTGCTGCGGCGCGCCGAGGATGCCGCCTGGGATCGTCCCAGGGCGCCTCTGCTGGCCTCTCTGGTGATCGGGGCGGCCTGGATCCCGGTGGCCAATCTCTCGCCGCTCTGGGCGACGGGGATGATCTGGGTGATGTGGGCGACCGCGCTGCACGCGCTGCTGCGCGCGCCCGCTCGGGACCGGCTCTGGCTGCAGGCGCCGCTCGGGCTCTATGCCGGCTGGCTCACGGCGGCGGCGCCGGTCGGCACGGCGGTGGTTGCCACCGGCTACGGTGCCACGCCAGAGATCTGGGTTCACGCCGCCTTCCTGCTGCTGGCGAGCTGGATCGCCTATGCGGTGGCGCGGTTTTCGCCGCGCCCCGTGCCCTTCTATCTCGGCGCCGTGGTCTGGGCCGTGCTGGGCATCGTCATCGACAACGTCGCGGTCGAGCGCTGGCTCTTCGCCGGGCTGGCGGGAGTGGTGCTGCTGGTGCTGCTGCCGGTCTTCGCCCGGCACGTCCGACGCTTCGCAGATGGCTGAGGGACGGTGGGTTGCACCCACCCTACGCGATCCACGCGGCCTGCGCGCCTGATCCGGAGGCACGCCGACCGCGTAGGGTGGATGCCAATCCACCTCTGCCCGCCACCGCCCGACAGCGCACCGAGAAACGACAAGGGGCGCCCGAAGGCGCCCCTTGCTCATTTCACCGGCTTGCGCCCCAGGGGCCTGCCCCCGGAGGGGCGGCTGCCGCGGCGGGGCTTTTCGTCTGCCGGCGCCTTGCCCAGGTGCTTGCGCAGCCGCGAGGGCGTGGACTTGGTCTTGTTCTGATAGGGGTTCTTGTCCCCCTGCCCGCGCATCGTCAGCCGGATCGGCGTGCCCGGCATGTCGAAATCGGCGCGCAGCCCGTTCACCAGGTAGCGCGAATAGCTGGCCGGCAGCTTGTCGGGATGCGAGCACATGACCACGAAGCCCGGCGGACGGGTCTTGGCCTGGGTGATATAGCGCAGCCGGATCCGACGGCCGCCCGGCGCGGGCGGCGGATGCGCCTCGAGCATGCCGGTCAGCCAGCGGTTCAGACGTCCGGTCGAGATCCGCCGGTTCCACACCGCATGGGCGCGCAGGATCGCATCGTGCAGCCGGTCAAAACCGCGGCCCGTGCGCGCCGAGACGGTGATCAGCGGCGCGCCGCGCAGCTGCGGCAGCAGGCGGTCGAAGGCCTCCTTGAGGGCCTTCAGCTTCTCCTGCTTCTCGTCCTCGATGTCCCACTTGTTGACGGCGATGACGACGGCGCGGCCCTCACGCTCGGCCAGGTCGGCGATGCGCAGGTCCTGCTGTTCGAAGGGAATGGCGGCGTCGAGCAGGACCACCACAACTTCCGCGAACTTCACCGCCCGCAACCCGTCAGCGACCGAGAGCTTCTCGACCTTGTCCTGCACCTTGGCCTTCTTGCGCATGCCGGCGGTGTCGAAGATTCGCGTCGGCGTGCCCGCCCAGTCGATCCGCAGCGAGATCGAATCCCGGGTGATCCCCGCCTCGGGGCCGGTCAGCAGCCGGTCCTCGCCGAGGATCTTGTTGATCAGAGTCGACTTGCCCGCGTTCGGACGGCCCACCACGGCGATCTGCAGCGGGCGCTGTTCGCTCGGCTTCCAGGCGGCTTCGGCGGCGCTGAGGTCGCTGTCGTCATCCTCGCCCAGATCGGGTACCGAGACGTCCATCTCGGGCGCGGCGCTTTCGGCCACGGCGGTGCGCGCGGCGAAGGTCTCGGACAGTGGCAGCAGCGCGCCGAAGAGATCGGCCATGCCCTCGCCATGCTCGGCGGAGATGCGCAGCGGCTCGCCCAGGCCGAGGTTCCAGGCCTCGAGCACACCCGCGTCGGCGGCAGCTCCCTCGCCCTTGTTGGCGGCCAGGATGACGTGGTCGGCCTTCTTGCGCAGGATCTCGGCGAAGACCTCGTCGGTCGGGGTCACGCCGACCCGGGCGTCGATCATGAAGAGGCAGATGTCGGCCATCTCGACCGCGCGTTCGGTCAGGCGGCGCATGCGGCCCTGCAGGCTGTCGTCGGTGGCCTCTTCCAGCCCCGCGGTGTCGATCACCGTGAAGTCGAGGTCGCCGAGCCGCGCTGCACCTTCGCGCAGGTCGCGCGTGACGCCGGGCTGGTCATCCACCAGGGCAAGCTTCTTGCCCACCAGGCGGTTGAACAGCGTCGACTTGCCGACATTGGGGCGGCCAACGATGGCCAGGGTGAAGGACATGACGTGCCTCTGGGGTTGCGAATGCGCCGCATAGCGCGAAACGGCGCCGGTGGCAAAGGATAATCAGCTGCGCACCGGGGCCCTTCCCCGCGCGCTGTGCGGACTGGCCCCGGAAAGGGGGCGCTGCCCCCCGCCGCGCTGCGGCTCCCCCCGGAGGTATTTTCAGCCTGGTGATGCGATCGGATGCACGCGCTCGGCAGGTCCTGCGCCTCTGGCTGTCGACGCACGCCCCCGATGGCGGACGGAGGCCGCCCAAATGGGGAGGCCCCGCATCATCACCAGGTCGGAAATACTCCCGCCGGAGGCATCGCCCTCAGCGGTAGGCCAGCAGCTGGCCCTTCTTGTTCAGCACGTAGAGCACGCCGCCGGCGACCACCGGGGCCGAGGCCGCGCCGGCGGGCAGCGCCGCGCTGCCGGTCAGATCGCCCGAGGCCGGGTCGAAGAAGCGCAGCAGCCCGTCCGAAGAGGCCACGACCAGGCGGCCGCCGGCCAGCACCGGACCGAAGTGGGCGAAGACCGCCTCCTGCTTGCGGGGCTTGCTCTTCTGGAAGAAGGGCAGGTCAACGCCCCAGATCCGCGCGCCGGTTCCGGCATCGAGGCGGACAAGCTGGTTGCGGTCGGTCACGATGAAGACCGCGTCGCCCGCGACCCAGGCAGGCCCCATGGGACCTTCGTCGGCGGTCCAGATCCGCTCTCCGGTCGAGAGCCCCAGGGCGACCATGCGGCCCGACTGGTTGCCGGCGTAGACGCGGTCACCCACGACCACGGGGTCGCCGGTGATGTCGTTGATATTGGCCCGGGCAAAGCCCTGGCGGCGGCCGGTGACCAGGGTCGACCAGACGCCCAGCCCGCCCTGGCGGAAGGCGGCCTGCACCTCGCCCGAGCCGAAGCCGAAGAGCGCATATTGATCCGTCACCGCCGGGCTCGGCGCGCCGGCGAAGTTGCTGACATCGGGGGTCGCCGAGAGCTGCCAGCGCACGCGGCCGTTTGTCACGTCCAGCGCCCAGGCCTGGGACTCGCCCGCCGTGACATAGACCAGATCACCGTAGACCGTGGGGGCGCCGGTCGCCGGGGCCAGCAGCTTCTGCTGCCAGATCACCGCGCCGGTCTCGGGATCCAGGGCGGTCAGCTCGCCGAAGCCGGTGGTCGCAAAGACCCGTCCCGCGCCATAGGCGATCCCGCCGCCCGAGGCCTCGCCCTTGCGGTCCTGCGCCGGCACCAGGTCGGCCTGCCAGAGCGTCGCCCCCGCCGTCGAGGTGGCAAAGACATGGCCAGTGGCATCCAGGGTGAAGACGCGGCCCTCGGCCACGACCGGATCCGAGGTGATATGCACCTTCCGCCCGTTGCCTTCGCCGATGTTCGCCTGCCAGACGAGCTGCGGCGCGGCACCGAGCGCCGGATGCGCCGTGCGGGTCGAGGGCGTGCCCCAGCCCTGCGTCCAGGCCGCATTGGCGGTGACCGCCGGCAGCGCCACGGGCAGCACCTGGTTCACCGGCTCGACCGGGATGTCTCCGGGCACCTGCTGGCTGAAGACCGAGCGCAGGTCCTCGCGCTCGCCGACCAGCTGAACCTCACGTTCCGCGCAGCCGGCCAGCAGAAGACCCGCCGCCAGACCGAGAGGGACCGCCCGCATCAGCGGCGCGCGGCGCCCCTGCCTGCCAGGGGTTCCTGCGATGATACCAAGAGAGCTGCCCCGCTTCGTCATGCCGCGCTTCACCTTCCGCCTGTCCCGACTGCGAGGGGTCTCGCCCTCTGCTGTCTTTCCTTTCCGGGTCAAGCACTTGCCCCACCCGGATCATTCCTTCTTGCAAGGCCGCGCGGGCCTTCGGGACCTACGCCCCGGACCCTGGTTCGCCGCCCAGGGCCACAATCAACTGACTTGCCCGCTGACGCAAGCCCTGCGTCACCTCGGCATCGGCGAGGATCGACTGCAGCACCTGCAGCGCCTCGTCCGTTGCCCCCTCCTCGACATGGGTCAGGGCGATCTGTTCCTCGGCCAGCAGGCGCAGCGGGTTGCCTGGCGCCGCCAGCGCCCGGAAGCCGTCCCGGCGCTCCGCGGCCGGGGTCACCCCCGCCTCGAGGATCAGCTTCTTGAAGGTCGCGATGTCGCCGTAGATCCCGTCGAACTGCTGTCCGTCCAGGGCTGCCGCCGCGCGGGCCGGATCGTCGGCCCCGGCGGCCGCCTCGGAGGAGGCGAGGAAGGCGGCCAGCGCAGCCTGCCCGGGGGTGCTGGTCGGCACGGCCTCCAGGGCGGCGATGCGCGCGTCCGAATCCGCCTCGTCGAGGGCATCCAGGATCGCGTCGCCGAAGGCTTCCGAGGCCGCACGTTCGCGCGCCTTCTGGAACTCGTTCCAGGCCGCGCCGCCGACGATCGCCAGGACGACCAGCACCGCGATCCAGCCGTAGCGCCGCAGCAGGCCATAGAGACGGTCCCGCCGGACCTCGTCGTTGACTTCGTCGATGAAACTGTCGGTCTCGCTCACATCTGCCCCCTTCGGCCTTTGGCCCCTCTTACCCCGTCCCCCCCGGCCTGCCAAGGGCGGCAATTGGCAAGTCGCGGCAGGGCCTTGCCGGTCGGCCCACGGGCCTGCCCCGCCATTGCGATGGCGCCAGCCCCCGGGAGGAATTGTCAGGGGTAATTGAATTGTTCCGATCAATAGGATTGGATTTCCACCAATGCTGCGCCTGCGAAAGATGTTGCGCCGCAGCACGAATGGCCGCAGGCTTTCAGCAATTATTGTGACAATGGGGCCAAAAAGCTTGCATCCGCAGCACCGGCCCCTAACTCGAATGCCAATTCATATGGAACTAATGGTGGCGCCCATGCGTTTTATTCCCTTTGTCTCGGCACTGCTCGTCATTGGGCTGCTCTACCTGGTATTGCTGGAACGTCCGGCCCTGGTGACCTTCGCCCAGGGGGAAGGGCTGGGACAGGCGATTGCCGTGGCCACCGGCGAGGCCGAGCCCTCGGAGGCAGTGCAGGCGCGGCTGGCCGATCCCGCGGCGGAAGAACCCGCGTCCGAATCCGACCCGGAAACCGCCGCAGCAGAGCCGGTGCAGGCTGAAGCCGGTCCGCAGGCGGTGCGCGTCGTCGCCCGCCATTCCGAGGCCCGGATCGTCGACACCGCCGTGCGCCTGCGCGGCCAGACCGAGGCCGACCGCACCGTGACCCTGCTGGCCGAAACCGCCTCGACGGTGATTTCGGCGCCTCTGCCCCGCGGCTCGCTGGTCGAGGCGGGGCAGCTGCTCTGTGACCTGGATCCCGGCACGCGCGAGACCTCGCTGGCCGAGGCCCGTGCCCGCCTGACGGAGGCCGAGGCCTCGCGCCCCACCTCTGCCGCCTCTCTGGCCGAGGCCGAGGCGCTGCTGGAAGAGGCCCAGATCAACCTGACCGCCGCCGAAAAACTGTCGGAAGGCGGGTTCGCCTCGACCACCACCCTCGCCGCCCGCCGCGCCGCCGTGCGCGCCGCCGAAGCCGCCGTGGCCGGGGCGCAGGCCGGGCTGACCTCGGCTGAAGCCTCGATCCAGTCGGCCCAGGCCGGCATCGCCTCGGCCGAAAAGGAGATCGAGCGGCTGCAGATCCACGCGCCCTTTGCCGGCATCCTCGAGGATGACACCGCCGAGCTGGGCTCGTTCCTGACCCTCGGCGGGCAGTGCGCCACCGTGATCGCCCTCGATCCGATCCGCCTGACCGGCTATCTGCCGGAAACCGAGGTCGAGCGGGTCGAACTGGGCGCCATGGCCAGTGCCCGTCTGGCGGCCACCGGTGGCGAGGTCGCGGGCAAGGTCACCTTCCTGTCGCGCTCGGCCGATCCCACCACCCGCACCTTCAAGGTCGAGGTCACCGTGCCCAACCCGGATCTGAGGATCCGCGAGGGCCAGACCGCCGCCATCGCCATCGAGGCCGAGGGGCTGCCGGCGCATTTCCTGCCGCAGTCGGCGCTGACCCTGAATGACGAGGGCACCCTGGGCGTGCGCCTCGTGGGCGCGGGCAAGCTGGCCGAATTCGCCCCTGTCACCGTGCTGCGCGACGAGGTCAGGGGCATCTGGCTGACCGGCCTGCCCGAGGCCGTGGATGTCATCACCATCGGGCAGGACTACGTCATCGAGGGTGTCCCGGTGGAGCCCACCTTCGAGAACCCGCTGGAGGCCACGCAATGACCGGCGTCATCGACTGGGCCGCCTCGCGCGCCCGCATGATCCTGGCGTTCATCGCCCTGTCGCTGCTGGCGGGGGGCTTTGCCTATGTCTCACTCCCCAAGGAGGGCGAACCGGACATCGAGATCCCGGCGCTCTTCGTGTCCGTGCCCTTCCAGGGCATCTCCGCCGAGGATTCCGAGACGCTTCTGGTGAAGCCGATGGAGACCGAGCTGCAGGATCTCGACGGGCTGAAGAAGATGACCGCCACCGCCGCCGAGGGCTATGCCGGCCTGGCGCTGGAATTCGAGTTCGGCTGGGACAAGACCAAGACCATGGCCGATGTGCGCGACGCCATGGGGCGGGCGGAATCCAAGTTCCCCGAGGGCGCCGACAGCTATTCCGTGAACGAGATCAACTTCTCGGAATTCCCCATCATCATCGTCAACCTCACCGGCCAGGTGCCCGAACGCACCATGACCCGCGTTGCCGAGGATCTGCAGGAGCGGGTCGAGGGCATCGACGCGGTGCTGGAAGCCGGCATCGCAGGCAAGCGCGACGAGATGGTCGAGGTGCTGATCGACCCGCTGCGGCTGGAAAGCTACAACGTCACCGCCGATGAGCTGATCTCGGTCGTGCAGAACAACAACAGGCTGATCGCCGCCGGAGAGGTCGAAAGCGAGGCCGGCACCTTCGCGGTGAAGATCCCCGGCTCGTTCAAGGATGTGCGCGACATCTACGCCCTGCCGGTGAAGCTGAACGGCGACCGCGTCGTGACGCTGGGAGAACTGGCCACCATCCGCATGACCTTCGAGGACCGCACCGGCACAGCCCGCTTCAACGGCGAGACGACCGTGGCCCTGCAGGTGGTCAAGCGCAAGGGCTACAACCTGATCGACACCGCCGAAGAGGTGAAGCGCGTCGTCGCCGAGGCTTCGGAAAGCTGGCCCGAGGAGCTGCGGGTCGCGGTCAATGTCGGCACCTCCAACGACCAGAGCCGCGTGGTCGGCTCGATGGTGCAGCAGCTCGAAGGCTCGGTGCTGACGGCGATCGCGCTGGTGATGATCGTGGTGCTGGCCGCCCTCGGGCCGCGCCCGGCGATCCTCGTCGGCTTTGCCATCCCCACGTCCTTCCTGCTCTGCTTCGTCCTGCTGGGGCTGATGGACATCACGATTTCCAACATCGTCATGTTCGGCCTGATCCTGGCCGTCGGCATGTTGGTCGACGGCGCCATCGTCGTCGTCGAATACGCCGACAAGCGGATCTCGGAAGGCGTCGGCCCGATGAGCGCCTATGTCGAGGCCGCCAAGCGGATGTTCTGGCCGGTGGTCAGTTCCACCGCCACCACGCTCTGTGCCTTCCTGCCGATGCTGTTCTGGCCCGGCGTCCCGGGCGAGTTCATGGGCATGCTGCCGGTCACGCTGATCTTCGTTCTGGCCGCCTCACTGGTGGTGGCGCTGATCTACCTGCCGGTCATGGGCGGGGTTACCGGCCGCATCAGCCGGGTCTTCGCGCGCGGCTCCGACCTGCTGCGGGCCC
>NZ_AFPM01000079.1 GCF_000220565.1 Oceanicola sp. S124 | reverse complement strand
TGGACGAGGCGACTTCTGCGCTCGACACCGACACCGAGCGCGAGATCCAGGCGGCGCTGAACCGGGCCGGCGAGGGGCGCACCGTGCTGACCATCGCGCACCGGCTGTCCACCATTGCCGATGCGGACCGGATCGTGGTGCTGGAAAAGGGCGAGGTGGTCGAAGAGGGCACCCATACCGACCTGCTGGCGCGCAATGGCCGCTACGCCGCGCTCTGGGCACGCCAGTCAGCCGAGGCGGAAGCGGCGGCCTGAGCTGCAGGGGGATCGCCCTGCGGATGCGGTCTCCGGCGGGGAGACTTGCCAACAGGGAAACGAGAAAGGGCCGGCGCATCTGCCGGCCCTTTTTCAGGTCTGCCCCTGGGGCTATTCCGCCGCGTTGAGCGGCTTGGCGAAGGGATCGGGATAGCGCGGCTTGGGCTCTTCCTCCTCCTGCACCAGGGTGGGGGCAGAGGAGGCGGGGGCGTGCTCCTCCTCGGGGGCGACCTTGGATGTGCTCTCCACCCCGGCGGCCTCGTCCTCCAGCGGCCAGAGGATCTCGGCCTGGCGGGTGCGGCGGGCCGAGCGGCTCAGCGCCCAGTCCCGTGCCGCCCGCGAGGAGCGTCCCAGCGACAGCTTCGCCAGCCCGCGCGAGATCCACAGCAGATACGTGCTGAGCCAGACCCTGAGCGCCAGCATGGTCGGGGTGAAGACCAGCGTCAGCATGGTGGCGATGCCGAGGCCAAAGACCACCGCCGTGGCCAGCTGTTTCCACCACAGCGCGGTCGGGCTGTCGATGGAATAGCCGCCCCCCCAGAAGTCCAGGCTGAGGCCGAACATCATCGGCGCCAGGCCCGCCATGGTGGTGATCGTGGTCAGGAAGACCGGGCGGATGCGATCCTCGGCGGTGCGGATGATCGCCTCGATCCGGGGCATGTAGGCCGAGTATTCCTGGTAGGTGTCGATCAGCACGATGTTGTTGTTCACCACGATGCCCGCCAGCGCGACGATGCCGGTGCCGGTCATGATGATGGAAAACGCCTGGTCCATGACCAGCATCCCGATCAGCACCCCCGCCGTCGACAGCACCACCGCCAGCAGCACCAGCACCGAGTTGTAGAAGCTGTTGAACTGCGCCAGCAGGATGATGAACATCAGCGCCAGCGCCGCCGAGAAGGCGGTCATCAGGAAGGTCGCGCTTTCCTCCTGGTCTTCCTGGTCGCCGGTCCACTCGTAGCTGACCGAGGCGGGCAGCGGAGAGGTTTCCAGCCATTGCGTCAGGTGGGCCACCCGTTCGGGCGCCGTCATCGGCACCTGGGTGGCCGCCCCGGTGCGCGGATCCGTACCCTCGGTCATCAGCCCGGTCGCGACGGCGGCCTTGACGTCGAAGTAGCGGCGCTGGTCGACACGCTTGATCTGCGCCAGCTTCTCGACCGGGGTGCGGGTGATGAAGTTCGACAGCGGCACCAGGCCCTGGGCCGTGCGCACCTTCAGCGTGTCCAGTGTCGAGAGCACACGGTCCTCTTCCGGCAGGCGGACGCGGATCGGGATTTCCTCGTCCGAGGTCTCGACCGGCATGGTGTCCAGTTCAAGGCCCTGCGTGATCAGCTGCACCATGGCGCCGACGGTGGCGACATTGGCGCCGTAGCGGCCGGCCTTCTCTACGTCGACGTCGATCTGCCAGTCGATGCCGGGCAGGGGCAGGGTGTCCTCGACCAGGGTCAGGCCACGGGTCTCGTCGAAGCGGTCGCGCACCATCTGGGTCGCCGCCTTCAGCTCTTCCCAGTTGTCACCCATCAGGCGCAGGTGCACCGGCTTGGCCGAGGCCGGGCCCATGTTGGCCGAGAGGATCTCGGTCCTGATGCCGGGAATGGCGCCGGTCGCCTCGGTCAGCTCGGCGATGACGATGTCGCCGTCCAGCTCGGGCTGGTCGCGGCGGTCTTCCCAGGGCACGATCTCCAGTTGGATCTGGCCGATGGTGTCCAGCGGCGGCTCGGCGCCGCCGGTGTTGGTGCTCAGCCCGCCGTCGCCGGCGAAGGCGAAGGCGTTCATTACGCCGGGATGGCGCAGCACGATCTCTTCGACCTCGCGCACCAGCCCATCCTTCTGGGTCAGCGAGAGGTTGCCGCGGGCCCGGACGTAGACGATGGCCTGCTCGGGCTCGCTCTCGGTGAAGAACTCGACGCCCTTGTTGTTCGAGCCGTAGTAGCCGAAGACCGAGACCACGAAGAACAGCACCGCGCCGATGGTCACCAGTGGCATCACCGGGTTGGCGGTCAGCAGCCAGATGAAGCGGCCGAAGGAGGGTGCGGCGATGG
>NZ_AFPM01000080.1 GCF_000220565.1 Oceanicola sp. S124 | reverse complement strand
ACGTGCAGACCATGGGCGGCGGTCGCTGGGATACCTCGGCGCTTCTGAAACGGCTGAAAGCTTTCGGCTGAGACGCCCTGCGGGGCACGAAGGGGGGCGGCGCGGCCTGCGGCCACGCCGCCCCCCCCCCGCAATGCGTTCGCCGGTGCGACATGGGCCGAGGGCGCGCAGAGGGAAATGGACCCGGCCGGTTCACTGTCGGGCAAGCTCCTGGGGTGCGTCCTGGCCCTGAGGCGATGGCGAACGCCAGCCCGGGCGCCGGGACAAGCGGGCCTCAGTGCGGGGTGGTGTTCGAGAAGATCTGGATCACCGCGATGCCGCCGCCGATCATCAGCATGCCGATGACGGCAGGCAGGTCGAGCTTCTGGCCGAAGACAAGGTAGCCGATCACCGCGATCAGCACGATCCCGAGGCCCGACCACAGCGCATAGACCACGCCCACGGGCATATGCCGCAGGGTCAGCGACAGGAAGTAGAAGCTGGCCGCATAGGCCACCAGCGTCAGCACCGAGGGCAAGAGCCGGCTGAACTGCTGGCTGGCCGTCAGGGCCGAGGTGCCGATGGTTTCCAGCACCACCGCGATGATCAGCGTCAGGTAGGCGGGCACGGGGCGCTCCTCAGGTGGCGACGTACCAGTCGCGGCGGTGGTTGATGGCGATCACCAGGTTGACCACCACGGCGCCCAGCAGGGACCAGAGGAAGGCGCTGCCCGGCAGCACGAAGAAGGCCACCGCGAAGAGGCAGGCATCGAAGCTCAGCTGCGTCCAGCCGGCGCGGAAGCCGGTCTTGTCCTGCAGGTAGAGCCCCAGGATCCCGATCCCGCCCAGCGAGGCGCCATGGCGGAACAGCGCCAGAAGCCCGGCACCGGTGATGAAGCCGAAGAGGACCGCGCCGACCCAGGGGGTTAGCTGGTCGAAGACCACCTGCGTGCCGAGGAACTTCGACAGCACCGACAGCATGGCCACGGCAAGGAAGGTCTTGATGGTGAAGCGCAGCCCCATCCGGGTATAGCCCAGCCAGTAGAACGGCAGGTTGACCAGGAAGAACACCAGACCGAAGCTCTGTCCGGTGACATAGGAGATCAGCACCGCCAGCCCCGCCGTCTGGCCGGTGACCAGCCCGAGATGGGTCAGGATGACGATCCCCAGCCCGCACATCGAGGTGCCGAACAGCATGCCCTGCGCATCCGCGACAGGGCTGTGGCCCTGCCGTCTGGTCTCGGTGATCTGGTCGTCGCTCATGGGGCCTCCGCGATTTGCACCCGGTCTATCTGCGCGGAATTTCGCTGTCCAGAGCGGCGGGCCGCGCGTTCAGTCGGCGATGTAGCGGTCACGGCGGTGGTTGAAGGCGATCACCCCGTTGAGGATCAGCGCGCCATAGAGCGAATAGGCGATGGCGCGGCTGTCGAAGAGGAAGAAGGCGACGGTGAACAGCACCGCATCGACGATCAGCTGCACGTAGCCGGCGCGGAACCCGGTGCGGTCCTGGATCAGCAGCGCGATCACCCCCAGCCCGCCGAGCGAGCCCTTGTGGCGGAACACCCCGAGCAGCCCGTAGCCGGTCAGGACGCCGAAGATCGTGGTGCCGAGGATCGGGTTCAGGGTCTCGAACTGCAACCCCAGGGGCAGGTAGTCGACCATCACCGACAGGGCGGCGACGCAGAAGAAGCTCTTCAGGGTGAACTCGGCGCCCAGGCGCTTCCAGGCGAAGGCGTAGAAGGGCAGGTTGACCAGGAAGAAGACCGTGCCGAAGCTCCAGCCCGTGGCATAGGCGATGATCAGCGCCAGCCCGGCGGTCTGGCCGGTGATGAAGCCCAGCGACGAGAGGAAGATGATGCCCGTCGCCGAGGTCAGCAGGGCGATGGCGAAGCCCTGGGCGTCCTCCAGCGGGGTGTGGCTGTGACGGTACTCGGTGGGAATCGGCATCGGTGCCGGCATCGCGGTCTCTCTCGGGCATGATGGGTCAGCAATGCTTCCCTTGTATCCGCCCGCGCCCGCAAGGCCCAGAGCGAAAGCGCGGGATCCGGGCCGGGGGACGCGACGTAGTGCCGGGATGCCCAACTCCCGGGCAGGGAGTCGCCGAGGCGCGACGGCATCCGGAACATCCCGCCGGGGCTATTCGTTGCAGGATCAGAGGGGCGGCAGGACCCGCCCCGCCCATACGAGCGAAAGGAGCATCCAATGCCCGCAATCGATCAATCCCGCGTCCTCGTCCTTGCCACCCATGGCTTCGAGCAGTCCGAGCTGGAAGTGCCCCGCGACGCGCTGAAGGAGCGTGGCGCGACGGTGCATGTGGTCAGCCTGGACGGCGAGAAGATCCGCGGCTGGAAGGGCAGCGACTGGGGCACCGAGGTGCCCGCCGATGCCGCGCTGGCCGATGTCTCGGCGGCCGATTACGACGCCATCGTCCTGCCGGGTGGCCAGATCAACCCCGATATCCTGCGCACCAAGCCCGAGGCGATCTCTCTGGTGAAGGACTTCCATGCCGCAGGCAAGATCATCGCCGCCATCTGCCACGGCCCCTGGCTGCTGGTCGAGGCCGGCATCGTCAAGGACCTGCCGGTGACCTCTTACCACTCGATCCGCACCGACGTGGAAAACGCCGGCGGCAAGTGGGAGGACAGCGCCGTGGTCTGCGAGCGGGGGATCGTCACCTCGCGCAGTCCCGACGACCTGCAGGCCTTCGTCGACAAGCTGGTCGAGGAGATCCGCGAAGGGCGCCACCAGCGCCATGCGGCCTGACCCGGCGACAGGCAGGGCCATGCACAGCAAGGGCCGCCCCTCGGGCGGCCCTTCTCGTTTGGGTGTCTCAAATTGGCGTCAATCACGGGGGCGTGATTCACCATACGTCAACTGAGGGGGCCTAGCCTTCGCCCGGTCACGAAACGAGAGGCTGACATGTTTGCATTCCTGTCCAGGTCGAAGGACTCACCGGCCAGTACCGCCCTGGCCGAGATCGACGCAATCAGCCGGTCGCACCTTCTGGTCTGGTACGACATGGAGGGCACCATCCTGGATGCGAACGACAATTTCTGCCAGGAAACCGGCTATTCCCGCGCCGAGGTGGTGGGCAAGTCCTTCAAGATCTTCGTGCGCGAGAAGGATCACGACCTGCCCGATCTCACCCGGCTCTGGCGCAACATGGCCGAGGGCAAGACGATCAACCGCATCGTGCCCCGCCTGAACCGCGCCGGAGAGGAGATCTGGTTCGACGTGACCTATACCCCGGTCGAGGCGCCTGAGGGCGGCTATACCCATGTCCTGAGCATCGCGCGGGAGATCTCGCGCATGCACTTCCGCAGACGCGACAACCGCAGCCAGGTGGACGCGGTCAAGCGTTCGATGGCGGTGGCGGAATATGACCTGGACGGGCGGCTGCTCGAGGCGAACGAGCTGTTCCTGAAGCCCATGGGCTACAAGCTGGACGAGGTGAAGGGCAAGCACCACCGCATGTTCCTTGATCCCGAAGATGCGGCGGGCAGCGACTATGCCGCCTTCTGGGAACGGCTGCGCAAGGGGTCGTCCGAGAACGGCCAAGTGCGGCGGCGCGACCGCAACGGCGCCTGTCGCTGGCTCGAAGCCACCTACGAGACGCTGATCGATCCCGAGGGGCGCCCCTTCAAGGTGGTCTGCTATGCCTTCGACATCACCGAGGCGAAGAACATCGCCGCCGATGCCGCCAGCCAGATCGCGGCGATCAACAAGGTCCAGGCGGTGATCGAATTCGACACCCGGGGCAAGATCGTCTCTGCCAACGATACCTTCTGCACCGCCATGGGCTACACCCGCGAAGAGATCATCGGCAAGCACCATTCGATATTCCTGGACCGGACCTACGCCAAGTCGCGCGAGTACGAGGGTTTCTGGGAAAGCCTGCGCGGGGGCGAGGAAGTGAGTGGAAACTTTCTGCGGCTGGGCAAGGGCGGCAAGGCCGTCCACATCCGCGCCAGCTATAACCCGATCCGCAATGCTGCGGGCGAGGTGGTCAAGGTGGTCAAATATGCCATCGACACCACGGCCCTGCAGCAGACCGTCGATACGATGCAGGCGGGGCTGGACCGGCTTGCGGATGGCGATCTTTCGGTGCGGCTGGAACAGAACCTGGGCCAGATGGACGCGATCCGGCAGAAGTTCAACAGCGCCGTGGCCAAGATCGACGAGGTCATCGGGCAGGTGCTGGAGCGCTCGAGCGATGTCCACAGCGAAACCGGCGCGATCACCGGCGCCACCACAGAGCTGTCCCGGCGCACCGAACAGCAGGCCGCGACACTGCAACAGACCGCCGCGGCACTGACCGAGCTTTCAGTCTCGGTCCAGCACGCCGCCGAGGCCGCGAATGAAGCCAAGTCCAAGGCCGACCTGGCCAAGAAGAGCACCGAGGAGTCGGGCCGCGTGGTCGACAATGCGGTCGGTGCGATGAACGAGATCCAGGAAAGTTCGAACCGGATCACCTCGATCACCAACGTTATCGACGATATCGCCTTCCAGACGAACCTCCTGGCGCTGAACGCCGGGGTCGAGGCGGCGCGCGCCGGAGATGCCGGGCGCGGTTTTGCGGTTGTCGCCCAGGAAGTGCGGGCCCTGGCGCAGCGGTCCTCCGAGGCGGCGCGCGAGATCGCCGAGCTGATCTCGGCCTCGACGCGGCAAGTGGGGCGTGGCGTGGACCTGGTGGGGCAGGCAGGCACGTCGATCCGCACCATCGATTCTATGTTTGGAGAGATCAACGACATCGTGGCGCAGATCGCCGGGTCCGCCGGGGAGCAGGCGCGGGGGATCTCCGAAATGAACACCGCCGTGAACCAGCTCGACCACGCCACCCAGGAAAACGCGGCCATGGCCGAAGAGACCAATGCGGCCACCCAGGCGCTGGCGACCGGGATTGCCGATGTGCAGGCCGCGGTCTCCTTCTTCAGCGGGGACCAGGGCATCGCACGGAACGCCCATCCGGGCTATCGCGCCGCGGGTTGAGGGAAGGGGCAGCGGCCCGTGCAAGGCACAGTGTCCTGTGCCGGTGTCCTGTCGAGGGTCCGACCCGGGACACGGAATGTCCGGAGCGGAGCAGGCAACGCGGATATTGCGCCATCGCAAGGCAAAGGGGGGGGGCGCCCGGTCCGCAAGCGCAGGGTGCCCTGTCACTGCGACGAAAGGCCATGTTCCGACACGTGATCTCGGCAGATCGGAAGCACCACGGGGCCTTCCGCGCGGTCGCATCACAGCCGATGCCTCGGCTCGCAAGCTTCCGGTGCCCCTGCATCCTGCCCGCAGCCAGCCCTTTCGGAGAAGCGAGATATGCGGGGCCGAGATGTTAGGCCGGATGGCCTGCCGGAGCGGGCCCCCTGCAGCACGATGGGCTGGTGCGGACCTCGGCTGTGTTCCTTGCCAGTGACGGACCCCGACAAGCGGAATGACCTGATCAGTGGCAGATGCACGGGCGCAGCGCTCCGGGGGCGGCATTTGGGCAGATCCGTGCTGGCATGGTGCGCCCGGCGCTCAGGGGAAGCCCTTCAGACGAACGGTCGCGATGCGCAGGAAGCACCGGGGCCGCGCGGCGGGGCGGCGCAGAGTTCGTGACGGTTTGCGGCCATTGGCGACTGCGTCCGGCGTCACCTGGGCGGCCCCTTTGACCAAACGGCAACTTGGTGGGCTGAAACGCGATCCGGTCGGCCGAAAGGAAAAAGGCCCGCCGGGGCGGGCCTTTCGGGAAAGGCGGTCGGGCTCAGCCGGCCAGGGCCTTGTTCAGGTTCTGGTCGACCTTCTCGAGGAAGCCCATGGTGGTCAGCCAGCCCTGGTCAGGGCCCACCAGCAGCGCGAGGTCCTTGGTCATGTGACCGCTCTCGACGGTCTCGACCACCACCTTCTCGAGCGTCGTGGCAAAGGCCATCAGCGCGGTGTTGTCGTCCAGCTTGGCGCGGTGCTTCAGCCCGCCGGTCCAGGCGTAGATCGAGGCGATGGAGTTGGTCGAGGTCGACTTGCCCTGCTGGTGCTGGCGATAGTGGCGGGTGACTGTGCCATGGGCGGCCTCGGCCTCGACGATCTTGCCGTCCGGCGTCATCAGCTGCGAGGTCATCATGCCGAGCGAGCCGAAGCCCTGGGCCACCGTGTCCGACTGCACGTCGCCGTCGTAGTTCTTCAGCGCCCAGACGAACTTGCCGTTCCATTTCAGCGCGCAGGCGACCATGTCGTCGATCAGCCGGTGTTCGTACCAGATCTTCTTGGCCTTGAACTGCTCTTCGAACTCGGTCTCGTAGACTTCGGCGAAGATGTCCTTGAAACGGCCGTCATAGGCCTTGAGGATGGTGTTCTTGGTCGACAGGTAGACCGGCCAGCCGACGTTGAGGCCGTAGTTGAACGATGCACGGGCGAAATCGCGGATCGACTGGTCGATGTTGTACATGCCCATGAAGACCCCGGCAGAGGGGGCGTCATAGACCACCTTCTCGATCTCGGTGCCGTCCTCGCCGACGAATTTCATCGTCAGCTGGCCCTTGCCGGGGAAGGTGAAGTCGGTGGCCTTGTACTGGTCGCCGAAGGCGTGCCGGCCGACCACGATGGGCGAGGTCCAGCCGGGCACGAGGCGCGGCACGTTGCGGCAGATGATCGGCTGGCGGAAGACCACGCCGCCCAGGATGTTGCGGATCGTGCCATTGGGCGACTTCCACATCTTCTTGAGGCCGAATTCCTCGACGCGGGCCTCGTCCGGGGTGATCGTGGCGCATTTCACGCCGACGCCGATCTCCTTGATCTTCATCGCCGCGTCGATGGTGATCTGGTCATCGGTGCGGTCACGCTCTTCGATGCCGAGATCGTAGTAGAGCAGGTCGATGTCCAGATAGGGCTCGATCAGCTTCTTCTTGATGAAATCCCAGATGATGCGGGTCATCTCGTCGCCGTCGAGTTCGACGACGGGATTGTCCACCTTGATCTTCGTCATGGGGCTGGCTCCCTGCGATGTACGGAACGGGCTGGAATCAAGCCGCATGCGGCTTTCTGCGCCTGCATAGCCTAAAGCTCCGTTAGCGGAAACCCTTGTATGCCGAAGTATACCGGATATGCGTTCCTGTGTGGGGTCGCGCTGGCGGGGCGGGCCTCAGGTATCGCTGTGCCGTTCCAGCCCGCGCATGCGCAGCAGCATCGGGAAGGCGATGGCGGTGAGCAGAAGCGAGGTGGCCAGCTGCGGCAGGATGGTGCCGTCGAAGACCTGCGCCACGATGGTCGAGATCACGGCGGCGACGACCGTCGAGACGGCACCCAGCACCGAGGCGGCGAGGCCGGCGATATGGCCGATCGGCTCCATCGCGAGGGCGTTCAGGTTCCCGATGGTCAGCCCCATCTGGTACATGGCCGCAGCCTGCCAGGCGAGGTAGGCGAAGAAATAGAGGCCGTAGCCGGGCTCATGCGGGATCAGGAAATAGGCCAGTAAGAGCGCGACGGACAGTGCGAGGAAGATGCCCTGGGTCAGGGTGATGATCTTGCGCATCCCGTACTTGCCGACCATCGCCGCGTTGACCATCGAGGAGGTGGCGCAGAGGATGCCGATGCCGAAGAACCAGTAGGGGAAGGCCTCGGACAGGCCGAAGATGCGCCCGAAGGTCGGCTCGATCAGCGAGATCGAGGTGAAGAGCACCGAGAAGATCGCCGTCTGCACCATCAGCGACAGCCGCACCATGGGGATCGAGAACATCTCGCGCAGGGCGTGCCAGAGGTTGATGACGCGGAACTTCTGGCGGCGTTCGCGGGGCAGGGGCTCTTCCAGCCGGATCGCCATCCACGCCGAGCCGATGAAGGAGAAGACCAGGAAGGCCAGGAAGATCGACCGCCAGCCACCGGCCAGGATGATCCAGTTGCCAAGCAGCGGCGCCATGGCCGGGAAGACCGTGAAGACGATCATCACGAAGGAGATCAGCCGCGCCATCTCGCGCCCGGAGTAGAGGTCGCGGATGATGGCGATGGCGACGACCCGCGCCGCCGAGGCCCCGAGGCCCTGCAGGGCGCGGCCGAGGATCAGGATCTCCAGCGTCGGCGCCTGCCAGGAAATCAGCGCGCCGATCATGTAGACGCAGGCCCCGCCGAGGACGACCGGCTTGCGCCCGAAACTGTCCGACAGCGGCCCGGTGAACAGCGTGCCGACCCCCATGCCGACCATGAAGGCCGAGAGCACCAGCTGCGCGTCATTGGCGACCCCACCGGCCAGCTCACGGCCGATATCGGGCAGGGCGGGCAGCATCGAGTCGATGGAGAAGGCCACGGTGGCCATCAGCACCGCCATCAGGGCCACGAATTCGGCGGGGTGCAGGCGCTGCTGAGCCATGGGTCGTCCTTCGTTGGGAGGCATGCGGGATTTACATGCGGCTAGCAGCTTTTCACCTCATGCACCAGTGCGCGACAGGGCCGCCGATGGCCCGGCGACCCTGCATCAGTTCACATCGCGCCTCTGCGTCAGCGCGCAGCGGGTCAGCCGTCTTCGGCGATCTGGCCGGCGATCTCGTCGATCACCTTCAGCCACAGCTCGACCGGCTGGGCGCCCGGCACGGCATGCTGCTGCGCGACGATGAAGGTCGGCACCGAGTTCACGCCCATCTTGCGGCTATGGGCATCGCGGTCGCGGATCGACTGTTCGTCCGCGTCGCTGTCCAGCAGCCGCCCGACGACCGAGGCATCCATGCCGCAGCTGTCGGCGATATCGCAGAGCACCTCGCGGTCGCCGATGTCGCGGCCCTCGCGGAAGTTGGCGGCGAAGAGAGCGTCGACCACCTTGCCCTGCACCTGTTCAAGCCCCGCCCAGTGGATCAGCCGGTGGGCGTCCAGCGTGTTGGGGGTGCGGGTGATCATCGGGAAATCGGCCGGGATCCCCTCGGTCCGGGCGCGCTCGGCGATCTGTGCATAGACCTCGTCGGCGCGGCCCTTGCCGAACTTGCCTTCAAGGTAGGCGCGCCGGTCCATGCCTTCGCGGGGCATGTCGGGGTTCAGCTGGAAGGGATGCCATTCGATGGTGAAGGGATGCGCCGGCCGTTCGGCCAGGGCGCGGTCGAGGAAGGTCTTGCCGATGTAGCACCAGGGGCAGATCGGGTCCGAGAGGATATCGAGTTTGACGGTCATTGGGCCTCCGCCAGCGCGGCCGTGGCGGCGCTGCAGTTTCCGTTCGCATTGCGCGGCGATGCCGCAACATGCCGCCGGTCCGGGTGCTTTTACCGGGCGCGGCGACCGGGGACCAGTGCCGAAAGCGTGAGCGTGGCGCGCCGAGCCGCCTTGCGGGGCGTTGCCAGAGGCCCGCGCCCCGCGCTAAGGAGATCGCCATGAGCGAAACCGACCCCCGCACCCTGATCCGCATTGCCCGCGAAAGCGGCGAAGAGACCACGGCCGAACCGCTGGATCTGGGCCATCGCGTGCGCGAGTTGCGCCGCGAGAGGGACTGGACGCTCGAACAGGCCGCCGTGAAGGCGGGCATGGCGCGCTCGACCCTGTCCAAGATCGAGAATGGGCAGATGTCGCCCACCTATGATGCGCTGAAGAAGCTGGCCACCGGCCTCGGCATTCCGGTGCCCCAGCTCTTCACCCCGCCCAAGGCGCAGCAGGTCATGGGCCGCATGGCCGCCACCCGCGACGGCGAGGGACAGGACCACGCCACCGCCACCTACGAGCACAAGCTGCTGGCCTCGCAGCTGACGCGCAAGCAGATGCTGCCCTATCACGCCCGCATCCGCGCCCGCTCGATGGAGGAATTCGACGGCTGGGTGCGCCACGACGGAGAGGAGTTCCTCTACGTGCTGACCGGGGTGATCCGCCTCTATACCGAGTTCTACGAGCCGCTCGAGATGCGCCGGGGCGACAGCGCCTATTACGACGCCTCGATGGGGCACAACGTGATTTCGCTCAGTCCCGAGGATGCGACGATCCTCTGGGTGACCTCGCTGGCCTGAACCCTAGCCGGTGCGCCCGATGGGCGTTCCGGGCTGGCCGTCATCGCCGAAGGCGGCGTCATCGTCAGAGGGATCCTCGCCGGCGGGCACGTATTTGCCCGAGGCGGCAATGGCCTTCATGTCCTCGCTTTCATCCATCCGCAGGTCGGCGGGCATGGCCCCCTCGCGCCACTGCGAAATCTCGTCCTGCAGGTCGGCGTAGTCACGCCCCGTGGCCTGCACGAGATAGCCGGCCAGCGCGTCGCGGGAGCCGTCGAGAGAGAGCAGGTCCGCCTCCTGCGCCTCGGGCCATTGCTGCATCACGGCGGGCACGAGGGCGGTCCAGTTTCGGGCGATTTCAGGCCAGTTCATCGGGGGCCTCCTTTCGGTGTCATCTGACAATAGAACGCCGGGCAGGGGCCCGGCGTTCCGTGTCGTGACGTGAAGGGGGCGTCTCAGCCCTCGGGATTCATCCACCAGACCTCAGGCAGGTACGAGACCCCGTCACCGTAGATCGGCGTCACCTCTGGGAAGCGCAGGGCCTTCACATGGGCGATACGGCCCTTGTCGAACATGAAGAAGGGGATCACGTAGCGCCCGGTGGTCAGGATCCGGTCCAGCGCCCGCACGGCGGCGTTGAACTCTTCGGTCGAGCGCGAGGCCAGCATGGCGTCGACCATGGCATCGACGGCGGGGTTCTTCACCCCCATCAGGTTGCGCGAGCCGTTCTGGTCGGCGCTTTCGACACCCCAGTAGAGGCGCTGTTCGTTGCCCGGCGACAGCGAGACCTGACGTCGGATGTCGGTCATGTCGAAATCGAAGGTCTCGATCCGGCTGGTGTACTGGGCGTTGTCGGCCACGGTGACCCGCGTCTCGATGCCGAGGCGTTTCAGCGCGTCGAGGTAGATGTCGACGATGGCCTGGGTCTGCTGGTCGCCCTGGCGCAGCAGGATCTCGAAGGTCAGCGGCTCTCCGGCGGCATTGCGGCGCAGGCCATCGTCCCCGGCGGGCCATCCGGCCTCGTTCAGCAGCTCGGCGGCCCTGACGATATTGGCCCGGTTGCGGGCAGAGCCATCGCTGACGGGCAGCGCGTAGCCCTCCAGCGCGCCGGGGGCCAGTACGTCGCTGAAGGGCGCCAGCAGTTCGCGCACCCGGCCCTCTGCGGGCCCCTCGCGCATCCCCAGCACGGAGTGCGAGAAATACGAGGTGATGCGCGGTTGCTTGCCGCCGGTCAGCGCCTCGTTGATGTACTCGAAGTTGAAGGCATGCAGCAGGGCATCGCGCACGCGGATGTCGTCGAAGGGCGCCCGGCGGGAATTCATCACCAGCCCGGTGATGCCCGAGGGACGCTCCGAGCTGACCTCGGTCTTGACGATATCCCCCGCGCGGGCGGCAGGGAAATCATAGTCGCGGTCCCATTTCTCGGCGTTGAACTCGCGCACGAAAGAGATCTCGCCGGCCTTGAAGGCCTCGAACAGCACGTTCTGGTCGCCGAAGAACTCGATGCGGATCTCGTCGAAATTGGCGGTGCCGCGGCGGATCGGCAGGTCCTTCGCCCAGTAGTCGGGATCCCGCTTCAGCACCACGTTGCGACCGGCTTGCCAGCTGTCGACCACATAGGGCGACGAGCCGATGGGGATCACGTCGAAGCCGGGCTGGTCGAAGTCGATGCCCTCCCACTGGGCCTTCTTGAGGATCGGCCGCATGCCGACGATCAGCGCCAGCTCGCGGTCGTCGCTGTTGAAGGTGAAGCGGATCTTGCGCGGGCCGGTCTGCTCCATCGTGTCGATCATGCCCCAGAGGCCGAGGTAGCGTGCGTTGCCCTCGGTGCCCAGCGTCTCGTAGGACCACATCACGTCCTCGACGGTGATCGGGCTGCCGTCCGAGAAACGGGCCTCTTCGCGCAGGGTGAACTCCACCCAGTCGCGCTCGGGCCCGGTCTCGATCGATTCGGCGATCAGCCCATAGACGGTGAAGGGTTCGTCCTGGCTGCGGTAGACAAGGCTGTCGTTGGTCAGGAACCGCAGCTGCCAGGGCACGTTTCCGCGCACGATATAGGGGTTCAGACTGTCGAAGCCGCCGGTATTGCCAGAGACATAGACGCCGCCCTTGGGGGCATCGGGATTGGCATAGGGCAAATGGCCGAAATCCGCCGGCAGGGCGGGTTCCCCATACATGGCAAGACCATGAGAGGGCTCGGCAAGGGCGGGAATCACCCCCGAAAGCCCGAGAATCGCCCCGGCGAGGGCACCGCCTGCCCGGCGCAATAGGCCCTTTCGCCGTCCGTTGGGGATAAGTTTCATTCGCTGTCTGCTCCTTGAAAACCTTGTTTTCTTGGCCCTTACGGTAACTGTGGATTCACGCCTTTTCAAACTTTTAGCTTTCATGACGAGGCGGGATTGCTTATAAAGAGATCACTGCTCGATAGGTTTCTTGCCTGTATGAAACCTGCCTCAATAACTGAACGCCGGCTTCGTGCCGGCGTTTTTTTCTGGCCTGTCGCAGGATCCTTGCCGAAACGATACCAGCCCGGTTGGCCCCCGATCGCGCCCTGATCGCGCCGCTTCCCGTCTGCGCGATTGGCCCGGCTCTTTCCCTCGCTTTTCGCGCCCGCAGCATTATTGTCGATCCCGACGGGGCCGCCCTCTGGCCGGTGCCCGCGGCAAGAGGAGAGACCAATGACTGTGAGCGGCAAGACGGCAGTGGTGACGGGATCCACCAGCGGTATCGGCCTGGGCGTGGCGGAAGAGCTTGCGAAGGCCGGGGCGAAGGTGGTGCTGAATTCGTTCACCGACAGCGACGAGGATCACCAGATCGCCTCCGACATGGCGGCAAAATACGGCACCGAGGTGCGCTACATCCAGGCCGACATGTCGAAAGGCGACCAGTGCCGCGCGCTGATCGAGAAGGCGGGCGCCTGCGATATCCTGGTCAACAATGCCGGCATCCAGCATGTGGCGGCCATCGACGAGTTCCCGGTCGCCAAGTGGGACCAGATCATCGCCATCAACCTCACCAGTTCGTTCCACA
>NZ_AFPM01000081.1 GCF_000220565.1 Oceanicola sp. S124 | reverse complement strand
TTTCACCCGGCCAACCGCGCCGCGCGGGAACAGCTGGATGCCTATTGGCACGACCTGACCGGCGAGGCCGGCCCCGGCGAACCGCTGGTGCTGAAGATCAAGGGCCGCGAGGTGGTGCTGCCCGCCTATCGCTCGGGGGTCGGGCGGGCGCGGTTCCACGACCTCTGCAGCAAGATGCTGGGGCCGGGGGATTACCTGGCCATTGCCGAGGCGGTCGAGGTGCTGATCCTCGAGGACATCCCCTGCCTCGGGCGCGGCAACTTCAACGAGGCGAAGCGCTTCGTGACGCTGGTCGATGCGCTTTATGAGGCGAAGGTGCGGTTGATCTGCTCGGCCGCGGATGAGCCGGAAAGCCTCTACCTGGAGGGCGAGGGGGTCTTCGAGTTCGAACGTACCGCCTCGCGCCTGCGCGAGATGCAGGACAAGGACTGGGGCGCCGAGGAGGCCTGAGCCCCTGGTCCCGTTTCGAGGAAGGTGGATTGCATCCACCCTACGCCCCTGGCGGGTGGCCGGGCGGAAAAGCCCGGGTAGGTTCAAAGCGGAAGGGCCGGACAGCAGAAGGGGGTCGTTCTAGCGACCCCCGTGGTTCTGCCCGATAGATCCCAAGCCTGCGACATGTCCCGAAGCGCGGTGATAGGCTGCTGTGCGCCCCGTTTCATGCGGATGAATGCCTGATCTGCAAGGACTTTACGCGAATCATCGCGAATCGGTCAATGGCAAACGAATCGGCTTTCACGGGGTTTCCGGGGCACGGTCAAGCACTGATTCGGAAAGCCGATTCGGATCAACCCGTTAGGGCCTGCTCTTCATGTGCGGAAAAATCGACCGAATGCCCATCAACCCTGCGTGGCAAGGCTCTCATCGTCCTGTCGCAGCACGTGACCGGCGAAATAGAGCGATCCGCAGAGCAGGATCCGGGCCTCGGGGGCGGTCCGGGTGATCGCGGCCAGGGCGTCTTCGAGGCTTTCGGCCACCCGGGCGTCATGGCCGCAGGTGGCAGCCTTCGCGGCCAGATCGGCACCGGGCACCGAGGCGGTTTCCTCCGGGATGGTCAGCGCGGTGAGGCTGGCGGCATGGGGCGCCAGCGGGGCCAGGTAGCCGCCGGCGTCCTTGGTGTTGATCATGGCGCAGACCAGGTGCGTCGGACGCGCAGGCAGGCTGGCGAGGAATTCGGCCAGCGCCTCCCCGGCGGAAGGGTTGTGACCGCCATCCAGCCAGAGCTCGGCATCGGGCGCGAGGCGGGCCAGCCGGCCCCCGGTCAGCCGTTGCAGGCGGGCGGGCCATTCGGCGCCGGTGACGGCGGCCTCGCAGGCGGCCTCGTCGAAGCCGAGATGGCGCAGGGCGGCCAGCGCCGCGCCGGCGTTCTGGATCTGGTGCGGGCCGCGCAGGGCGGGCAGGGGCAGGTCCAGCAGGCCGCTTTCGTCCTGGAAGACCAGGCGGCCGCGCTCTTCCCAGGCGTGCCAGTGCTGGCCGTGGACCAGCAGCGGGGCGCCGAGACGGGCGGCGGTCTGCTCGATCACCTCAAGCGCCTCGTCGGGCTGGGGGCCGACGACACAGGGCACGCCGCGCTTGATGATCCCGGCCTTGGACCAGGCGATCTTCGCCAGGGTGTCGCCCAGGAAGGCCTCGTGGTCCTTCGAGATCGGGGTGATCACGGTCATCGCGGGCTGGTCGACGACATTGGTCGAATCGTAGATGCCGCCCAGCCCGGTTTCCAGCAGCACGTAGTCAGCGGGGAGGCGGGCGAAGGCCAGGAAGGCGGCGGCATTGGTGATCTCGAAGAAGGTGATCGGCTCGGCGCCGTTGATGTCCAGCACCTCCTGCAGCAGGGCGATCAGGGCCTCTTCGCCGATCAGGTCCCCGGCGAGGCGGATGCGTTCGTGGAAGCGCACGAGATGGGGCGAGGTATAGGCATGGGCGGACTGGCCCGCGCCCTCGATCCCGGCGCGCAGCATGGCCAGGGTTGAGCCCTTGCCGTTGGTGCCGGCGATATGGATCACCGGCGGCAGCGCGGCCTCGGGATGGCCGAGCCGGGTCAGAAGCTGGCGGATCCGATCAAGCGAGAGGTCGATGACCTTGGGATGCAGCTGCATCATGCGCGCCAGAAGCGCGTCGGATCCTGTCTGGGTCACTTCTTGTCGGAGCTTTCGTCTTTGCCGGCCTTGGCGGCGGCGGGCTTGGCTGCCTTGGCCGGAGCGGCCTTGGCGGACTCTTCCGCGGGGGCCTTGGGGGCTTCAGCATCCGCGGGGTCTTCATCAACCATCGGGGCGGGCGGCGGCAGGTCGCCCATGACCGCGGGCGGCAGGCCCATCAGCATGCGGGTGATGGTGATCAGCTCTTCGCGCATCTTGGTGCGCGGGGTCACCCGGTCCAGCATGCCGTGGTCCAGCAGGTATTCGGCGCGCTGGAAGCCCTCGGGCAGGCTTTCACGGATGGTCTGCTCGATGACGCGGGGGCCTGCGAAGCAGATCAGGGCATTCGGCTCGGCGATCTGAACGTCGCCCAGCATGGCGTAAGAGGCCGTGACACCGCCCGTGGTCGGGTGGGTCAGCACGACGATATAGGGCAGGCCGGCCTCTTTCAGCATCTGCACGGCGACCGTGGTGCGTGGCATCTGCATCAGCGACAGGATGCCTTCCTGCATCCGCGCGCCACCGGCGGCCGAGAACAGCACCAGCGGGCATTTCTTCTTCACCGCGCGCTGCGCGGCGGCGATGATCGCATTGCCCACGTACATCCCCATGGAGCCGGCCATGAAGCTGAAGTCCTGGCAGGCGGCGACGATGGGGGTGCGCCCGATTTCGCCCTCGCCGACCAGCATGGCCTCATGCTCGGCCGTGTTGCGGCGGGCTTCGCGCATCCGGTCGGGGTACTTCTTCTGGTCGCGGAAGTGCAGCGGGTCTGCGACCGGCTCGGGCACCTCGACCTCGGTGAAGATGCCGCCGTCGAACAGCGACTTGAACCGCGCCCGGGGCGAGATCGCCATGTGATGCCCGCAGGAGGTGCAGACATTCAGGTTCTCTTTCAGTTCCCGGTGGAACAGCATCGTCCCGCAGCTGTCGCATTTCGACCAGAGGTTCTCGGGCGTTTCCCTGCGCGAGAAGATCGAGTTGATCCGCGGCCGGACGTAGTTGCTGATCCAGTTCATCGTGGCCCCATTCGGCGTTTTCGTCGCGCCCTGAGATATGCGGGCTTGGCGAAGAATGCAATCAGCGCCTGACAGCGACCCGGGCGGAAAGCCACGCAAGGGCCAGCACGACAAGCTCCATCAGCAGCTGCGCGGTCAGGATCGGGCCGCCCGGATCGCCGCCACCGGGGGCGTCCGGCAGGTCGGGCACCTCGGGGAAGAGGAACAGCGCGAGGCCTGAATCCATGCCCCGTACCTCGCCGAAGAAGACGAAGGCGAAGGTGTTGTTGGCCACGTGCAGGCCGATCGCGGTGACCAGCCGCCCCGAGCGCGCCACGAGGTCAGAGCAGGCGAGGCCGAAGCAGAAGGCCCAGATGACGTACTGCCAGTTTTCCGACCATGTGGCGCCTTCGGACCAGTGCACGGCGGCGAAGGCCAGGTTGGGCAGCACCATCCAGACGGCGGGATTGTCGAACCGCGCCGCGATCTGGCTTTGCAGGTAGCCGCGATAAAGCAGCTCTTCCGAGCCGCATTGCACCAGCAGCGCCAGCAGGCCGAAGGGCAGGGTCAGCATCCAGGCCAGCGGGTTGCGGATCTGCTCCAGTGCCTCGAGATCGGTCCAGGGCGGCAGGAACTGGATCACCACGTAGAACAGCATGGCGCCGCCGAAGGCCCGGCGCAGCCACCAGCGGTTGCCGCCCCTGGGGCCGAAGAGGTCCCCCGCCTGCCGGTCGTGCAGCTTCTCGGTGACGAAGATCGCGGCCAGCCCCAGGAAGCCGTAGGACAGAAGTTGCAGGATCAGCCCAAGGGGGGTGTCGCCGCGATAGATACGGTCGGCCAGCGCGGGCGAAATCCAGGCGATGCCCTCGTCGAACCCATAGATGGCCAGGGCGAAGACCGCCTCGCAGATCGCCAGGCCCAGCACCAGCCGCCACAGCTCGGGCCGCGCCCGGGCCGGGGTGACAAGCGCCGCATAGGGCGCATAGCCACGCGGTGGCGGTGGCAGGTTCAGCGTCTTCATCGACGGATCGCCACCCGTGCGGCCAGCCAGAGGACAAGGGTCGCGCCCAGCTCGAGCGGGATCACCGCCTGAAGGGCCGGGTCGTCCGGGCGCACCGGCAGGTGCCACAGCGAGAGCCCTCCCAGCCCGTCCGGGAAGGAGGTCACGGTCAGCGCGATGCAGTTGTTGAGGAAATGCAGCGCCATCGCCGGGCCGAGGCTGCCCGAACGCGCCGTCAGGTCGCCCGTCACCAGCCCGAAGAGCGTCGCATAAAGCACGAACCAGGGCGCATTGTCGCCGCCCGCGGGGTCGAAATGCAGCAGGCCGAAGAACAGGGCGGGCAGGCCCAGCCACAGGACCGGGTGGCGGAAGCGGGCCTGCAGGCGCGATTGCAGGTAGCCGCGGAACAGGAACTCCTCGGCGGCGATCTGCACCGCGACACCGGCCAGGGCCAGCGGCAGAAGCGCCAGCCAGGGGGCAAGGTCGAGGTGGCGCACCGGGGTCAGCGCATCGGGCAGGGGCAGCAGCGACAGCACCACGACCACCGGCAGGGCATGCAGGGCGACGCGCAGAAGCTGCGGCCAGAACAGCGCCCCCGGTCCGGTCAGGGCGATCAGGCCGCGCCCGTGCAGGGCGCGCAGCACCAGCTCGAGCGCCAGCAGCGCGCTGGCGAAGGAGAACAGCATCAGCACCGTCGCCGCTGCCGGGCCGGGCAGCAGCCCGGCGATCAAGGAGGTGGCGGTCATGAACCACAGGCTGATCAGCAGCCCGTAGAGGACGATGAAGATGCAGAGCCCCGCGCTGGTGCGCCAGAGGGTTGCGGGGGCATCGTCCCAGGATGGCGTCGGGTGCGGGGCGTCGGCGGTCATGAGGCGCAAGCTAGCGCCGCCTCTGCCGGGTCGCAATCGCTCATCTTGCGGCGGTGCGGCCCCGGTGTGACCCCGCTGCAGGGGGGCTCGCGAGGCAGGTCCGGGGTGTCCGCGCCGGCGCCGTGGTCCGCCGCAATGACCCTTGTGCGGCGCGGATGCGTCATTTATCCCCATGCCAGCCACAAGATCCCGGGGGAGCTGCTTCCATGACGAAGTTCGACAAGTCCAAACTGCCCAGCCGTCACGTGACCGAAGGTCCGGCGCGGGCACCGCATCGGTCCTACCTCTATGCCATGGGCCTCTCCGAGGACGAGATTCACCGCCCCCTGATCGGCGTCGCCACCTGCTGGAACGAGGCCGCCCCCTGCAACATCGCCCTCAGCCGTCAGGCCCAGGCCGTGAAACTGGGCGTCAAGGCCGCCGAGGGCACGCCGCGCGAATTCACCACCATCACCGTGACCGACGGCATGGCCATGGGCCACGAGGGCATGCGCAGCTCTCTGGCCTCGCGCGAAGCCATCGCCGACACGGTCGAGCTGACCATGCGCGGCCATTGCTATGACGCCGTCGTCGGCCTGGCGGGCTGCGACAAGTCGCTGCCGGGCATGATGATGGCCATGGTCCGCCTGAACGTGCCGTCGGTCTTCATCTACGGCGGCTCGATCCTGCCGGGCAAGGCACCGCAGGTCGACGAGATCCCCGAGGATTTCCGCACCCGCGACCTGACCGTGCAGGACATGTTCGAGGCCGTCGGGCGTCACCAGAACAACGACCTCTCCGACGCCGCCCTGGCCGATGCTGGAGCGCGTGGCCTGCCCGAGCGCGGGCGCCTGCGGT
>NZ_AFPM01000082.1 GCF_000220565.1 Oceanicola sp. S124 | reverse complement strand
CTGACCGCGCTTGCGCTGGTGAAATCCGGTGCCAAGACGGCGCTGGAGGCCGGCGGCGTTTCGGCGCAGAAGCTGAACGCCGCGATCAACGAGATCCGCAAGGGCCGCACCGCCGACACGGCAAGCGCCGAAGATACCTTCGAGGCGCTGGAGAAATACGCCCGCGACCTGACCAAGGCCGCCGAGGAAGGCAAGATCGACCCGATCATCGGCCGTGACGACGAGATCCGCCGCGCCATGCAGGTGCTGTCCCGGCGGACCAAGAACAACCCGGTGCTGATCGGTGAACCCGGTACGGGCAAGACCGCCATCGCGGAAGGTCTGGCCCTGCGCATCATCAACGGCGACGTGCCGGAAAGCCTGAAGAACAAGCGTCTTCTGGCGCTGGACATGGGTGCGCTGATCGCCGGTGCGAAATACCGGGGCGAGTTCGAGGAGCGGCTGAAGTCCATCCTGTCGGAAATCGAGACCGCCGCCGGGGAAATCATCCTGTTCATCGACGAGATGCACACCCTCGTCGGCGCCGGCAAGACCGATGGCGCCATGGATGCGGCCAACCTGATCAAGCCCGCTCTGGCGCGGGGCGAGCTGCACTGCATCGGCGCCACGACGCTGGACGAGTACCGCAAGTACGTCGAGAAGGACGCGGCGCTGGCGCGGCGTTTCCAACCGGTGATGGTGGCCGAGCCCTCGGTCGAGGACACGATTTCGATCCTGCGTGGCATCAAGGAGAAGTACGAGCTGCACCACGGCGTGCGGATCTCGGACTCGGCGCTGGTCGCGGCGGCGACGCTGTCGAACCGCTATATCACCGACCGCTTCCTGCCCGACAAGGCCATCGACCTGGTGGATGAGGCCGCAAGCCGTCTGCGCATGGAAGTGGACAGTAAGCCCGAGGAACTGGACCAGCTCGACCGTCAGATCCTGCAGATGCAGATCGAGGCCGAGGCGCTGAAGAAGGAAGACGATGCGGCGTCCAAGGACCGGCTGGAGACGCTCGAGAAGGAGTTGGGCGACCTGCAGGAGAAGGCCGACGCCATGACGGCCCGCTGGCAGGCCGAGCGCGACAAGCTGGCTGGCGCGCGTGAGCTGAAGGAACAGCTGGACCGCGCCCGTGCCGACCTGGACATCGCCAAGCGCCAGGGCGACCTGGGCCGCGCCGGTGAGCTGGCCTATGGCATCATCCCGCAGCTTGAGAAACAGCTGGGAGAGGCCGAGGCCGCCGAGGCCGAAGGCGGCGTCATGGTCGAAGAGGCGGTGCGCCCCGAGCAGATCGCCCAGGTCGTGGAACGCTGGACCGGCATCCCGACGGCGAAGATGCTGGAGGGCGAGCGCGAGAAGCTTCTGCGCATGGAGGATGGTCTGCACAAGCGGGTCATCGGCCAGAACGCCGCTGTCCGCGCCGTGGCCAATGCGGTGCGCCGGGCCCGTGCCGGGCTGAACGACGAGGGGCGGCCCCTGGGCAGCTTCCTGTTCCTCGGCCCGACCGGCGTCGGCAAGACCGAGCTGACCAAGGCGGTGGCCGAGTTCCTGTTCGACGACGACAACGCCATGGTGCGGATCGACATGAGCGAGTTCATGGAGAAACACTCGGTCGCCCGTCTGATCGGCGCCCCTCCGGGCTATGTCGGCTATGACGAGGGCGGCGTGCTGACCGAGGCCGTGCGGCGGCGTCCCTACCAGGTGGTGCTGTTCGACGAGGTCGAGAAGGCGCATCCGGATGTCTTCAACGTGCTGTTGCAGGTGCTGGACGATGGTGTGCTGACCGATGGCCAGGGCCGCCGGGTGGACTTCAAACAGACGCTGATCGTGCTGACCTCGAACCTCGGCGCCCAGGCGCTGAGCCAGCTGCCGGACGGGGCCGACGCCTCGGATGCCAAGCGCAACGTGATGGATGCGGTGCGGGCCCACTTCCGCCCCGAGTTCCTGAACCGGCTGGACGAGATCATCGTCTTCGACCGGTTGGGCCGGGCCGACATGGGCGGGATCGTCGAAATCCAGCTTGGCCGCCTCGAGAAGCGTCTTGCGGGTCGGAAGATCCGGCTGGAGCTGGACGGGGACGCCCGCAAGTGGCTGGCCGACGAGGGCTATGATCCGGTTTTCGGTGCGCGTCCGCTGAAACGGGTGATCCAGCGCGCCCTGCAGGATCCGCTGGCCGAGGCGATCCTGGGCGGCGAGATCCGCGACGGTGCGGTGGTCCCGGTGACCGCAGGCCCAGAAGGGCTGATGATCGGCGACCGGGTCGGCACCTCGGGCCGCGATGCGCCGGAAGAGGCCACGCTGCACTGAGCGTGCCGGATGGCAAACAGGAGGGGCGGCTTCGGCTGCCCCTTCTTCGTGGCTTCCCTTTTACCGGCGCTCTGTCATGACTGGCAGGCCGCCTGTCGCGGTTGTCTTGCCGAGGTATCCCATGCAGCCCTTTCCCGCCGATGCCCTGCGCCCCCTTGCCGCCCGCCTGAGCGGGCAGGGCAATGACTGGTCGCTGGTGATCGACTTCGCCCGCTTCCAGATCACCCTGGCGCCCGAGGGTCCCGAGGAGCAGCCGGTCGCGCTGGCCTTCGAAAACCCCTTCCGCGGCGATGGCGTCGAGCTGGGCACGGATGACCTTGCCGGCCTGATCGGGCGCAGCCTGGCGTTCCCCCGCAATCCCGAGGATGGCTATATCGACGGCTCCGTCTACTTCTTCGGCTGTCACAACCCGGTGGATGTCACCCGGCTGGACTTTGCACCGGATGGTGCGGGTGGCGTGATGCTGGGGGTCGAAAGCCGGTGGCTGATGAGCTTCGAAGGCACCGGCTTTGCGGATTTCGACTACAGCTTCAAGGTGCCGCTGGTGCGCCCCGGGGCCTGACAGCGCGGCCCGGGGTGGGCGGGGAAGGTGGATTGGCATCCACCCTACGCGGGTGGCGCGGTCCGCCCCCAGAAGTCTGCCCTGAAACCTTTGTCCTGAGGTCCCGCCATCCGCCCCGACCGTAGGGTGGGTGCAACCCACCGTCACGCCCGGGGCACCGGGGCCCAAGGCAATCTGTCGCGGGGCGCCTCCTGCCAATCTGCGCTTTTCTCGCGCCAATAGAGGAGAGAGCCATGGTCGCCCTTGCCGATGTCCCGCTGGTCGCCCCCCGTGGCGCACTGACCTTCCTGCATCACCGCAGCCTGGCCCTGCCGACGGGCACCCCGCCGCTGACCGCACTGGAGGTCTGGACCGCCATGATGGCGCAGCCGCTACCCGGCATGGCGCTGGCCTTCCGTCTTCGCGACGCGATCTCGGCCTGCTTCGGCGTGAAACGCATCGGTGGCTTCTCCGGCGCCGGGGTGGACAAGGTCGCGGCGGGAGATCACCTGGACTTCTTTCTGGTGGAAGAGGTGCGCCCCGATCTGCTGGTGCTGACCGAGCGCGACAGGCACCTGGACGTGATGACCTGCCTGTCGCTGGAGCCAGGATGCGGGACCGGGCCTGTCGTGACCGTCACCTCCTCGGTGCGGGTGCACAATCTCTTTGGCCGTCTCTACATGCTGCCGGTGGGCCTGGCGCATCGGGTCATCGTGGCGCTGATGCTGCGCCGGCTGCCTCAGGCGCTGGCGGCGAGGGCCTCGGCGGCCTGACGGAAGACCGTCAGGTCCTCGAAGGGCAGGGGGCTTTCGGGCAGGAAGACCCGCCCGCCGCCATCGTGGATCGCACCATCCACCATCAGGTTGTCTGTCAGGCCGAAGGGCTCGATGGAATAGCCGTCGGGGGTGGTCGGGCGGCGCTCTCCCTCGGTCGTGCCATAGCTCGCGGCGACGCGGGCTCCGAAGGGGCGCGGGTCGGTGGAATAGCCGACGAGGCGATGACCGAGGGCCGCCATGAAGCCAAGCTCGACCGCCGTGCCGACATCCATCGAGGGGCCGTGGAAGGGCGTCAGGTTGACCAGCGCGGCCGCGCAGGAGCGGGCCAGGCGGAAGTCCTTCTCGGCGATGGCCAGCCCGTGCCGGGCGGGGGTGCGGCCCTCGGGCGGCACGACTTCGTCGAGCGGGAAGACGGGATCCAGCCCGAGGTCGCGGCAAATCTGCTTCTTTTTCTCTCCGAGCGCCAGGGCTTCGGGGTGGAACACATCGGGGCCGGCAAGATAGACGCGCATGGGGGATCCTTTTTGCTCTTCCTGCCTCTTGGCGCGGGGCGGAGCAAGGGGCAGGGGCTCTGCCCCGTCTCCTGCGGAGACTCCCCGCAGTATTTCTCGCCATCGGATCAGGCCAAGGGCCTCTTTGTCCGCTCGGGGGCTGCAAGTGCGCCGCGTCTCCATCCGCCGTGAGGCGCCGGTCGGAGAGAGACGGGGAAGCGCCCGTCCTCTCCGGGGCGCAGGGGGGGGCGTCCGGGGCCGCGGGAGCCGCATGACAGAGTTCGGGCAGGTGAGCGCTAAAGGCGGTTGCGGCTGCTTCGGGGCTTCGCCAAGGTGCGCGCAGGCAGCTCTGGCAAGAGAGAAGACCCAAATGGATTTCATTGCACCCATCGTCGAATGGCTTGTTTTCATCTTCGTCATGGCGATCGGGCTGACGGCCCTGGCCGTGCTGGCCATGTTCCTGCTGGACCTCAGTCAGCGCGAGGACGCCATCCGTCGCAACTATCCGGTGATCGGGCGCTTCCGGGGGCTTTTCACCAAGCTGGGCGAGTTCTTCCGCCAGTACTTCTTCGCGATGGATCGCGAGGAGATGCCCTTCAACCGGGCGCAGCGCGACTGGGTCTACCATTCGTCCAAGGGCAAGGGGAACACGCTGGCCTTCGGCTCGACCCGCAACCTGTCGATCCCGGGCACGCCGATCTTCGTCAACGCGGTCTTCCCGCCGCTGGACGACCAGTTCGCCGCGACCAAGCCGATGCAGATCGGCCCCCATGCGCGCCACCCCTATGACGCGCCCTCGATCTTCAATATCTCTGGCATGTCCTATGGCGCCATGTCGCGCCCGGCCATCGAGGCGCTGTCGATGGGGGCGAAGGATGCCAATATCTGGCTGAACACCGGCGAGGGCGGCCTGTCGCCCTATCACCTCGAGGGCGGTTGCGACCTGGTCTATCAGATCGGCACCGCCAAGTTCGGGGTGCGCGACCATGACGGCAACCTCAGCGACGAGAAGCTGCGCGCCATGGCCGCCAAGCCGCAGGTCAGGATGTTCGAGCTGAAGCTGGCCCAGGGCGCCAAGCCCGGCAAGGGGGGCATCCTGCCTGCCGCCAAGGTCGACCAGGAGGTGTCCGAGATTCGCGGCGTGCCCATGGGGCGCGATGCCATCAGCCCCAACCGTCACCGCGAGATCGACGACTTCGCCGACCTGCTGGACATGATCCACCACATCCGCGAGGTCAGCGGCAAGCCGGTGGGGTTCAAGACGGTCATCGGCTCGTCCGATGCCTACGAGGAATTCTTCGAGATGATCCTGGCGCGCGGTCCCGAGAGCGCGCCCGACTTCATCACCATCGACGGCGGCGAGGGCGGCACCGGCGCCGCGCCGATGCCGCTGATGGACCTGGTGGGGATGCCGCTGCGCGAGGCGCTGCTGCGCATCGTCGACATGCGCGACCGCTATGGCCTCAAGGACCGCATCCGCATCATCGCTTCGGGCAAGCTGGTGAACCCGGCCGACGTGGCCTTTGCCATCTGCGCGGGCGCCGACTTTGTCGTCTCGGCCCGGGGGTTCATGTTCTCGATGGGCTGCATCCAGGCGCTGAAGTGCAACAAGAACACCTGCCCGACCGGCATCACCACCCATGACCCGCACCTGCAGCGCGGGCTGGTGGTGCAGAAGAAGTACAAGGGCGTGTCGAACTACGCCCGCTCGGTGATCAGCGAAGTCGAGATGATCGCCCATTCGGTCGGCGTCGCCGAACCGCGCCAGATGCGTCGCCGCCACGTGCGGCTGGTGCAGGCGGACGGCAACTCTGTCGTGCTGCGCAAGCTCAGGCCGTCGACGGGTCCGTCGCATGAGACGCCGCAGGCCAGCCGCACCGACGAGAGCCCGGTCGAGGCGCCGGACGCCTGAGCGTTCCGGTCCCCCTGCCGGAATGTTTCAGGCTATTCCCGCAGGTGTGACCAGGCATCATTTTGCCGAAGGCGCCTGCGCTGCTACCTCTTTGGAAACGCCGAGAGGAGGCAGCGATGAAACGCAACTGGAACGGCAAGCTGACAGAGAACGACGTGACGCCCGAGTCCGTCTACATGAACCGCCGAAGCCTGATCGCGGGCGCCGGCGTTGCCGGTCTTGGGCTGGCGGGGCTGGCGGGGCTGGGGGTCTTCGGGGCCGGACCGGCCGCCGCTGCGCCCGAGGGCCTGAAGCCGAACAGCTTCGAGGATATCTCCAACTACAACAACTACTACGAGTTCGGCACCGGCAAGGAAGATCCGGCCCGCTACGCCTCGGCGCTGACCACCGCGCCCTGGTCGGTCGAGATCAACGGCATGGTCGACAAACCCGGCACCTACGGGCTGGAAGACATCCTGAAGGGCAAGCAGATCGAAGAGCGCCTCTACCGGCTGCGCTGCGTCGAGGCCTGGTCGATGGTGATCCCCTGGAACGGCTTTGAACTGCGCGCGCTGCTGAACGAGGTCGGCGTGCAGTCCGGGGCGAAATACGTCGCCTTCGAGACCGCGCTGCGCCCGGACGAGATGCGCGGCGTGTCGCGCCCCGTGCTGGACTGGCCCTACCGCGAAGGCCTGCGTCTGGATGAGGCGATGCATCCGCTGACCCTTCTGGCGACCGGCGTCTACGGGAAGGACCTGCCGAACCAGAACGGCGCCCCGCTGCGCCTGGTGGTGCCGTGGAAGTACGGCTTCAAGTCGATCAAGTCGATCGTCCGCATCACCCTGCAGGAAGAGATGCCCTTCACCAGCTGGAAGGACGCCAACCACCGCGAGTACGGCTTCTATTCCAACGTGAACCCCGAGGTCAGCCACCCGCGCTGGTCCCAGGCCACGGAACGGGTGATCGGCGGTGGGCTGCGCTCGCGTCGGGAAACCGACATGTTCAACGGCTACGGGGAAGAGGTCGCCTCTCTCTATTCCGGCCTCGACCTGTCGAAGAACTACTGATGTCGGTGATCGCCCTTCCGACCCATGTGCAGCGCTCGTTGGCGGATCCGGTGAACCGGGTTCTGCGCCGGGTGCCGTCCTGGCCTCTCTATGTACTGGGGGCGCTGCCGCCTGCCTGGCTCTACTGGGCGGCGCTGACGGATCGGCTGGGCGTCGATCCGGTCAAGGAGATGGAGCACCAGATGGGCCTCTGGGGCCTCTGGCTGATCATCGCCACGCTGACGGTCACGCCACTGCGCACGGTGACCGGGATTTCGCTGCTGAAGTTCCGCCGGGCACTTGGCCTGCTGACCTTCTTCTACATCACGCTGCACATGCTGGTATGGATGTACTACGACGTGCAGTTCCTCAGCCAGATCTGGGCCGATATCGTCAAACGTCCCTATATCACCATCGGCATGGGGGGGCTGGTTCTGATGCTGCCCCTGGCCCTGACCTCGAACACCTGGTCGATCCGCAAGTTGGGGCGTCGCTGGCGGCAGTTGCACAAGCTGGTCTACGCGGTGGCAATCCTCGGCGCCCTGCACTTCGTCATCCTGGTGAAGGGCTTCCAGCTTGAGCCGATCCTCTACATGGCGGCGAGTCTGGTGCTGCTCGCCCTGCGCCTGCCGTTTCTGGCGCGAAAGAGACGCTGACGGGCGTCTGTTTCGGGCGAATTTGCCCGGACTCCCTGCTGAAAAGTGGCGAAGCCTACCCGATATCGAATCCGAGTCACCGGAAATCTTGCGTCTTGCTGCCCAGAGACGGTGTAATCGGCGATGATCGGCCTGCCTTTGTCCTCTGTGCGGATTGTTAAGTTGTTAATATCATGGGGTGAATTCGGTGTATGCAAAAAATGTGACGGGTTCCGTGATTTTCTGCTTGCGAGTGCCGGCCCCTGACAC
>NZ_AFPM01000083.1 GCF_000220565.1 Oceanicola sp. S124 | reverse complement strand
GCCCTTGGTGGCGATCTGGTCCTGGGCATCCTCGATGCCGCGCAGGGCCTCGTCCAGTTTCTCGCCCTCGTAGCGGTCGCGGATGCGGTCGATGATCTCGTTGCGCTCGGCCTCGGACGTGCCGGCGATATAGGCGCGGCCCATGGCGGAGCGCGCCAGCGAGATGCGCGAGCCGACGTTGAGCTGCAGCGAGATGACGCCTTCCGAGCGCGCCGCGGCGATATAGGTCATCGCCATGTCATCGCGTCCGCCAAGCGCCACCAGCACCCCGTCGCCGCATTCGTCGGCCAGCTTCTGCATGTAGACCTGTGCCGTTTCGCGCACTTGCATGCCGGCAAGGCAGGCGTAGCCCAGCGACAGCACCGGCAGGCCCATGCGGTAGCGTCCGGTGCCCTCGTCGTAGACCAGGTAGCCCGACTTCAGCAGGGTGAAGGTGAGGCGCGAGACGGTGGAGTTGGGCAGGCCGGTGCGCTCGGCCAGCTCTGAATTGCCAAGGCCGGCCTTGTCCGCCGGGCGGAAGGCCTTGAGGATCTCCAGACCGCGGTAGAGTGCGGTGACGAACTGGCGGTCGTTGTCCGCCTTGTCGGCTTCCGCCGCGATATCGCTTACCCGTTTGCGCATGACATGCTTCCCCAGTGATCGCCTGCGCAGCTACTAAGCGCCGGGCGAGGGGTCAAGGACCCCCGCTCCGGTGCAGGCCTACCCCGCGGGCTGCGCGGCGCGGGTCGCCTCTTTTTCCGCCAGCTCGCGCCAGAGCACCTTGCCCGCGGCGGATTTCGGCAGGGCCTCGGTGAATTCGACGGACTTCGGACATTTGTAGGCCGCCATGCGGCTGTGGCACCAGTCGATGACCTGCGCCTCGGTCAGGCCCTCGGCACCGGCGCGGGGCACGGCGACGGCCTTCACCGTCTCACCGCGCCGGGGATCGGGGGCACCGATGATGCAGACCTCCGAGAGGTCCGGGTGGGCATGCATCAGGGCCTCGACCTCGGCCGGCCAGACCTTGAAGCCCGAGGCGTTGATCATCCGCTTCACCCGGTCGACCATGAAGAAATAGCCCTCGGCATCGCGGTAGCCTAGGTCGCCGGTGCGGAAGAAGCGCTTGCCCTCGATCGTCAGGAAGGCGGCGCGGGTCTCGTCCTCGCGCTGCCAGTAGCCCTGGAAGACCTGCGGGCCGTGGGTGACGATCTCTCCGGTCTCGCCGGCGGGAAGTTCCTTGAGCGTCACCGGGTCGATGATGCGGCTGTCGACGTTCATCACCGGGATGCCGAGGCATTGCCGCTTGGGACGATGCATCGGGTTGATATGGGTGGCGGCGATGGTCTCGGACAGGCCGTAGCCCTCGATATAGTCGAGGCCGGTCAGCGCGTGCAGCCGGTCGGCCACCGCTTCGGGCATGGCCGCGCCGCCGCCGCCGATGCCGCGCAGCGAGCTGAGGTCGTGCCGCTCGATGCCGGGGGTGTTGAGCAGGTCGATGGCCATGGTGGCAATCGAGCGCCAGCGGGTCACCCGGTGGCGGGCGATCAGGGCACAGGCGGCCTCGCGGCTCCAGCGGCAGAGCAGGACGATCTCCTGCCCCTTCAGCAGCGGGATGGACATGCCGTTCTGCATCCCTGTGACGTGGAACAGGGGCAGCGTGGTCAGGTGGACCTCGTCCGTGCCGTCGGCGGGGTTCCACAGCGCGCCGCCCTGGATCGTCGCCTGCACCGAGGCATGGGTGTGGACGCAGCCCTTGGGCTGGCCCGTGGTGCCCGAGGAATAGGGGATCACGGCCATGTCGTCGGGGCCGGCCTGGATGGCCCGGGGCGTATGGTTTTCCGCCAGCGCGGCGCGGAAGCCGGTCAGCCCGGGGCCCGAGACATCCGCATCCGTCTGGCCCAGGAAGGCCTCGAACAGCGGCACCGCGTCCTCAGGGTCGGTCATGTCCGCATAGGCGGCAACCAGCACCTGGTCGAGCAGGCCCGTGCCGATCAGCGGCTGGATGTGGCACAGCAGCTCGGTTCCCGCGATGGCGATGCGGGCGCCGGTGTCGCGGGCAAGGTGGTCCAGCTCGGCGCCCCTGTTCATCGGGTTCACCGGCACCACCACCGCGTCGGCGCGCAGGATGGCGTAATAGGCAATGACGTGCTGCGGCGCGTTCTGCATGTAGAGCAGCACCCGGTCGCCCCGACGCACCCCCTGCGCCTGCAGCCAGCCCGCCAGCCGCTCGACGTCGGCCCAGAGGTCGCCGTAGGTGATCGCATGTCCATGGAAATGCAGCGCGACGCGCCCGGGGGCTTTCAACGCCGAGGCCGCAAGGTTGAGCGCAACGGAATGGGTCGGGAAATCCACCTGCCAGGGCAGGCCCTCGGGCCAGTGGGGGCGGTGCAGCATGTCCGCCATCAGACCTTCATCCCCGGCAGGTTGAGCGAGGCGGTATTTCCGCCATCCACCGGCAGCGCCTGCCCGGTGACGAAGGAGGCATCCTCGGACGCCAGGAAGGCAATGGCGGCGGCGATCTCGGACGGATGGCCGTAGCGGCGCAGCTCGCAGCGGGCACCCAGCCTGTCCTCCTTGCCGGCGTCGCGGGCGTAGTCGAAGACGGGCTTGGTCATGCCGGTCTCGATCAGGCCGGGACAGACCGCGTTGACCCTGACACCATACTGGCCGAGGTCGCAGGCCGCCGTCTGGGTCAGCGAGATCACCCCGGCCTTCGAGGCCGAATAGGCATTGCCGCCCGCGCCCGAGCGGAGGCCCGCGACAGAGGCGGTGTTGACGATGGCGCCCGCGCGCTGAGCCTGCATCTGCCGGCCCACGTGCTTCACCATCAGCGCCGCGCCCACCAGGTTGACCGAGAGCACCCGCTGCCAGGTCGCGGCCTCGGTCTCGGTGATCGGCGAGCGGTCGCAGATGATGCCCGCGTTGTTGGCCAGCGCGTCGATGCGGCCGAACTGGGCGATGGCATAGGCCACGGCCTCGGCGACCTGGGCCTCGTCGGCGACATCGCAATGGCGCCACAGGTGGTCACCGGCCGGCAGGGCCTGGTCCAGCCCCTCGGCACGATCGAGCAGCAGCACCCGCGCGCCCTCTTCCGCCAGTCGTGCCGCCGTGGCCCGTCCGATCCCGCTGGCCGCGCCCGTGACCAGGGCGTATTTTCCGTCGAAACGCCGCATTCTTCCTCCCTTGGGCAGGGCGGCGGACATGCTTGCCCGTCCGGCCCGAAGCGGGGCCGCCTGCCTGTCGTCCTGTCGTGGATGCCTCCTCCCCAGGAGTCTCCCTATCTGCGGAACAGCCTGCCACGGAGCGGAATGGCTCGTCAATATTCCGCTTGCCGGAAAAGTTTTCCGCAATCTTGACGGGGGCGGCGCAGGGGGGCATCAATTGGGCAAAGGTGGAGGAGGACCCCGGATGTACGATCATTTCCCGATTTCGGATCGGGCGAGAGAGCTGCGCGAAAAGCTCATCGCCTTCATGGAGGCCCATGTCTTCCCGGCCGAGGCGACCTATGCCCGGCAGGTCGAGGAGGGGGACCGCTGGTGCGTCGTGCCGGTGATGGAAGAGCTGAAGGAAAAGGCCCGTGCGGCGGGCCTGTGGAACATGTTCCTGCCCCACTCCAAGCCCGGCTACGAGGGCATGGGGCTGAGCAATGTCGAATACGGCATGCTGTGTGAGCAGATGGGACGCTCGTCGATCGGGTCCGAGCCGTTCAACTGTTCCGCCCCCGATACCGGCAACATGGAGACGATCTTTCTCTATGGCGACGATGCGCAGCGCGAAGCCTGGCTGAAGCCGCTGATGGCGGGCGAGATCCGCTCCTGCTTCTCGATGACCGAGCCCGAGGTGGCCAGCTCGGATGCGACCAACATCCAGACCGAGATCCGGCGCGAGGGCGATGAGTACGTGATCAACGGGCGCAAGTGGTGGTCTTCGGGCGCCATGGATCCGCGCTGCAAGATCGCCATCGTCATGGGCAAGACGGATCCCACGGCCGAGAAGCACCGCCAGCAGAGCATGGTACTGGTGCCGCTGGACACGCCCGGCGTGAAGGTGGTGCGGCCCCTGAAGGTGATCGGCTACGATCACGCCCCCCACGGTCATGCCGAAATCATCTACGACAACGTCCGCGTGCCGGCGTCGAACATCCTGCTGGGCGAGGGCCGCGGCTTCGAGATCGCCCAGGGCCGCCTGGGGCCGGGGCGCATCCACCACTGCATGCGCTCCATCGGCCAGGCCGAGCGCGCCCTGCAATCCATGTGCGAACGCGGCATGGCGCGCACCGCCTTCGGCAAGCCGATCGCCGACATGGGCGTGACGAAGCACTGGATCGCCGAAAGCCGCTGCGAGATCGAGCAGGCCCGCCTGCTGACCCTGCATGCGGCCTACATGATGGACACCGTCGGCAACAAGGCGGCCCGCAAGGAGATCGCCATGATCAAGGTCGTTGGCGCCAACATGGTGCAGCGTGTGGTCGACCGGGCGATGCAGGTGCATGGGGCGCAGGGGGTCAGCCAGGACACCTTCCTGGCCGGCGCCTTCGCCAATGCCCGCACCATGCGCCTTGTCGACGGCCCCGACGAGGTCCACCGCGAGACCATCGCCAAGCTGGAGCTGAAGGCCTACCGGAACTGAGCCGGATCTGACGTCTCACCCGGCCGAAGCGGGGGAGGGGGCTGTCTGCCCCCTCTTGAGGCCCGGGGGCCTCAATTCACCCCCGAAAGTATTTTCAGCCTGGTGATGATGTGGGCGGGGGAGCCGTGCGGCTGCCTAGCACCTCTGCATCGAAACCGGGCGGGGCGGTTGGAACTAGGGGGCGGCGTTAGCGATCTCATTGCCGCCGCGCTGCGGAAATCCGTTTTGTGGCGGGCGGGAGTGTGGAATAACGCCCCTGACATCTCAGGAGATTTCCATGCCCGTCATTGATCCCGCCCGTATTCCCTCTGATCTTCTGCCCGTGGTCGAGGCGCTTTGCGCCACCGGTGCCGAGGTGGCCCGCATCATCGCCCGTGGCCCGCTGGGCCAGGCGCTTGGCGCCGGGGTGGGCGAGAACTCGGACGGGGATCAGCAGAAGGCCCTGGACGTGCTGGCGGACGAGAAGTTCGAGGCGGGGCTGCGCAGTGCCGGGGTGCGCTTCTACGCCTCGGAAGAGCAGGAAGAGGTGCTGAGCCTGGTGCCGGGCGGCAAATACGCCGTGGCCGCTGACCCGCTGGACGGTTCGTCCAACATCGACGTGAACGTGACCATCGGCACCATCTTCTCGGTCTTCGAGGCGAAGGAGGGGGCGGACGAGAGCTTCCTGCGCCCGGCCTCCGAACAGGTAGCGGCGGGCTATATCGCCTATGGGCCGCAGTGCCTGCTGGCGCTGACCTTTGGTGAGGGAACGCAGCTTTACGTGCTTGATCCCGAAACAGGCGCCTTCGCGCTGGCCGAAGAGAAGATGACCCTGCCCGAGGCGGCCAAGGAGTTCTCGATCAATTCCTCCAACCGCCGCCACTGGACCGCGCCCGTGCTGGCCTATGTCGAGGAGAACGAGGCCGGAGCCGAGGGCGCGAAGGGCAAGAACATGAACTTCCGCTGGGTTGGCAGCCTGGTGGCCGAAACCCACCGCATCCTGACCCGGGGCGGCACTTTCCTCTATCCGTCCGACGCGCGTGCAGGCTATGAGACCGGCCGCCTCCGCATGGTCTACGAGGTCGCGCCGATGGCCTTCCTCGTGGAACAGGCCGGCGGCCTTGCCACCGATGGCGTGACCCCGATCCTGTCGCTGACGGCGGAAAAGCTGCACGAACGTCGCCCCTTCGTCTTCGGCTCCCGCCAGGAGGTCGAGCGGATCGCGGAGCTGCACGGCTGAGGCAGGGCCCCTTTTCAGCCTATCCGATGGCTGAAAATACTGCGGGGGAGTCCGCGCAGCGGACGGGGGCAGAGCCCCCTCCCCGATGCCGCAGGTCGCAGCGCTTTCCTTGGCGCGCGCGCACCGTTATATCGCCCCCGTAACCACCGGAGGTGCCCCATGTCGTTCGACCGTTCCCTGAAGATCGCCCCGTCGATCCTCTCTGCCGATTTCGCCAACTTCGGGCAGGAAATCGAAGCCGTCGAGGCGCAGGGCGCCGACTGGATCCATGTCGACGTGATGGACGGGCATTTCGTGCCGAACCTCACCTTCGGCCCGCCGCTCTGCAAGGCGATCCGCAAGCACATCAAGACCGTCATGGACGTGCACCTGATGATCGCGCCCGTCGATCCCTATATCGAGGCCTTCGCGGATGCCGGCGCCGATGTGCTGACCGCCCACCTGGAAGCGGGGCCGCATATCCACCGCACCCTGCAGGCAATCCGCGGCGCGGGCTGCAAGGCGGGCCTGGCGCTGAACCCCGGCACCCCGGTCGAGGCGCTGGACTACCTGCTGGACATGGTCGACCTGGTCTGCGTGATGACCGTCAACCCGGGCTTTGGCGGTCAGAAGTTCATCCACTCCCAGATCGCCAAGGTCGAGAAGCTGCGCACGATGATCGGCGACCGTCCGGTGCATATCGAGATCGACGGCGGCATCACCCCCGAGACCGCGCCGCTGATGCGCAAGGCGGGGGCAGATGTGCTGGTGGCGGGTTCGGCGGTGTTCAAGGGTGGCTCGGTCAGCGATCCCGCCCCCTATGGCGCCAACATCCGCGCCATCCGCACCTCCTGCGATACGCTGGTCTGAAGCGGGCCGGGACAGGAAACGGGGCGCCCTTGCGGCGCCCCTGCCAATTGAGGGGGGCGCCATGGACTTTCTGCTGACCGGAGACGCGCCGGGCCGCACGACGGTGCTGCTGGCCCATGGTGCCGGGGCGGCGATGGACACGCCCTGGATGAACACGGTCGCCGAAGGGCTGGCCGGGCAGGGCCTGCGCGTGGCGCGGTTCGAGTTCAGCTACATGGCGGCGCGGCGCACCGGCGGGTCGAAACGCCCGCCCGGCAAGGCCGAGACCTACATCCCCGAGTATCTCTCTGCCGTCGAGGCGCTGGCCTGTGAGGGCCCGCTGATCATCGGCGGCAAGAGCATGGGCGGAAGAGTCGCCAGCCTGATCGCGCAGGACCTGCATGAGGCGCGGCGGATTGCCGGGCTGCTCTGCCTCGGCTTTCCCTTCCATGCGCCCGGCAAGACCGGCACCGAGCGCGCGGCGCATCTGCGCGCGATCCCCTGCCCGACCCTGATCTGCCAGGGCAGCCGCGATCCCTTCGGCGGACAGGAGGACATCGCGGAGGCGCCTCTCGCTCCGGCCGTCACGCTGCACTGGTTCGAGGACGGCGACCATGACCTGAAGCCGCGCAGGCGGGTGACCGGCAAGGGGCTGGAGGACCACCTGGCGCAGATGGCGGCGGATGTGGCTGCCTGGGCTGCCCCTCTCGGCTGATCTCCCTTCCCTTCCGCACAGCGCCTGTGCAGGCTTCCGGCTGGCGGCGGGGCGCGGCGCGCCCTAGCTTTGAGCAAACGGAACAGGAGGCGGCAATGGAAATCGGTCTTTACACCTTCGGCGACGTCGGTCGCGATCCCGTCACCGGCGCGACGGTCGACGCACAGGCCCGGCTGGGCAACCTGCTGGAGGAAATCCGGCTGGCGGACGAACTGGGGCTGGATGTCTTCGGGCTGGGCGAGCATCACCGCCCGAACTACGCCATCTCCTCGCCCGCCACGGTGCTGGCGGCGGCAGCGGCGCAGACGAAAAACATCAAGCTGGCCTCGGCGGTGACAGTGCTCAGCTCGGAAGATCCGATCCGGGTCTACCAGCAGTTTTCCACCATCGACAATATCAGCGGTGGTCGGGCCGAGATCATGGCCGGGCGCGGCAGCTTCATCGAAAGCTTCCCGCTGTTCGGCTACGAACTGAAGGACTACGACGCGCTGTTCGAGGAAAAGCTGGCGATGCTGATGGCCATCAACGATGGCGAAAAGCTGACCTGGCCGGGCACCGAGTTCACCCAGAAGGTCGAGGGGCTGGGCATCTACCCGCGCCCGGTGAACGGATCGCTGCCGATCTGGATCGCGGCCGGGGGCACGCCGCAGTCGATGGTGCGCGCCGGGGCCTATGGCGCGCCGCTGGCGCTGGCGATCATCGGCGGCGAGCCGCGCCGCTTCGCGCCGCTGGCCGATCTCTACCGCCGCGCGGCGGAGCAGTCGGGCCACAAGGACAAGGCGCGCGTCTCGCTGAACGTGCATGGCTTCCTGCATGAAGACAGCCAGAAGGCCGCCGATATCTTCTTCCCGGCGCAGAAGGCAGTGATGGACCAGATCGGTCGCGAACGGGGCTGGGGGCCGCAGAGCCGGGCGCAGTTCGATGCCTCGATCACGCCCGAGGGGGCGAACTTCGTCGGCTCTCCGGCGCAGATCGTCGACAAGATCCTTGGTCTGAAAGAGGATCTCGGCTTCGACCGGGTGACGATCCAGATGGCCATCGGGATCATCGAGCACAGCGAAATGCTGAAGGCCATCGAGGTGCTGGGCACCAAGGTCGCGCCGGAGCTGCGCAAGGGGTAGGGGCCTTACAAGCCCGGCCCCGCCAGCCGCCGGATCAGCCCGGCGGCGCTGCGCACCCCGTGCTTCTTCAACAGCCGCGCCCGCACGTCCTCGATGGTGCGGGGCGACAGATCCAGCGTGCGGGCGATCTCCTTCGAGGTCAGCCCGCGCGCCAGCCCCGAGACCACGTCGCGTTCGCGCGGGGTCAGCCGGGCGCCCTCGGCGCGGCCGAGGGGCGCGAAACTCATCACCACGCGGGCCAGCGGATCCTCGGGCGTCAGGGTGCGGGCCCGGAAGCGGACCCAGAAGGCCTCGCCATCGGCGCGATGCATCATCCGTTCGTCCGAGTAGATGCCGCCACGGCGCAGCGCCTCCATGCCGACATCGCGGATCGTGCGGAACTCGGTGTCCGAGGTGTAGAGCACGCGGAAGCTTTGCCCGATCAGATCGCCGGTCTCGCGGCCTACCATTTCGGCAAAGGGCTGGTTGCAGGCGCGGATGACCCGGTCTTCGGCCAAGACCAGCCCCTGCGGGGCGTGATCCCAGGCGATACGCTCAAGTTCGTTCAATTCCAATGGGTTGGGCCTTCCTGTCGCGGATCATTCTGCGGCGTCCCGGTTCGAGTACCGTAGTCCTACGGTATTGGCCCCGTATGAGGTTGCATAGCAATTTCGTCACATGAAAGACCTCGCCCCCCTCAAGCCCGCGCTTCATGCGGCACTCGCCGAACGGCGCGACGACCTGATCGCGCTGACCCAGGACCTGATCCGCATTCCGACGCTGAACCCGCCGGGCGAGAACTACCTGGAGATCTGCGAATACCTCGACCGGCGCCTGAAGGCCTCGGGGTTCGAGACGCAGCTTGTGCGCGCCGTCGGGGCCATCGGCGACAGCGACAAATACCCGCGCTGGAACATCGTGGCACGGCGCGAGGGCAAGTATCCTGGCGAATGCGTGCACTTCAACAGCCACATCGACGTGGTGGACGTGGGCAAGGGCTGGACCACCGATCCCTTCGGCGGAGAGCTGAAGGACGGCAAGATCTACGGGCGGGGCGCCTGTGACATGAAGGGCGGCCTTGCGGCCTCGATCATCGCGGCCGAGGCCTTCCTGGCGGTCTACCCCGATTTCAACGGCGCAATCGAGATCTCGGGCACCGCGGACGAGGAATCCGGCGGCTTCGGCGGCGTGGCCTACCTGGCCGAGAAGGGTTTCTATGCCAAGGTCGATCACGTCATCATCCCCGAGCCGCTGAACAAGGACCGCATCTGCCTGGGTCACCGCGGCGTCTGGTGGGCCGAGATCGAAACCCATGGCGAGATCGCTCATGGCTCCATGCCCTTCCTTGGCGACTGCGCCGTGCGCCACATGGGCGCGGTGCTGCACGAGATGGAAGAAAGCCTGTTCCCGGCGCTGGCGCAGAAGCACACGGCGATGCCGGTGGTGCCCGAGGGCGCCAAGCAGTCGACGCTGAACATCAACTCGCTGCATGGCGGCCAGGCCGAGATCCCGCGTGACGTGAACGCGCTGCCCTCGCCTTGCGTCCCCGACAGTGCCCGCATGGTCATCGACCGCCGCTTCCTGATCGAGGAAAGCATCGACGAGGTGATCGGCGAGATGAAGAGCGTGCTGGACAAGGTCGCCGCCGAGCGCCCGAACTTCAGCTACGAGATGCGCGAGATGATGCGCGTGCTGCCGACGATGACCGAGCAGGACGCCCCGGTGGTGAAATCCGTCACCCGCGCGATCCAGGAAACCCTCGGCGCGGCGCCGCAATACGTGGTCAGCCCGGGCACCTACGACCAGAAACACATCGACCGCATCGGCCGGCTGAAGAACTGCATCGCCTACGGCCCAGGCATCCTGGACCTTGCCCACAAGCCCGACGAATACGTCGGCGTGGACGACATGATGCAATCGGCCGAGGTCATGGCGCTGAGCCTCGCGGACCTGCTGACCGACGCGGCGCAGTGAGCATCGCCGCAGACACATCCTGCGCATTGACAGAAGACCGGGCCTGTGCGGCAAATGCCGGGCTGGACCCGGTCCGGCAATGCGGAGATGATGGGCGGAGCCTTCGGGACCCGTCCCCGGCAACATGGCCGGCACGACCCGAAAACGGGTGACAAACAGGGAGTTTGACATGAAATCCAAGATTTCCGCCGCGGCGCTGGCCGTGGCCCTGGCCGCAGGCCCGGCACTGGCGCAGGATGGCCTGACCGTCGGCCTGCAGCTGGAACCGCCGCACATGGATCCGACCTCGGCCGCCGCGGGCGCCATCGACCAGGTGGTCTATGCCAACGTCTTCGAGGGGCTGACCCGCTTCGGCTCGGACGGCTCGGTGAACCCCGGCCTGGCGAGCAGCTGGGACATCTCCGAGGACGGGCTGACCTATACCTTCCACCTCGTCGAGGGCGTCAAGTTCCACGATGGCACCGACTTCGAGGCCACCGACGTGGTCTTCTCGCTGGACCGCGCCCGCGGCGAGGACAGCGTGAACGCGCAGAAGGCGCTCTTCGCAGGGATCCAGAGCGTCGAGGCCGTGGACCCCGCCACCGTAAAGGTGACCCTGTCGGCGCCGGACGGGATGTTCCTGTTCAAGATGGCCTGGGGCGATGCGGTGATGGTCGCGCCCGAAAGCATCGAGGACATCAAGACCGCGCCCGTCGGCACCGGTGCCTTCACCTTCGGCAACTGGGTGCAGGGCGATTCGATCACCCTGCAGAAGAACGCCGACTACTGGGGCGAGCCGGCCATGCTGGACAGCGCCACATTCAAGTTCATCTCGGATCCGACCGCGGCCTTCGCGGCGATGATGGCCGGTGACGTCGACGTCTTCGTTGCCTTCCCCGCACCCGAGAACCTGCCCCAGTTCGACGCCGACCCGCGCTACAACGTGCTGATCGGCAACACCGAGGGCGAGACCATCCTGGCGATGAACAACGCCCGCGAGCCCTTCTCGAACAAGCTGGTGCGCGAGGCGGTGGCCCATGCCATCAACCGCCAGGACATCATCGACGGTGCCATGTTCGGCTACGGCACCCCGATCGGCACATTCTTCGCGCCGCACAACCCCGACTACGTCGACCTGACGGGCCTGTCGAACTACGATCCCGAGAAGGCGAAGGCGCTGCTGGAAGAGGCGGGCGTCGCCCTGCCGCTGAAGGTCAAGATGACCCTGCCGCCGCCCTCCTACGCCCGTCGCGGCGGCGAGATCCTCGCCGCGCAGCTGCGTGCCGTCGGCATCGAGCCGGAAATCGAGAACGTCGAATGGGCGCAGTGGCTGGAGAACACCTTCCGCAACGCCCATGACTACGACCTGACGATCATCAGCCATACCGAGCCGATGGACATCAGCTCTCTCGCCAACCCCGACTACTACACCGGCTACGACAACCCGGCCTTCGCCGAGGTGATCGAGAAGGTCGGCGTGGAAAGCGACCCCGAGGTGCGTTCGGAGCTGCTGAAGCAGGCCCAGACCATGCTGGCCGAGGACTATGTCGCCGGCTTCCTCTTCGAACTGCCGCTGCACACGGTCGCCAAGACCGGCGTCGAGGGGCTCTGGGTCAACATGCCCACCCAGGCGACGGATCTGACCGCCGTCCACTGGGCCAAGTGACCCGTCCGGGGGCCGCGACACCTGCGGCCCCCCTTCCGCCCCGCCGTCTGCCCGGTCACCCCCGGCCTGCGGCGGATGCCTCCGGCGGGAGTATTTTCAGCCTGGTGATGATATGGGCCCTTAATCCCATCACCAGGCTAAAAATACTCCGGGGGAGTCCGCCCTGGCGGACGGGGGCAGCGCCCCCACCCCCTCACAGCTATTGGGACCGCTGAACAGACCATGCTGCGTTACACGCTGACCCGTTTCCTGTCGCTCTGCCTCAGCCTGGCCGTGGCCTCGGTGGTGATCTTCTTCGCCATCGAAGTGCTGCCGGGCGATCCGGCCTCGATCATGCTGGGGGTCAATGCCCAGCCCGATACACTCGCCGCGCTGCGTGCCGAACTGGGGCTGGATCAGCCCATGGTGGCCCGCTACCTCGCCTGGGTCACCGGGCTGCTGCAGGGCGATTTCGGCATCTCCTATACCTATCGCACGCCCGTCGCGCAGATGATCGTCGACCGGCTGGCGGTCTCGCTGCCGCTGGCGCTCTATGCGCTTGGCCTGACCGTGGTGATCGCCTTCCCGGTGGGGATCTGGGCGGCCTCGCGCCGCGGCTCTGTCGGTGATGTCTCGATCATGGGCCTGACCCAGCTGGGGGTCGCCATCCCGAACTTCTGGTTCGCCATGCTGATGGTGCTGGTCTTCGCCATCAACCTGCAATGGTTCAGCGCCGGCGGTTTCGCCGGCTGGGATGCGGGCCTCTTCGCGGTGCTGAAAAGCCTGACCCTGCCCGCCGTGGCCCTTGCGCTGCCCCAAGCCTCGATCCTGGCCCGCGTCATGCGCTCGGCCCTGCTGGACACGCTGTCCGAGGACTTCATCCGCACCGCGCGCGCCAAGGGGCTTTCCCGTCGCCAGGCGCTGTGGCGCCATGCGCTGCGCAATGCGCTGATCCCGGTGCTGACGATCATCGGCATGCAGTTCTCGTTCCTGCTGGCGGGCGGCATCATCATCGAGAACGTCTTCTACCTGCCCGGCCTCGGCCGGCTGATCTTCCAGGCGATCAGCGCCCGTGACCTCGTCGTCGTCGAGAGCGTCGTGATGCTGCTGGTCTTCGCCGTCATCCTCGTGAATTTCCTCGTCGAGCTGGCCTATGCCGCCGTCGACCCCCGCCTGAGGGCCCGCTGATGAGCCTTGCCGAAGAAACCTCCGCCACCTCCATGGCGCTGAAGAACCGCAACCTGCTGCTGGGGGGCGCGCTGACGCTGGTCTTTCTCGGTGCGGCGCTGATCAGCTTCCTCTGGGTGCCCTACGACGTCACGCAGATGGATATCGCCAACAAGATCAAGGGCCCCTCTGCCGCGCATTGGCTGGGCACCGATCACTACGGGCGCGATATCCTGGCGATGATCATGGTCGGCGCGCGCACTTCGATCGCCGTCGCCGTGGTGGCCGTCGGCATCGGCATGCTGGTCGGCGTGCCGCTTGGCCTCTGGGCCGCCGCCCGACGCGGCTCGCTGCTGGACGAGGTGATCATGCGCGGCAATGACCTTGTCTTCGCGTTCCCGAGCCTCGTCATCGCGGTGATGATCACTGCCGCCTTCGGCCCTTCGGCGACCAATGCGATCATCGCCATCGGCATCTTCAACATCCCCGTCTTCGCCCGCATCACCCGCTCCGGCGCGCTGACGCTCTGGAGCCGGGATTTCATCCTGGCGGCGCGGGTGGCGGGCAAGGGTGCGGCACGGATCAGCTTCGAGCACATCCTGCCGAACGTGCTGAACCTGCTGATCGTGCAGGGCACCATCCAGTTCAGCCTCGGCATCCTCGCCGAAGCGGGCCTGTCCTACGTGGGTCTGGGCGCGCAGCCGCCGACCCCCTCCTGGGGGCGGATGCTGGCCGACAGCCAGACCTTCATCTCCTTCGCGCCGCATATGGCCCTGTTCCCGGGCCTCGCCATCCTGCTGACCGTTCTGGGTCTGAACCTGATGGGCGATGGCTTGCGCGACATCTTCGATCCCAAGCTGCGGAGGGGCCGGACATGAGCCTTCTTCAGATCCGCAACCTCTCGCTCTCCATCCACGGCGCGGAGATCCTGCACGAGGTCTCGCTGTCGCTGGAAGCGGGCGAGATCCTCGGCGTGATCGGTGAATCCGGGTCCGGCAAGTCGATGACCGCCTTCACCACCATGCAGCTGCTGCCCGACGGCGCCGCGCCCCGGGGCGAGGTGCGGCTGGATGGCGTCGATATCCTCGGCTGCACCGAGCGCGAGATGTGCGCCATCCGGGGCCGCGACATCGGCATGGTCTTCCAGGAGCCGATGACGGCGCTGAACCCGCTGAAGACGATCGGCGACCAGGTGGCCGAGACCGTGCTGCTGCACGAGAAGGTCAGCCGCGCCGAGGCGCAGGAGCGCGCCGCCGAGGCCCTGACCCGCGCCGAGCTGCCGCCCGAGAAATTCCCCATGTCGCGCTACCCGCACGAGCTGTCCGGCGGCCAGCGTCAGCGCGTGGTGATCGCCATGGCCATCGCCCTGCGCCCCAAGCTGCTGATCGCGGATGAGCCGACGACGGCGCTGGACGTGACCACCCAGGCGCAGATCCTGACCCTGCTGAAGACGCTGGTGAAGCAGGACGGCATGGCGATGATGATGATCACCCATGACCTGGCCGTCGTGGCGGACATGGCCGATCACATCGCCATCATGCAGAAGGGCCGCGTGGTCGAGACCGGACCGACCGAACAGATCTTCCGCCAGATGCAGCACCCCTATTCCCGGGCCCTGCTGGCGGCCTCGACCCATGCGCCCGAGCGCGATCCGAAGCCGCAGGACAGCCCGCTGCTCGAGGTCCGCAAGGCCCGCCGCACCTATACGCTGCCCGCCAAGACCCTGTTCGGCGAGCGCCGGCAGATCGAGGCGGTCAAGGGCGTCTCCTTCACCCTGAAGCGGGGCGAGAGCCTGGGGCTGGTGGGGGAGTCGGGCTGCGGCAAGTCCACCCTGACCCGCGCCATCCTGGGGCTGGAAGAGGTGCAGTCGGGCGAGATCCTGCTGGACGGAGAACCGGTCTTCACCGGCCACAGGCCGAACGATGCGGTGCGCCGCAAGATGCAGGTGGTCTTCCAGGATCCCTACGGCAGCTTCAACCCGCGCCACAAGGTCGCCCGGCTGGTGGTGGAGCCCTTCCACCTGACCCCCGAGGTGCCGCGCGCCGAGCGCGAGGCGCGCATCGCCGAAGCCCTGACCGCCGTCGGCCTGACCCCTGCCGATGCGCACAAGTACATCCACGAGTTCTCGGGTGGGCAACGCCAGCGCATCGCCATCGCCCGCGCCTTGATCACCCGCCCCGAGCTGATCCTGCTGGACGAGGCCGTCTCGGCGCTGGATGTGCAGGTGCGGGCCCAGATCCTCGACCTGCTGGCCGACCTCTCGGAACGCTACGGGCTGAGCTATCTCTTCATCTCGCATGATCTCTCGGTGGTGCGGACGATCACCGACCGGGTGATGGTGATGAAGTCGGGCGAGATCGTCGAGGAAGGCCCGACAAGCCGGGTCTTCGATGCCCCCGAGCATCCCTATACCCGCGCCCTGATCGCCGCCGCGCCGCGCCTGCCCGAGGATGCCGCGGCCTGAGACGGGAAGGGGGCTCTGCCCCCCGCCTGCGGCTCCCCCCGCAGTATTTCCAGCCGCCGGATGAAAGCATGTCCCTGTTCCATCCGATGGCCGGAAATACTGCGGGGGAGGCAGGCGCAGCCTGACGGGGGCGGAGCCCCCTTCCCGGCGCCTTCCCCTGCGGCAAACCATCGCCCGCCTTGATATGGGCCATCACCGCAATACCCTTTCAAGCCAAGCGAACATGGGGTATGCACCCCCGTCCAGACTGAAAGGAGTCTCTACTCATGGGCTATAAAGTCGTCGTCGCAGGTGCCACGGGCAACGTGGGCCGCGAAATGCTGAACATCCTGGCCGAGCGCCACTTCCCGGTGGACGAGATCGCAGCCCTCGCATCCCGGAAGTCGCTGGGGACCGAGGTCAGCTTCGGCGACAAGACCCTGAAGACCCAGGATCTGGCCACCTTCGATTTCACCGGCTGGGACATCGCGCTCTTCGCCGTCGGCTCGGGTCCGACCAAGGAATATGCGCCCAAGGCCGCCGCGGCGGGCTGCATCGTGATCGACAACTCCTCGCTCTACCGTTACGACCCGGACGTTCCGCTGGTGGTGCCGGAAGTGAACGCCGACGCGGTGCTGGGCTATGCCAAGAAGAACATCATCGCCAACCCCAACTGCTCAACCGCGCAGATGGTGGTGGCGCTGAAGCCGCTGCATGACCGCGCCAAGATCAAGCGCGTCGTGGTCAGCACCTACCAGGCCGTCTCCGGCTCGGGCAAGGATGCCATCGACGAGCTCTGGGATCAGACCAAGTCGATCTACAACCCGACCGACGACTACGAAGCCAAGGTCTATCCCAAGCAGATCGCCTTCAACGTGATCCCCCACATCGACGTCTTCCTCGATTCCGGCGATACCAAGGAAGAATGGAAGATGGTCACCGAGACCAAGAAGATCCTCGACCCCTCGGTCAAGGTCACCGCGACCTGCGTGCGCGTGCCGGTCTTCGTCGGCCACTCGGAATCGATCAACATCGAGTTCGAGGACTTCCTCGACGAGGACGAGGCCCGTGACATCCTGCGCGAAGCGCCGGGCATCATGGTCATCGACAAGCGCGAGGACGGTGGCTACGTCACCCCGATCGAATGCGTCGGCGATTTCGCCACCTTCATCAGCCGCATCCGCCAGGACGTGACCGTCGAGAACGGCATCAACCTGTGGTGCGTGTCGGACAACCTGCGCAAGGGCGCGGCCCTGAACGCGGTTCAGATCGCCGAGACCCTCGGCCAGAAGGTGCTGAAGAAGGGCTGATCGCCTCTTCGGCCTGAACAGCAGACGGCGCGGATCTTCCGCGCCGTTTCGCGTTTCGGCGGTGCCCCGCCGGTGCGCCCGGTCCGGCCGGGAATGAACGAGAAGTTCACTTGGCCCCGGCCGCGCAATCGGCTTCCCTCGCTGCGAATGCCGAAGGAGGACGCCATGCGCCGCATCACCCATATCTCGACCCTCGCCCTGGTGGCTGCCCTGGGCGCCACCGCTGCCGGGGCGGATGTCTTTCCGACCGACAGCGCCGTGACCGCCGCGACGCTTTACCCGCAGGGCGCCACGATCCTGCGCGAGGCGGCCTTTGACCTGCCCGCCGGGCGGCACAGCATCGTTCTGACCGACATGCCGCTGATCGACATCGACAGCCTGCGCCTGCAGGCCGAGGGGCTGGTGATCGGCACCGTCTCGTACCGTGATCGCGCCGTGCCGCCCTCGGGCGCAGAAGAGGCCCCCGAAATCGCCGCCGCGCGTCAGGCCGTGCGCGATGTCGAGGCGCAGTTGCAAGAGGTCGAGGACCGCGCCCGCGCCGTCGAACTGGCCGGAGAGGCCGCCCGCGACCGCATCGACTTCCTGACCCGGCTTGGCGGCACCGAGGCTGCCGGCAGCGCCGATGCCGCGCGGCTGGCCGAACTGCTGGACCTTGTCGGGGGTGAAAGCCTGAAGGCCCGCGAGGCCGCCCAGGCTGCCGCGCAGCAGGCCCGCACCATCCGCGAGGACCGCCGCCCGCTGGAAGAGGACCTGAAGGCGGCGAAGGCGGCGCTGGAGGCCCTGCTGACCGCTTCGCAAGACCAGTCGGTGCTGGTGATCGAGGTCGAGGCCCCCGAGGCGACCTCGGGGCAGCTGACCCTCAGCTATGCCAGCTGGCAGGCCTCGTGGTATCCGGCCTATGACGCCTACCTGACCACCGGCGACAGCCCCGCGCTGGAGCTGTCGCGCGGCGCCTACCTGCGCCAGTCGACCGGCGAGGACTGGCAGGACGTGGCGGTGACCTTCTCGACCGCGCGCCCCTCGGGGCAGATCATGCCGGGCTTCGTCGATGCCGACAGGCTCAGCATCTTCGACCCCGAA
>NZ_AFPM01000084.1 GCF_000220565.1 Oceanicola sp. S124 | reverse complement strand
CGCCCGGCCCCTGCCGCCCCTGCGGCGCCCGGCCCTTCGCCAGCTCCTAAGCAGATGCAGGCGCGACCTGCCCCGCCTGCCGAACAGCGCGCGGCGGCGGCCCCGCTTCGCCCTGTTCCCGCCACGCACAGTCCCGATACGCCCGGGCCCGAAGCGCCCGGTCCCGAAACGCCCTCGGAGGCCGCGCCCCGGCCCCGTGTCGAGCCCTATGCGCCCCAGGGCCAGGGGCAAGATCAGGCCCCCCCCCGACTGTGTCACAGGCCGTGGCGCAGACCCAGCCCGCCCCCCAGGGTCGCGGCGATCTGGACGCCATCCGCAAGGAAGGGCTGACCGGCCGTCAGCTTCGCATGGCGCGGCGGGTCGCGCAGAAACACGGCCTGGCACCGACCTCGGATTTCGACGCGGTGCGCCTGCTGCGCGACCGCGGCGTCGATCCCTTCCAGCGGGCCAACATGCTGGAGGTGATGCCCGAGAACGCCCGCAAGGCCGGAGAGGACTCCGAAGAGCGCGTGCAACTGCCGCAGACCGTGCCTGCCGGTCGGCAGGCGCAGCTGCCCTCGACCGAGGTCGGCCCGCGCGGCATCAGCCCCTCTGAGCGGCGTCAGCGCGAGATCATGGAGATCCAGCGCGACATCTCCCGCCGGCGTCGGCGCAAATCGCTGCAACTGATGGTGCGGCTGGCCTTCTTCGTCATGCTGCCGACCCTGCTGGCGGGATACTACTACTATCGCGTGGCGACACCGATGTACGCCGCGACCTCGGAGTTCCTGATCCTGCAGGCCGATGCCACCACCGGCTCGCCCCTCGGCGGGCTGCTCTCGGGCACCCAGTTCGCCACCAACCAGGACAGCATCGCGGTGCAGAGCTACCTGCAATCCAAGGATGCCATGGTGCGGCTGGATGCCGACACCGGCTTCGCCGCGCATTTCTCGCAGGAAGGCATCGATCCGATCCAGCGCCTGCCCGAAGCCGCCTCGACCGAGGCCACCTACAAGATTTACAAGAAGTACGTGAAGATCGGCTATGACCCCACCGAGGGCGTGATCAAGATGGAGGTCGCCGCCGCCGATCCCGCCGTCGCCGCGCAGTTCTCGACCCAGCTGATCGCCTATGCCGAAGAGCGCGTCGACGAGCTGTCGCGCCGCAAGCGTGACGATGCGATGAAGTCGGCCCGCGAAAGCCTGGAACAGGCCAAGGAAGAACGCCGGGAAGCACAGGAACGCCTTGTGCGGCTGCAGGAAGGCACCGTGGTCGACCCCGAGGCCGTGATCGGCACCCTGCGGACCCAGATCTCGACCTACGAGCTGCAGCTGCAGGAGAAAGAGCTTCAGCTCGCCGCGCTTCTGGACAATGCCCGCCCGAACCAGGCACGGGTGGACGGGGTGCAGGCCGATATCGACCGCCTCAACGCCCTGCTGGACCGTCTCAACGCCCGGATGACCGAAGCGCGCAGCGACGGCCTTTCACTGGCCGCCGACACGGCGCAGGTGCAGATGGCCCAGGCCGACCTGGCCACGGCCGACCTGTTCCTGCAATCCGCCCTGCAGAACGAGAAGCAGACCGAGCTGGAGGCAAACCGCCAGGTGCGCTACCTGACCACCTCGGTCCGCCCGGTCGCGCCGCAGGATCCCAGCTACCCGCGGGCCTTCGAGAACACCATCCTGGTCTTCCTGATCCTCTCGGGCGCCTACCTGATGATCTCGCTGACCGGGGCGATCCTGCGCGAGCAGGTCTCGAGCTGAGGAACCGGCCTCAGGCCGGGACCATCTGCGCTTCGTCGCTCTGGTCACGCGCCCATGGGCTGCGCTCCAGCGTGGCCACGACGCAGAAGGCCGGTACGTCCTGCCCCCTGTCCCGGCGCAGCACGCAGCCCTGCATGGTGATCCCCTGGAAGCCCGCCTGGTCCAGCACCTCCCGGACATAATCCGGCGCATGGGCAAAGCGCCGGCTGCTGCGCAGCTCGACCGGGCGGCTGCCCTCTTCCATGGTGAAGGCGATGCGCCCTCGCGGCAGCAGCGCCCCGGCGCACCAGCCGACGATCTGCTCAAGCGCGCCCAGGTAGTTGAAGACATCCGCGGCGCAGATCAGGTCGTAGGTCGGACCGACAGGGGCCAGCTGTCCCAGGTCCTCCTTGCGCAGCTGGTCGTAGATCCCCTTTGCGCGGGCCTCGGCCAGCATCCCGGCCGAGATATCGCAGCCGCCCAGCCAGTCGCAGGCCGAACGCATCTCCTGCCCCATCAGCCCGGTGCCGCACCCCATGTCCAGCGCCCGCTCGGCCCGGACGAACCCGGCCCCGCGCAGCGCCGAGGCCAGCAGCTGCGGCCCCCGGTAGGACAGCTGATCGACCAGCGAGGTCTCGAACCGCGGGGCGTATTGATCGAAGAGCAGTTCGACAAAGGCCGCGGGCATCATCTCGGCCACCGGCACCTGCAGCTGCAGGTCCAGCTTCAGCCCCGCCCCGAAGGGATCGCCGGGATCCAGGGCGACGGCGCGCCGCCAGGCGTCGCCTGCCAGGTCCGGCGCACCGGCCTGGTCATGATACTCGCCCAGGCGGAACCAGCCGGCAGCCCAGTCGGGGGTGATCTCCAGGGCAGAGGCCAGAACCTCGATCGCCGCGGCAATGTCGCCCGTGTCGGCCATGGTGGCCGCATAGCAGGCCCGGCGATCCGCCAGCGGGTTGCCCGATGTGAATGGCTTTGCAACCATGTGTCGTACTTTCGGTGAGCCCGCTTGATCAGAAATCCGCAGCGCGGGACGTCACTGCGCCTGAGCTGCGCAGCGCTCTGCCGCTAGGCCCGGCGCGGAAAACTGTCAAGATGGTTCGCGACAGGCCCCCGGCCCTGCCAACGCGAAGACCACCCTCCACGGCCATCACGCCCGCGTCCTGCCCATCCTGAGGCCGGAAATACTGCGGGGGTGCGGGGGCAGAGCCCCCGCTTCCTTCTACCTGTCGCCTCCGGCGACGGGGGGCAGAGCCCCGCCTCCATCGACGTCTCGGAGCGAAGCCACGACCGGCAGCGACCTACTCGGCCGCCAGACCACGTCCCTTGAGCAGCGCTTCCGGTCCCGGCATCCGGCCGCGGAAGCGGGTGTAGAGCGCATCCGCCTCGACCGAGCCGCCCTTGGACAGGATGTTCTCTTCCAGCGATTTCGCCATGACCGGATCGAAGGCGCCTCCGGCTTCCTCGAAGGCCTCGAAGGCGTCGGCATCCATGACCTCGGACCACATGTAGCTGTAATAGCCCGAGGAATAGCCATCGCCCGAGAAGACATGGGCGAACTGCGGCGTCGCGTGGCGCATCACGATGGCCCGCGGCATGCCAAGCGCATCCAGCACCTCCTGCTGCTTCTGCATCGGATCGGCGGGCGCCGCGCCGTCGTGGAACTCCAGGTCCACCAGCGCCGAGGCGGTATATTCGACCGTGGCAAAGCCCATGTCGAAGGTGGCGGCGCCCAGCACCTTCTCCAACATCTCCTGCGGCATGGCCTCGCCGGTCTCGACATGGGTCGCGAAGCTCTGCAGCACCTCCGGCACCTCCAGCCAGTGCTCGTAGAGCTGGCTCGGCAGTTCGACGAAATCGCGGCTGACCGAGGTGCCCGAGACCCGTTCGTAGGTCACGTCCGACAGCATCTGGTGCAGCGCGTGTCCGAACTCGTGGAACAGCGTGCGTGCATCGTCATAGGACAGCAGCGCCGCCTCGCCCTTGGCGGGCTTGGTGAAGTTGCAGACGTTGACCACGATGGGTGCCTGCGCGCGCGGCAGCTTCGCCTGCGACCGGATCGCCGAGCACCACGCGCCGGAACGCTTCGAGGCCCGCGCGAAGTAGTCCCCGATGAACAGCGCGACGTGTTCCCCGTTCCGGGTCACTTCGAAATGGCGGCAGTCGGGATGGTAGCCGGGCAGAGAGACCTCTGCGAACTCCAGCCCGAAGAGTCGATTGGCGCAATCGAACGCCGCCTCGATCATCCGGTCCAGCTGCAGGTAGGGCTTCAGCGCGGTCTCGTCGATGTCGTGCAGGGCCTTGCGCCGCTTCTCGGCGTAGTAGCGCCAGTCCCAGGGCTGGAAGGGCAGTGCCTCGCCATCAGCGGTCAGCATCGCCTCCATCTCGGCCTGGTCCGACAGGGCTGCCGCGCGCGCGGGCTCCCAGACCTGCATCAGCAGGTCGCGCACGCGGGCCGGGGTGCCCGCCATCTCGGTCTCAAGCTTGAACTCGGCGAAATTGCCGTATCCCAGCAGGGCCGCGCGTTCCTCGCGCAGCTTCAGGATCTCGGCGACGATGGCGCGGTTGTCGGTCTCACCGCCACCCGCACCACGCGCGGTCCAGGCCTCGAAGGCCTTCTGGCGCAGGGCGCGGTCGGGCGAGAACTGCAGGAAGGGCACGATCAGCGAGCGCGACAGCGTCACCACTGGGCCCGGCAGATCGCGTTCCTCTCCGGCGGCGCGGGCGCCGCTGGCAAGGAAGCCGGGCAGCGGCGCCAGGTCGGCCTCTGACAGCTGCATGGTCCAGCTGCGCTCATCCGCCAGCAGGTTCTGGGTGAAGGCGGTGCCCAGCTCGGCCAGCCGCCCCATGATTTCCTTCATCCGCTTGGCCTTGTCGCCGGTCAGCGCGGCACCGGCGCGCAGGAAGCTGCGGTGCACGAGATAGAGCAGCCGCGCCTGATCGGCATCCAGACCCAGTTCGTCGCGGGTCTCCCAGAGCATGGCGATGCGGGCGAAGAGGTCGCGATTGGCATGGATGTCCGAGAAATGCGCCGCCAGCTTGGGCGAGAACTGCCGCTGCAGCGCCTCGCGCGCGGGCGTGCTGTCGGCCCCGGCCAGCGCGAAGAAGGGCGCCAGCACCTTCTCCAGCCCCTCGCCCGAGGCCTCGAGCGCAAGGATGGTGTTCTCGAAGCTCGGCGCATCGGCATTGTCGGCGATATCGGCAATCTCGATCTCGTGGGCGGCCAGCGCCTCGTCCAGCGCCGGGGCAAAGTCCTCGTCCGAGATCTTGTCGAAGGGCGGCAGGCCGAAGGGGGTCTCCCATGCGGAAAGCAGCGGGTTGGTCATCTGGTCACCTCGTCAGTTGCGCCGCAGACGGGGCAGCCGGGCCGCCGCTTCAGCGCGATTTTCCTCGTTTCGCCCCAGAGGGCGTCGTAAATCATCATCTCGCCGCGCAGGGGGGCGCCCGCGCCGGTGATCAGCTTCACCGCCTCGCCGGCCATCATGGCACCAACGACGCCCGGCAGAGGGGCAACCACGCCCGCCTCGGCACAGGAGGGCGCAAGGCCCTCGGCCGGGGCCTCGGGGAAGATGCAGGCATAGCACGGGGTCCCTGACGCGGGATGAAAGACCGACAACTGGCCCTCCCACTGCGACAGCGCGCCCGAGACCAGCGGTTTGCCCGCCGCGACGGCGGCGCGGTTGGACAGGTAGCGGGTGTCGAAATTGTCCGAGCCGTCGAGGATAAGGTCGTAGTCCGCCAGAAGCTCGGCCGCGATGGCGTCATCGAAACGGCGCTTGTAGGGGCGGATCTCGACATGGGGGTTCAGCGCCTTGAGGCGGCGGGCGGCGGAAAAGACCTTGGGATCCCCGACATCCGCATCCCCATGCACCACCTGCCGCTGCAGGTTGGACACCGAGACCTCGTC
>NZ_AFPM01000085.1 GCF_000220565.1 Oceanicola sp. S124 | reverse complement strand
ATAGGTGTCGACGATGATCTTGCGGCCCGTCAGGCCCGCGTCGCCGTCGGGCCCGCCGATGACGAACTTGCCGGTCGGGTTGACCCACCACTCGGTGCGGTCGGTCAGCCAGCCCTCGGGCAGGACCTCGCGGATATAGGGTTCGACCAGGGCGCGGATGTCGGCGCTGGTCTGGTTTTCATCCGCATGCTGGGTCGAAAGCACGAGTTGCATCACCTCGACCGGCTGGCCGTTCTCGTAGCGCAGCGAGAGCTGGGACTTGGCGTCGGGGCGCAGCGTCGGCTCCTGCCCGGACTTGCGGACCTCGGCGAGGCGCTTGAGGATCTGGTGGGCGTAGAGGATCGGCGCCGGCATCAGCTCGGGCGTTTCATCCGTCGCGTAGCCGAACATGATGCCCTGGTCGCCGGCACCTTCGTCCTTGTCGTTCGAGGCGTTGACCCCCTGGGCGATATGGGCCGACTGCTCGTGCAGCAGGTTGGTCACTTCCACCGTCTCGTGGTGGAACTTGTCCTGCTCGTAGCCGATGTCCTTGATGCAGGCGCGGGCGATGTCCTCGATCGAGGCCATGTAATGCTGCAGCTTGTCCTGATCGGCCAGGCCGATCTCGCCGCCGATGACCACGCGATTGGTGGTGGCGAAGGTTTCGCAGGCGACGCGCGCCTCGGGCTCGGCAGCGATCAGCGCGTCCAGAACAGCATCGGAAATGCGGTCGCAGACCTTGTCGGGGTGACCCTCTGAAACGGATTCAGAAGTGAAGATGTAGTTCTGGCGTGTCATGAGAATTGCTCCGGTATTTTCAGACCTGCCCCGTCAGGAAGCCGTTGGGGCGGCGATGGCCTTGGTTAAGCCGCGCGACGCGCGGGGTCAATTGCGTTTACGACACCCGCCCTAATCTGCGGTGAATGAGGCCGGAAAGGGGGGAAAGCAGCAACAGCAGGGCCAGCAGCAGGGCCGGAAGGTCGCCGCTGCGGCTGTAGGGCGTGGGGGCAGAGGGTGGCGGCAGGGCCACGTCGAGGGTGCCCTGGGTGTTCAGCGCCAGGCTGTCCAACACCGCCCCGTCGGCAGAGATCAGGGCCGAGACGCCGGTATTGGCGACCCGGATCATCGGCAGGCCGTTCTCGACCGCGCGCAGCCGGGCCTGGGCGAGGTGCTGGTAGGGGCCGGAGAGGCTGCCGAACCAGGCGTCATTGGTGACCTGCAGCAGCAGGTCGGGGCGGGACGGGGCGGCGCGGATGTCGCGGGGGAAGATCGCCTCGTAGCAGATCAGCGGCAGGGTCGCGCCGATGCCGGGGATCTGCAGCAGGTCGGCCCCCGGTCCGGCGCTGTAGCCGAAGCCCTCCTGCGCGGCGAAGGCGCGGATGCCCAGCCGGGCCAGCTGGTCGCCGAGGGGCAGGTATTCCCCGAAGGGCACGAGGTGGTGCTTGTCGTAGACATCATGCACCGCGCCCGAGGTGTCCAGCACGGCCAGAGAGTTGTAATAGCGCGCGCCCTCGCGGCGCTGGATGCCGACGGCCAGCGCGCTGCCCTGCGCGG
>NZ_AFPM01000086.1 GCF_000220565.1 Oceanicola sp. S124 | reverse complement strand
CTCGGACATCGTGGCCGAGGCCCGCACCCGGATCGACGCCCTGACAACTCTTACCACCGAGGAGGCCCGCAATGGCTGAGCCCATCCGCCTGACGATCGACAAGCACATCGCCGAGATCGTCATCGACAACCCGCCCGTCAACGCGCTGGACAGTGCGGGCTGGTTCCTGCTGGCCCGGACCATCGATCGCGCCCATGCCGACCCCGAGACCCGGGTGATCGTGATCCGCGCCGAGGGGCGCGGTTTCTGCGCCGGGGTCGACATCAAGGAATTGCAGGCCGAGCCGGGCAAGATCATTGACGTGAACAAGGGCAACTGGGACACCTTCCGCGCCGTTCACAAGGGCCGCGCCCCTGTGATCGCGGCCGCCCATGGCTATGTCCTTGGCGGCGGTATCGGCATCTGCGGCTCGGCCGACATCATCCTGCTGGCCGACAATGCCACTCTGGGCGTGCCCGAAGTGGATCGGGGCGCGCTTGGCGCGGGCGCGCATCTGCAACGGATGCTGCCGCTGCAACTGGTGCGCCAGATGTATTACACCGGAGAACCGATCACCGCCGCCGAGGCCGCGCGTCATGGCGCCATCGCCGAGGTGGTCGCCCCCGAGGCGCTGCGTGACCGGGCGATGGCGATGGCCGAGAAGATCGCGGCGAAAAGCCCGACCATGATCGCGCTGGCCAAGGAAAGCCTGAACGGCGTCGAACCGACCGATCTGGAACGCGATTACCGCTGGGAACAGGGGTTCACTGCGCAAGCCTATCTGACCGCCGAATCCCAGGCCACGCGCGACGCGTTCGTTGACGGCGGCAAGACCGCCGACTTTTCGAAGAAGGACAAGACATGAGCATCACCGTTCCCGATTACGTGCCCGGCCACGGCCTGCTGAAGGGCCGCTCGGTCCTGATCACCGCCGCCGCCGGCAAGGGCATCGGCTTTGCCACCGCGCGCCGCGCGGTCGAGGAAGGTGCCCGCGCCATCATGATCTCGGACATCCATGAAGGCCGCCTTGCCACCGCCGTCGAGGAGCTTCAAACGCTGTCGCCCGATTGTGCCGTTTCGGGCAAGCTCTGCAATGTCACCGACGAGGATCAGGTGCAGGCGCTGGTCGCCGCCGCCGAGGAGACGCTCGGCGGGGTTGATGTGCTGGTGAACAACGCAGGCCTTGGCGGTCTGAAGCCGGTGGCCGAGATGGAGGACAAGGAATGGAACCTCGTTCTTGACGTCACCCTGACCGGCACCATGCGCATGACCCGCGCGATGCTGCCGCATATGACCGCGCGCGGCGCTGGCGCCATCGTCAACAATGCCTCGGTGCTGGGCTGGCGCGCCCAGAAGGGTCAGGCCCATTACGCCGCCGCCAAGGCGGGTGTCATGGCGCTGACCCGCTGCTCGGGTGTCGAGGCCGCCGAACATGGCGTGCGCATCAATGCCGTCTCGCCTTCGATCGCGATGCATGAATTCCTTGCCCGCTCGGCCCCCGAAGAGCAGCTGAAGGCGCTGGCGGCTCAGGAAGCCTTTGGCCGTGCAGCCGAGGTCTGGGAAGTGGCCAACGTGATCATCTTCCTCGCCTCCGACTATGCCTCCTACATGGTGGGCGAAGTCGTTTCCGTATCTTCCCAACGTGCATGAGGCGCGCATGACCTTCAATTTTGCCTCCGCCGACGAAGTCATCGCCGCGATCGGCACCCGACTCGGACCGACCGACTGGATCGAGATTGATCAGGCCCGCATCGACATGTTCGCCGAGGCGACCGGTGATCACCAATGGCTGCATGTCGATCCCGAGCGCGCCGCCAAGGGCCCCTTCGGCAAGACCATCGCGCATGGGTTCCTGACCCTGTCGCTGGTCAACATGGTGTTGCCGGACCTGTTCATGCCGACCAATCTGGACTGGGGCGTGAACTATGGCCTGGACAAGGTGCGTTTCCCGGCACCGGTGCCCGTCGGGTCCCGCATCCGGATGTCGGGCGAGATCGCCGAGGCCACGGATCTGGGCAACCGCATGGTGCAGACCAAGGTGCGCATCACGGTCGAGATCGAGGGAAGCGAGCGCCCGGCCTGCGTGGCCGACACCCTGCAACGCTATGCCTTCCTGCCGGAATGACCAAGGTTAGTCTCAACAGACGATGATTGATCGGGCCCGTCGTACCACGATGGGCCCGAAGACAATTAGAGTGAGTGAAGTAATGGACAAAAGGACCGACCTCTCCGGTGCCATCGCCAGCCTGCGCGACGGCATGACCATCGGCGTCGGTGGCTGGGGCCCCCGGCGCAAGCCGATGGCCCTGATCCGTGAAATCCTGCGGTCCGATCTGAAGGACCTGCATGTCGTCACCTATGGCGGCCCCGAGGTGGGGATGCTCTGCGCTGCCGGCAAGGTGGCCAAGGTCACCTATGGCTTCGTGTCACTGGATCAGATCCCGCTGGAGCCGTGGTATCGCCGCGCCCGCGAGGCCGGCACCTTCGAGGTGCGCGAACTTGACGAGGGGATGCTGCTGCTGGGGCTGCGCGCCGCCGCCGAGGGCGTGCCCTTCGCCCCGACCCGCGTGGGTCTGGGCAGCGCGATCCTTGAGATCAATCCCGAGATCAAGACCGTGGTGTCGCCCTATGACGCGGGCGACGTCTTGCTGGCGATGCCTGCGCTGCCGCTGGACGTGGCGCTGATCCACGTGTCGCGTTCGGATGCGCGCGGCAACACCCGCACCGAGGGCAACGATCCCTATTTCGACGATCTCTTCGCCGGTGCCGCCGAGCGGGTGATCGTCAGCACCGAAGAGCTGGTGGACAGCCTGTCCGAAAGCGATGGCCCCGATGCCCGCAAGAGCCTGTTCCATCGTGGCGTGGTCGACATGGTCGTCCATGCCCCGCTTGGCGCCCACCCCACGCTGTCGCACGGGTTCTATGGTTGGGACATGGCGCATCTGAAGGAATACGGCGCCACCGCAGGCGACGCCGAGGCCTGGGCCGATTTCGTGACCAAGTACGTCGCCGATGGCGAGGACAGCTATGTCGCGGCGCTTGGCGGCGCAGAGGCCATTCGCAACCTTCCCATTCCCGTGTTCTGATCGAGGGTGACATCATGAGCCAAGAAACCGAATTCACCCTGTCCGAACTGATGATCGTGGCCGCCGCCGAAGCCTTTCGCGGCGACGGCGAGATCCTTGTCACCGGCATCGGCCCCCTGCCGCGCATCGCGGCGGGCCTTGCCAAGCTGAGCTTCGAGCCCGGCCTGATGATGACCGACGGCGAGGCCTATCTGACCGAAGAGCCGGTGCCGCTCGGCGTGAGCCGGGACGAGGTTCCGGGCTTCTCGGGCTGGATGCCCTATGCCCGTGTCTTCTCGACCCTGTGGCGCGGTCAGCGTCATGCGATGGTGACGCCGGTGCAGGTGGACCGCTGGGCGCAGGGCAACATCAGCTGCCTTGGCGATTTCGCCAAGCCCAAGGTGCAGATGCTGGGCGTGCGCGGCTTCCCTGGGAACTCGATCAGCCACAAGAACTCGATGCTGATCCCGGCGCATTCCAAGCGCGTCTTCATCGAAGGCGAGGTGGATGTCGTCTGTTCCGTGGGCTTCTCGGACGAGCGCTGGCCCGAAGGGATGCGCCGCCCGGAAGTCCAGTTCGGCCGCATCGTCACCGACCTCTGCGTGATGGATTTCAACGGCCCCGACCACGCGTCCCGCGTTCTCTCACTGCATCCTGGCGTCAGCTTTGACATGGTGCAGGAGGCCACCGGCTTCCCGCTGCTCGCCGCCGAAGGCATGGGCGAAACTCCTGCCCCGACCGCCGAACAGCTGGAGATCATCCGGCGCCTTGATCCGCGCGACATGCGCGCCCATGCGGTGAAGGGCAACCCGCCCGGCGTGCGCCAGGCCGCCTGAGATGAGCACGATCTCTCCGAAAGGCACCGCTCTGGTGATCGGTGGAAGCGGCGGCATCGGCGGGGTGATCTGCAAGGTACTGGCGGGTCAGGGCTGGGATATCGCCCTGACCTACCTGTCGAATGTTGCGAGGGCCGAGGCCACGGTCAAGGCGATCACCGACGCGGGCGGCACCGCCCGCGCCTATTCCCTGGACCTTGCCGACAAGACCGCCGCCCCCGCCCTGATCCAGGCGATGACGGCCGAGTGCGGTGCGCTGAACGCGCTGGTCTATGCCGCCGGCCCGCTGATTGATCTGGTCCATCTGAGCCGGACCGATCCCGATCTGATGGAGCGCCACCTGCTGGCCGATACGATGGGCTTCTTCCGGGTGGCCCATGCCGCCCTGCCCGCGCTGCGCGCCGCCGGCGGATCGGTGGTCTGTTGCCTGAGTGCGGCGCAGTTCCGATATGCCCCCGCCGACGGCTTGTCGGTGGTGCCGAAATCGGCGGTCACCGCCGTCATGAAAGGCATCGCCAAGGAAGAAGGCCGGTTCGGCGTGCGCGCCAACGGTGTGGCCACCGGCCTGATCGAGGCGGGCCAGATGGACGCGCTGATCGCCTCGGGTGGGATCGATGCCGCCTATATGGAGGCGGCCGCCCGCGCCACGCCGCTGCGACGTGTCGGCAAGCCCGAGGACATCGCCGAGGCGGTGGCCTTCTTCGCCGACAGCAGCCGGTCTGGCTTTGTCACCGGGCAGGTGATCGCGGTCGACGGCGGCTATTCGGTCTGAAACGCCGCCCTCCCCCCAGCATGGAAAAGATGAAGCCGGACCCTTTCGGGCCCGGCTTTTTCATGTGTGAGTTGTCGGCGTAGAGGATCAGGCAGCCTGACGCGGTGCGCCCGGAGTGCATGTGCCCAGCATGGCGACACTGCTCAGCACCAGGCGCACGAGCTCGGTCTGCCGGTTGATGCCGCATTTCGAGAAGATCGAGCGCAGGTGCGCGCGGGCGGTGTTGCGGCTGATCGCCAGTTCTTCCGAAGCTTCGTCCAGCGTGTGACCCTTCGACAGGATGCTGGTCAGTACCGCCTCGGCCGGCGTCAGTTCGAACAGGCGGCGCAGCATGTCGACCTGCGGCTCATTGGCCGCTTCTCCATCGCGGATTACAACTGAACAGACGATGCCGCCGTTGCGCGCGCCGCGCGCGACAGGCTGAACCACGACGCCGAGGGTGCGTTCGTCGCGCTGGCGCTGGATCTGAAGCACGGTCGGCACCTCGTCCGGCCCCGCTTCCATCGCCTGACGGATCGCCGTCTGCAGGGCGCGGTCCTCATGGCCGAAACTGGCGGTAAGCATGCCGGCGCGCAGGTGCAGTCCATTCCCCAAGCCGACAAGGCTTTCCGCCGCACCGGTCATCGCCACGACCCGGCGCTCGGCATCCAGAAAGACGGTACCGATCGACAAACGACCCAGAAGCTCGGACCCGAGCGACCGCTCGACATCGGCGTTCTCGAGGCGTGATGACAGGGTGATCGCTCGATCCAGGTGCAGGAGCAGGCCATCGAGGAAACCGGAGGCGGCGAGGCTTGCGGCGTCCGCGCTGCACAGCGTCAGCTCAAGCCGGCGGCCGTAGGCATCGGCCCGGCTGCTGACATGGCAGCTTCCGGCCCGGCGACCGGCTTCGCTGACGTCGCCCAACGTCGCCAGGAGGATATCCTCGCCCCGGCCGCAGCGGTTCAGGCGCAGCCCGACAGACACGGTGGCCCGCATGATTCTTTCCAGCGCGGCGACAAGATCCCCCTGATCGACGATCAGGTCATACAGCGCGTCGATGAGGCCAGACTGCGTTCCAGACCTAGCAAAAGACATATCCAACATGGTCGATACCTCCTCCCAAAGGTTCCGTGAGCATCCCCTGCTGCCGCAAGATTCGGCAGTACGGCGAATTTTTAGACGGAGCGTTGATGACTACGCCCGAGATTCGACGGCTTGTCAAATTTTATGTCACATCGTTAAATTGGCCCAGCCACACCGGGGTCGCCGTAGTCCTGTCAGACGATGATCTTCGGAGCTGGCCGGGGTCTTTGGGGCAGAACGACTGAAAAATGCATTGGAAAGGACATCCGCATGAGCGCTGTCATCGTTTCGACCGCCCGCACCCCGATTGGGAAAGCCTTTCGCGGAGCCTTCAACGACACCGAAGCGCCGGCGATGTCCGGTCATGCCGTGCGCAGCGCGATGGAGCGTTCCGGGCTTGATCCGGCGCGGGTGGGCGATGTGATCATGGGCTGCTCGGCGCAGCAGGGCACCCAGGGCTACAACATCGGGCGGCTGACCGCGCTGGCGGCGGGCCTGCCGGCGTCGGTGCCGGGGATGACGGTGGACCGGATGTGTTCCTCGGGGCTGATGGCCATCGCCTTTGCCGATCGCGCGGTGCGCGAGGACGGGTTGGACGTCGCCGTGGCGGGCGGCGTGGAATCGATCTCGCTGGTCCAGAACAAGCACAAGAACAGCTATCGCAACGTGTCGCAGTCGGTGCTGGAGCATGCGCCGCATATGTACATGCCGATGATCGAGACCGCCGAGATCGTCGCGGATCGCTACGGCATCAGCCGCGAGGCGCAGGATGCCTTTTCGGCGCAGAGCCAGCAGCGCACCGTGGCCGCCCAGGAGGCGGGGCGCTTCGATACCGAGCTTGCCCTGATGACCACGGTCAAGAAGGTCAAGACCGAGGCGGGCGAGTGGATCGACGAAGAGGTGACGCTGACCCGTGACGAGGGGATGCGCGCCGGCACCACCGCCGAGAAGCTGGCCGGGCTGGAACCGGTGTTCAAGGATGGCGCCGTGGTCAAGGAAGGCCGCTTCATCACCGCCGGCAACAGTTCGCAGCTGTCGGACGGCGCCGCGGCGCTGGTCTTGACCAGCGAGGCTGTGGCCGCGGCCGAGGGGCTGACCCCGCTTGGCGCCTTCCGCGGCATGGCGGTCGCCGGTGTCGCGCCTGAGGAAATGGGCATCGGCCCGGTCTTCGCGGTGCCGAAACTGCTGGCCCATCACGGGTTGACCATCGATGACATCGACCTGTGGGAGCTGAACGAGGCCTTCGCGAGTCAGGCGCTGTACTGCCGCGACAAGCTGGGTATCGACCCCGAGAAGCTGAACGTGAACGGCGGCGCCATCGCGGTGGGCCATCCCTTTGGCATGACCGGCGCGCGGCTGGCGGGACATATCCTGCATGAAGGCCAGCGACGGGGCGCGAAATGGGGCGTCGTGACCATGTGCATCGGCGGCGGCATGGGGGCGGCCGGCCTGTTCGAGATCTTCTGATCCGCGCATGGCCGGGGCCCGTCATATCCCGCTTTACGCCGCCACCTACACGCTGGTCGGAACCGAGCCTGCGGCGACGGATCGCGCGGGGTTCGCCGCCCGCCTCGGGGCGGTGAAACGCGCGGGGATGGACGGGCTGACCCTGCATTTCAACGACCCGGTCTTCACGGCGCTCGCCCCCGGCGAGATCGCCGGGCTGATCGCGGACATGGACGTCACCGTTCCGGCGATCGACTTCCTGTCGGACTGGAGCGGACCGCCGGAAGACAGCCTTGCGCAGGCCCTGCGCATCGCCGAGATCGCCGGAGCGCCGGTGATCCATCTTGGCCTCGACCTTGCCGGGCGGTGCCCGCCGCTGGCCGATCTGGCCGCGCCGTTTCGGACGCTCTGTGCCCGCGCCGCCGATGCCGGACGCCGGATCGCGCTGGAGCCTGTCGCATGGGGCGCGGTCTCGTCGCTTGATGCCGCGCTTGAACTGATCGAAAGCGCGGCGCTGTTCGGCCCCGGTCTGGTGCTGGATGTCTGGCACCTTGCCAGCGCCGCTCCCCTGCCCCTGACCCGGCTTGCCGGCCTTGATCACTCTCTTGTGAGCACGGTGCAAATCAGTGATGCTCTGCCGATGACACATGCATCCCCGAGCGCAGTGATCCGGGCCACGCGGGATCGTCTCTATCCCGGCGACGGCGCGCTTGATATCATCGGCTTCCTGTCGGCGCTGGAGCCGGCGCTGACCGCCAGCGGCGTGACGGTCGAGGTGTTCTCACCCGGAATCGGCGCCCGCACGCTCGACCAGACTGCAGACGCTGCCGCCACGGCTGGCAAACAGATGCTAGAGCGGCTTGACCGCTGCCGCGACAAGGACCTTTCCCATGGCTGACACCCAACGCGCAACGTCTGCGGGCGACACCGAGCGCGACACCCGCCGCGACACCAACCCGCGCCGCGAACTGGTGCGAGAGGAACTGCTGGATATCGCAGCGCGGATGTTCGACGAACAGGGGTTCGACCGGGTCTCGATGACGATGATCGCGCGCGAGGTCGGGCTGGGGCGTTCCGCGCTCTATCATTATTTCACGTCCAAGGACGACATTCTGGCCTCGCTGGTCGAGGCCGAAGCCCATGCGCCGGTCGGCACGATCCAGTCGATCGCGCGCAACCCAGAACTGTCGGCCTCGGACCGGCTTTTGGGCGTGGTGCGCGAAGGCGTGGTGCGGCGGTTGTCCTTCGGGTCGCGTTTCCTGCGACTCGGTCGGCTTGAGGCGCAGATTCCCGAGAACCTGCGCGCGACCTATGACGCCTCGCGGCGCGCGATCTATGCCGAATACCTACATGTCATCAAGGAAGGCATCGCCAACGGCGAATTCCGCCAGACCGACCCGCAGGTGGCGGCGTTCGGCATCATCGGGATGGCCACCTGGACCTCGCGCTGGTTCCGCGAAGGCGGGCGGCTTTCGGCGGAGGAAGTCGCGGATCTCATTTCGGAACAGGCGCTTATGAGCATCCGTCGCCCGGCGGGCCACGATGAATCCCAGCGCCAGTTGCAGAGCAGCCTTGGCGAGGTCGTGGCGGACCTCAACGCCATCATCGCCTCTGTCGCGCCCCGACCCGTCCGAGACGCTTAGTCCGTAGGGACGATGGGCGAAACCGAAGCCCATCACATGATGGCGCCAAGCCAAATCACGACGCGGGCCCGATTGGTATTGGTGCGCCGGTGTCACTTGGGAGGACCAATGCTCAACGAAATGTTTGCAAACTTCGACATGATCATGACGATCCTGCTTCGAGGTGCCGCTGTCGGATCGCTCTTCGCCATCATCGCGATGAGCTTCAATGTCGTCCACAACGCCACGGGCATCCTGAACTTCGCGCAAGGCACGATCTTCATGCTTGGCGCCTTCGGGGCGTACCTGCTGGCCAACCGCGTCGGATTCGCGGTGTGGATCCCGATGCTGATCTTGGTCAGCATCGTCATCGGGCTGTTCACCGCGGCCCAGGGCTGGCTGACGCTGAAACCGCTGCGTTCCGGCGTAGAGCAAAACAGCTGGCTGATCTCGACGATGTCGGTTTCAGTGATCATCGCCGCCATTCTCACGCTGAACTTCGGCGTCTTCGGCAACATGGTGCGCGGCCCTGTGCCCCGGTTCGAGATTCTCGGCGTGCGCACCGACGGGGCCTTCCTGCTGGCGATCGGGTCGATGTTCGCATGGTATTTCGCGCTGCGCTGGTTCCTGCGTCGTACCTTCAGCGGTCTGGCGATCAGCGCCCTGAGCCAGGATTTCGACGCCGCCCGCGCCGCGGGTCTGAACGTCGGACGCCTGCAGCTTCTGGCCTTCGGCATCTCGGGCGTCATCGCCGGGTCGGTCGGCTTCATGGTCGCTCCGATGATCTCGGTCAGCCCGGATGCCGGCCTGCGCTATGTGCTGAACGGTTTCGTGGCCGCCGTGGTCGGCGGGATCGGTAACAACACCGGCACGCTGATCGGCGGCCCGCTGGTGGGCATCACCGCTGCGCTGACCGCCTTCTACATCGGCGGCGCCTATCAGGACCTTGCCTCGTTGCTGCTGCTGGTCGCCATCCTGATGTTCCTGCCGCAGGGCCTGTTCGGCCGTGCCGCCGCCCGGAAGGTGTGAACGATGACCTTGAGCACAACCGCCACACCCGCTTCGCCCAAGCCAAGGCCCGGCCGCTTCGACAGTGACCTGCCGCAATTCTGGATCGCCGTCGCCATCCTCGTCGCCATGGGAATCATCCCGGCGGTTCTGGGCAGTTCCTACTGGGAGCATTCCTTCCAGCTGATGAACATCTACATCGCCGTGACGATCCTGCAGAACTTCCTGTTCGTGGATGCCGGTCAGAAATCCTTTGGTCAGGGCGTGCTGCTTGGCCTGGGGGCCTACGGCTTTGCCGTGGCCAGCGGGATCAACGACCTGCCCGTCTTCGTCGGCGTCCTGACCGGGATCGTCGTTGCGGTGGCAGGCGGGCTGCTGTTCGCCCTGCCCGCGCTGCGGGTCCAGGGCTTTCACCTTGGCTTCGTGACGCTGTCGGCCGCGGTCGTCTTTCCGCAGCTTCTGTTGCAGATGGACAGCGTGACGCAGGGACTGAATGGCATCTCGATGCCGACACCGGGGCTGTCGAAGCCGCTGGTCCTCGGGATCAGCCCGTTGTCGATCCTCTGCACCCTGCTGCCGATCGCGGCGCTGGCCTTCCACTACGGCATCCGCAATTCGCGCCTCGGGCGCCAGATGCGCACCGCCGCAGAAAGCCCCGAGGCCGCCCGGTCGCTGGGGATCAACCCCGGCCACATGAGTTCTCTGGCCTTCATCCTGGCCGCCCTCGGCACCGGGATCTGCGGCGTGCTCTTCGTGCCTGCGGTCAGCTTCGTGACCCCGCAAAGCTTCCTGATGGACGTGTCGTTCATCTTCTTCTTCTCGGTGGTCGTCGGCGGGCGTGGTCAGCTTTTGGGCCCGATCCTCGGCATTCTGGCCGTCTTCACCATCCCCAACATGCTTCTGGTCGATCTGGCCGAGTACAAGCCGCTGATCTACGGGTTCATCACCCTGATCGTGGTCATCGTCTTCCCCGACGGTATCGTCGGCACGATCGAAGAGGCCCGGCGCAAGCGCAACCAGACCGGCGGTGGCGAACGTGCCTTCCACCTGAGCGCGCTGACCAACTGGCTGAACAGCCTGCCGGACCATGCGGCCTCTGAAACCCGCGAGCCGATCATCTCGCTGAAGGGCGCGACCAAGCGCTTCGGTTCTGTGGTGGCGGTCGATCGGGTCGATCTGGAGCTGCGCCCCGGCGAGATCCACGGCCTTGTGGGCGCCAACGGTTCAGGCAAGACCTCGCTTCTGAACGTGCTGAACGGCTTCAGCAGGATGAACGAAGGCAGCTACACCTTCGACAAGCGCGACGTGTCCAGGGCCAGCGCCGCCGACATCGCGCGCCACGGCCTTGGCCGGACCTTCCAGAACCCGCGCATTTTCCCCGCTTTCTCGGTGTGGAACAACGTGCGCGTCGGTCTGGACGCCCGTCAGAGCGAGCTGCCGAAGGAACTGCGTGCGGTCCTTGATAGCATGCGCGACGATTACGCCTCGGGACTGCCGACGCTGCTGTCGCATGGCCAGCGCCGTCTGCTGGAAGTGGTGCGTGTCGCCCTGAAGGACAGCCGCGTGGTGCTGTTCGACGAACCGGCAGCCGGCCTGTCCGCCGAGGAACGCGAAGAGTTCTCGTCGCTGATCTGGCTTCTCAGCCGCAAGCTCGGCACCACCATCGTGCTTGTCGAGCACGATCTCGATCTGGTCTGGTCGATTGCTGACCGCATCACCGTGCTGGAAACCGGCAAACGCATCGCGCAGGGCAGCCCGGAAGACCTGGCAAAAGACCCTGCCGTTCAGCACCTGTTTGTGGGAGGCGACCATGCCCATGCTTGAAGTCAAGAACCTGACGGCCGGATATGGCGACATCCCGGTCGTGCGCGACATCTCTCTGACCGTCGAGCCGGGCGAGATTCTTCTGATTGGCGGCGAGAACGGGGCCGGAAAATCGACCCTGTTGCGGGCGATCAGCGGTTTCAACACCCCGACTTCGGGCTCCGTGATCATGGATGGCAAGAACGTGACCGGTCTTGCCCCCGAACGCGCGGCCCATGAGGGGTTGCGGCTGGTGCTCGACAACCACCGGGTGTTTCCCGAGCTGACGGTGCATGACAACCTGCGGCTGGGTCAGGCGGCCGGGCGGCGCGATCCCGATGCCTTTGCCAAGACGCTGGAAGAGATCCACTCGGTCTTTCCGATCCTGAAGGAAAAGGCTCAGGCGCGGGCGCGGGACCTTTCGGGTGGGCAGCAGCAGATCCTTGCCCTCGGGCAGGCCTTCGTGGCCCGGCCGAAGGTTCTGCTCTGCGACGAACCCTCGATGGGGGTGGCGCAGATGCTGCTGCCGCCGATCCTTGCCTTCCTGCGCAAATGGGCCGAAAGCGGCACCGCCGTGATCATCGTGGAACAGCACCTGAAGGTGACCCAGCCCTATACCGACCGCGCCCTGATCGTCAGCCGTGGTCAGGTGGCGCTGGAATGCCCCTCGCCGGAACTGACCGACCGGCTTGCGGCGTGGAACGCACAGCGGATGGCAGCAGCCCATGGCTGATGCCAAACTGCCCGACTGGGCCGGGACACAATCCTGGTCCGGTCGGGTCGGTCCCGAGGATATCGACGAGAACGGCCACATGAACGTGCTGGTCTATGATCGCGTCCTCGACGAGATCGACCGGGCCATGTTCCTTCAGCTGGGCTGGACACCCGCGTATCCGCAGGTCGAACGGCGCGGCTTCTTCCGGGTGGAAAAGCACATGCGCTATGAAAGCGAGTTGATGGAGCGCACCCCGCTGCTGGGCACCGGGCGCATCCTGTTCACCGATCTCAAGCGGTTTCACCTGTTTTTCCAGCTGTGGAATGCCACGACCGGGCAGCGCTCGGCCTTCATGGAAACCATGGTTCTTCACATGAACCTGGAAGCCCGCAGGGTCAGCAAAATGGAGTCCGGTCCGCTGGCCGAAACGCTGCTGGCCGCGCAGCGGGCGCAGGCCGATCTTCCGATGCCGCCGGGGACGCGCCGCCGCGTCTCGACCGAGCCGCAGCCCGCCTGTTAGTCCCAACAGACGATGATGCGGATCGGTCCCGCCCCTAGCTTCGGCCGGGAAGAGACAAGAGGACCGATCCCCATGAGTACCGATCCCCAGCCGCAGCCGGTCTACGAGACCGATACGCCGGTGACCTACCGGGTCGAGAACGCCGTCGCCTGGATCATGATGAACCGGCCGACGTTCAACAACGCCCAGAACTCGCAGATGACCTATGCGCTGGACGATGCCTTCCAGCAGGCGGTGAACGACCCCGAGGTGAAGGCCATCGTGCTGGGCGGCGAGGGCAAGCACTTCTCGGCCGGCCACGACATCGGCACGCCGGGCCGCGACGTGGATGTCGCTTTTCCGCGCCGTCTGCTGTGGGAAGACCACACGCAGAAGCCCGGCGCCGAGTTCCTGTATACCCGTGAGCATGAGCAATATCTGGGCATGTGCCGCCGCTGGCGCGATTGTCCCAAGCCGACCATTGCGATGGTCCAGGGCGCCTGTGTCGCGGGCGGTCTGATGCTGGCCTGGGTCTGCGACCTGATCGTGGCATCGGACGACGCGTTCTTCCAGGACCCGGTGAACCGCATGGGCATTCCTGGCGTCGAGTATTTCGCGCATCCCTTCGAACTGCCGCCGCGCGTGGCCAAGGAATTCCTGCTTCTGGGCGAGCGGATGCCCGCGGCCCGGGCCGAGCATTTCGGCATGGTCAACAAGGTCGTGCCGCGCGCCGAGCTTACCGAAGCCGTGCGGAACTGGGCCGAGACGCTGGTGTCGCGCCCGAGCCTTGGCAACTGGCTGACCAAACAGGCGATCAACCATGTCGAGGACCTGCGCGGCAAGCGCACCGGCATGGACGCCGTCTATCACATGCACCATTTCGCCCATGCCCAGAACGAGCTGGCCTCGGGCGACCGGCTGTCGGGCCTGAATGCCGCCTCGATGGCGAAGGCCAACAAGGCAGAGGCCGGGGACAAGGACTGAGACATGGAACTGACCTATACCGACGCGCAGCGCGCCTTCCGCGACGAGGTGCGCAGCTGGATGCGTGACAACGTCCCGGCCACGCCACTGCCCAGTTTCGACGCCTCGCGCGAAGGGTTCGAGGCCCATCGCGCATGGGAAGCCAAGCTGAACGAGGGACGATGGGGCATGGTGACATGGCCCGACGCCTATGGCGGGCGCGGACTGGACCTGATCCGCTGGCTGATCTTCGAAGAAGAATATTACGGCGCCCGTGCGCCGCTGCGGGTGAACCAGAACGGCATCTTCCTTCTGGGCCCGACGCTGATGGAATTCGGCACCGAGCAGCAGAAGGCCCGCTATCTGCCCAGGATGGCCACCGGCGAAGAGATCTGGGCCCAGGCCTGGTCAGAGCCGCAGGCAGGGTCGGACCTTGCCGCCGTGCGGGCCAAGGCCCGTCGCGAGGGCGATGAATACGTCCTGTCGGGCCACAAGATCTGGTCGTCCCGCGCGGTCTATGCCGACATGGCCTTCGGCCTGTTCCGCACCGATCCCGACAGCGAACGCCACCACGGGCTGAGCCTGATCCTGTTCCCGCTGGACGCGCCCGGCGTCACCCGGCAGGCCATCCACCAGATCAACGGCGAACACGGTTTCGCCGAACTCTTCCTCGACGAGGTCCGGGTCCCCGCCGAGAACATCCTTGGCGCCGAGGGTCAGGGCTGGAAGATCTGCATGGCCACCGCAGGATTCGAGCGCGGCCTGATGCTGCGCAGCCCCGCCCGGTACCAGGTCGCAGTGCGTGCCTTGGTGGCGCTGGCCCAAAGCCGGGGCGATGACCTTGATCCGGTGCTGCGCGCCCGCGTGGCCGAGGCCGCGATGGGTGCCGAGGCCTATGCGCTTTCGATCTACTCGACCGCCTCTCGGTTGATGGCGGGCGGCAGGATCGGTGCCGAGGCCTCGACCAACAAGATCTTCTGGTCCGAGCTGGACATCGCGCTGCACCGCACCGCGCTTGATATCCTCGGCGACCGGGCCGAGCTGCATCCGGGGGCCTCGGCCGCGCCCGATGCGGGCAATTGGCTGGACGGATACCTCTTCTCACTCGCTGGTCCAATCTATGCCGGGACCAACGAAATTCAGCGCAACATCATCGCCGAGCGGATGCTCGGAATGCCGAGGAAGTGACGCCATGCAATTCGTGATCACCGAAGAACAACAGATGATGACCGACATGGTGCGCGAGTTCCTCGCCGCCAATTGCACCACCGCCGAACTGCGTGCGCTGGCCGAGACCGGCAAGAGCCATGACGCCGCGCGCTGGTCGGCAATGGTCGAACTTGGCCTGCCCGGCGCATTGGTGGGCGAAGAGGCCGGGGGGCTGGGGCTGGCGCCGCAGGACGTGATCGGCCTTGTCACCGCGGCGGGCGCGGCCCTGCTGCCCGAACCCCTGATCGAGACCATGGGGATCACCCTGCCGGCGCTCGACCAATTCGGTGAGGCGGCGCTGCTGGCCCAGGTGATGGCCGGCGAGGCGCAGGTCGCGCTGAGCCATCCCGCCGCCCCCTTTGCCGAAGGGGCTGACAGCGCCGATGCGATCCTGATCTTCGAGGTCGACCGGGTGCTGCTGTGCCCCGCCGGCAGTGCCACGATCACGCCGCAACCCGGCGTCGATCCGCTGCGCCGGTTGTTCGCCGTCACACCGGGGCCGGACGCCCAGATCCTCGCCGAGGGCGAGGCAGCGCGCGCCGCCACGGATCATGCGCAGGAGATCGGCGCGCTGTTTGCCGCCGCGCAGATGCTGGGCATCGCGCAGCGCGCCATCGACATTTCGGTCGCCTATGCCGGGGAACGCACCCAATTCGGCAAACCGATCGGCAGCTATCAGGCGCTGAAGCACCATCTGGCCTCCGCGCAGGTGGCGGTGGAGTTCGCGCGCCCGGTACTACAGGCTGCCTCCGCCATGGCCGCATCCACGCAGGATGCCTATACCCGTGCGCGGATCAGCCATGCCAAATACGTCTGCGGCCGCGCTGCCGAAACTACCGCGCAGACCGCAATCCAGGTTCATGGCGGCATGGGCTATTCGCAGGAGGCGGATGTGCATTTCTACATCAAGCGCACATTGAGCCTGCGCAATCTCTGGGGCACCGAGACCCTGCACCGCAACCGTTATGCAGCACGACTTGAGACGCTGGCCATCGGGCCTGACACGCTGTTCAACCAGGAGGGCTGATCCATGGCCGAAGCCTATATCGTCGATGCCATCCGCACCCCGGTGGGCCGCAAGAAGGGCAGCCTTGCCCATCTCCATTCCGCCGATCTGGGGGCCGCCCCGATCAAGGCCCTGGTCGCACGCACCGGGATCGATCCGGCGGCGGTGGATGACGTGGTCTATGGCTGTTGCGACACCATCGGCAGTCAGGCGGGCGACATCGCGCGCACCTGCTGGCTGGTCGCGGGCCTGCCGATGCATGTGCCGGGCGTGACCATCGACCGCCAATGCGGGTCGTCCCAGCAGGCCGTACATTTCGCAGCCCAGGGCGTGATGAGCGGCACCCAGGATCTGGTGATCGCGGGCGGTGTGCAGAACATGAACGCGATTCCGATCTCGGCCGCGATGTATGCGGGTCAGGCCTATGGGTTCGATGATCCCTTCCGCTCTTCGCCCGGCTGGCTGGCCCGGTTCGGCGATCAGGAGGTGAGCCAGTTCCGTTCGGCCCAGATGATCGCCGAGAAGTGGGATTGTTCGCGCAAGGAGATGGAGCGCTTTGCGCTGGCAAGCCACGAACGGGCGCTGGCGGCGATCGATGCAGGCCTTTTCGAGGCCGAGATCATTCCGGTCGAAGGTCTGAGCCATGACGAGACCCCGCGCCGGGGCACCTCGCTTGAGAAGATGGCGACGCTGGAACCGCTGGAGCCCGGCGGGCGGATCACGGCGGCGGTCGCCAGCCAGACCTGTGACGGCGCGGCCGCCCTGCTGCTGGCCTCGGAGGCGGCGGTCAAGACCCACGGCCTGAAGCCGCGGGCGCGGATCCATCACCTGACGGTACGGGCCGACGATCCGGTCTGGATGCTGACCGCGCCGATCCCCGCGACCCGTCACGCGCTGGAAAAAACCGGGCTGACCGTCGACGACATCGACCTGTTCGAATGCAACGAGGCCTTTGCCTCGATCCCGCTGGCCTGGATGAAGGAGCTGGGGATTCCGCATGAAAAGGTCAATGTGAACGGCGGCGGCATCTCGCTCGGCCACCCGATCGGGGCCACCGGCGCACGGCTGATGACCACCATGCTTTACGAGCTGGAGCGTCGCGGCGGTCGTTACGGGCTTCAGACCATGTGCGAAGGCGGCGGTCAGGCCAACGTGACCATCATCGAACGGCTGTAACATGCCGGTCTATGCCTTCGAGGGCCGGGTGCCGGTGGTGGATGAAGCCACCTTCCTGCACCCGACCGCCGTGCTGATCGGCGACGTGCAGATCGGACCGGGCTGCTATATCGGCCCGTCGGCCTCGCTCAGGGGGGATTTCGGGCGCATCATCGTGCGCGGCCAGGCCAGCGTGCAGGACAATTGCACCATGCATACCGGCGCCGGATCCGATTGCATCGTCGAGCGCGGCGCCACCATCGGTCACGGCGCCGTGCTGCACGGATGCCTGATCGGGGATCATGCGCTGGTCGGGATGAACGCCGTGGTGCTGGACGAGGCCGAGATCGGGGCGGAGTGCCTTGTCGCGGCCATGTCTCTGGTGCGCTCGGGGATGCAGGTCGGACCAAGGCGCCTGATCGCGGGCAATCCGGCGCGCGCCCTGCGGGAACTGCGCCCCGACCAGATCGTCTGGAAACAGGACGGCGAAGGCGAATACGAACGGCTGGCCCGACGCTCACGCGCGGGGCTGGTCGAATGTGAACCGCTGCGACAGGCGGAGAAGAACCGGCCACGCAACGCGGGCAACGCCCGTGCGGTACGGCTGTCAGGAAAGGACTGAAATGGGTATCTGCGAAAACAGGGTCGTCATCGTCACCGGCGCCGGCCGCGGTCTGGGCCGCGCCTATGCGCTGGAGCTTGCGCGCCAGGGCGCGGCGGTCGTGGTCAACGATCTGGGTGTCGGCAACCACGGCGAGGACACCGGCGAAAGCCCGGCCGAGGCCGTGGTGTCCGAAATCACCGCCATGGGCGGACGCGCCATGGCCAACCATTGCGACGTGGCCGACTGGGAGGCCACCGGCGAGATGGTGCGCCAGACGGTCGAGACCTTCGGCAGCCTTCACGCCGTGGTCAACAACGCGGGTTTCGTGCGCGACCGGATGTTCGTCTCGGCAACGCCGGACGAATGGGACGCGGTGATGCGTGTGCATCTGCGCGGCCATTTCTGCACCGCACGCCATGCGGTCGATCACTGGCGCGGCTTGGCCAAAGCCGGTGAGGCCGTCGATGGCCGCATCATCAACACCACCTCGGGTGCGGGCCTGCATGGGTCGATCGGCCAGACCGCCTATTCTGCAGCCAAGGGCGGCATCGCCTCGATGACGCTGGTGCAGGCGGCCGAACTGGCCCGCTATGGCATCACCGCCAATGCCATCGCCCCCAACGCCCGCACCCGGATGACCGAAGGGGCCTTTGGCGAGGCGATGAGTGCCAAGGAGGGCGAATTCGACATCTTCGCGCCTGAAAACACCGCGCCGCTGGTGGCCTGGCTGTGTTCGGAACAATCGGTCGGTGTCAGCGGCGAGGTGTTCGAACTGATCGGCGGCGATCTGCGCCTCTGTCTGGGCTGGAGCGACGGCCCGCAGGAAGACATCAAGCGGGCCTGGAAGGCAGAGGAAATCAGCGCGGCGGTGGAACGTCTGAAAGCCGAACGCCCGGCGGCCAAGCCGGTCTGGGGCAGTTCCTGATCACGCCTCTTCCTGAAACGACAACGGGCGGCCCGGGGGCCGCCCGTTTGCATTTCCGGGTCCGTGGGTCAGCCCTTCGAGTGCCGTTCGACCAGATCCAGGAACAGCGGGCGCTCGCCGCCGCCCGTTACATCCAGCACCGCCCCCGACACGTAGGCCGCCATCGGCGAGGCCAGATAGAGCGAAGCCGCCGCGATATCATCGGGCAGGCCGAGCCGCTTGGCAGGCAGCGAGGCGGCGATCGCGTCGCGCGCCTCGACCCCGCCATAGGGCAGCGCATCGCCGCCGCTGTCGACCAGCCCGACCACGATGGCATTGACCCGGATCACCGGCCCCCATTCGGCGGCAAGGCTGCGGGTCAGCCCCAGAAGGCCCGATTTCGCCGCGCCATAGACCGCCGTCCAGGGCGACGGCCGGGTGGCCGAGACCGAGGCGATGTTGACGATCGAGCCGCCCTCGTCGTTCTTGACCATCCAGCGATGCACCGCCTGTGACATGTGGATCGGCGCCATCAGGTTCAGCGCCATGATCTTTTCATGGAACCGGGGCGAGGCCGTCGCCGCATCCGAGGCCGGTGCGCCGCCCGCGTTGTTCACGAGGATGTCGATGCGCCCGAACGCCTCGCCCACGGCATCGACGAAGGTTGACACCGCCTCGGCGTCGCGCACGTCACAGGACCAGAACCGCGCCTTGCGCCCGCCGCCCCCGGGCAGGGTCTCGGGTTCGGAGCGTCCGCAGATCGCGACCTCGGCCCCCTGTGCCAGCAGCATGGCCGCGATGCCGGCGCCGATACCACGGCTGCCGCCAGTGACGATCGCCACCTTCCCGTCCAGACGGATATCCGCTTTTGAAACCGGAGATGTCATGAGAGAAGCCCCTTTCTCATTCCTTGGAACGCCCCTAGCATCGCGCCGCGCGCATGGGCGTCGTCTCATCGGACGATGCACCCTGCCGCGGTTTTCGGGCAGGTCGCAAGCAGGGCGTGACCGTGTGCGACGCCGGTCACCGGAATTCGATGCCAAGGGAGAGCAGGATGCTCGAATCGCAAAGCTGGACCTTCACAACCCTGCCTGCCTGCTGTGCGCGGGCCGCCGAGGTCTATGGCGACAGCCCCTATATCGAGGATGGTGGTGTCACGCTCAGCTTTCGTGACTTCGACGCGGAGCGTCGCCGCTTCGCCAAGGCGCTGATCGCCTCGGGGATCGAGGCGGGCGACCGGATCATGATCATGGCGCCGAACTGCGCGAACTGGCTGATCGCGGCCATGGGCGCGGCCAGCGCGGGCGCGATCATGATCCCGGTTTCAACCCGGTTCCGCAGCGCCGAGATCGAAGACCTCGCGCTGCGCGGCGGCGCCAAGCTGGTGGTCTCGGTGGGCCAGTTCCTCGACCGGCACTTCCCCGACCTGCTGAACGACAAGGTCCGTGCCCAGCTGAACGAGGTGGTGGTGCTGGACAATGCTGGCAGCGATACCGCATGGGCGGATTTCATGGCCCGCGCCGAGGACGTCGAGGATGCGGAGCTTGCCGCGCGTGAAGCGGCGCTGACCCCCGAGACGATCTGCGACATCCTGTTCACCTCGGGAACCACCGGGCGCTCCAAGGGGGTGATGTATGCACATCAGCAGTTCCTGCGCGTGGTCGCCGCATGGACCGAACGTGTCGGCATGCGCCGGGGCGACCGCACCCTTGTCATCCCACCGTTCTTCCACGCTTTCGGCTATCGCGGAGGCGCCATCGGCTCGTTGATCGTGGGGGCCACCGTGCTTCCGCATCAGGCCTATGATCCGGGCGAGGTCCTGGCCCGTGTCGGAGCCGAGCGCGTTTCGGTCATTCCCGGCCCGCCCGCGATCTTTCAGGGAATGCTGAACCATCCGGGCTTCGAGGACACCGACAGGTCGTCGCTGCGCCTCGGGATCACCGGCGGCGCGGTCATCCCCTCGATCCTTGTCGAGCGGATGAAGACCGATCTGGGCTGCGAAGGGGTCTGCAATGGCTATGGCCTGACCGAATGTGGCGGCTATGGCACCATGTGCCATACCTCCGACCCGATCGAAGTCGTGGCCAAGACCGCCGGCACCCCGATGCCGGGCGTCGAGATCGCCGTCTTCGGTGAAGACGGCACCCAGCTGCCGCAGGGCGAGACCGGCGAGATCCGCATTCGCGGCTATATCGTCATGCAGGGCTATTTCGACGACCCGGAAGCGACGGCAGCGACCATCGACGCCGAGGGCTGGCTGCATACCGGCGACGTGGGCCGGTTCGACGACGCGGGCAACCTCGTGGTCGAGGACCGGCTGAAGGACATGTACATCACCGGCGGTTTCAACTGCTACCCGGCCGAGATCGAGCGGATGCTGTCCAACCACCCCGCGATTGGTCAGGTGGCTGTGATCGGCATCCCCGACGCGCGCATGGGCGAGGTTGGCAAGGCCTTCGTCGTGCTGCGCCCCGGCCAGAGTGCGACCGAGGCCGAGATCATCGCCTGGGCGCGCGAACAGATGGCCAATTACAAGGTGCCGCGCGTGGTCGAGATCCGCGCGGCCCTGCCGGTCAGCGCCCAGGGCAAGGTGCTGAAACGTGAACTGGCGGCGGAACCGGCGTGATCGCCCGGGCCACCGGTCTGGCAGGAAGGAAAACGGGCGCCGAGAAGGCGCCCGTTTTCTTTGGGTCTGGGCTGAGCCGGCTCAGCCCGCTGCGCCGAAACGATCCACATCCCCTGCCGCCCCATAGGCCAGCCAGCCACCGTCCACCGGCAGCACCGTCCCGGTGACATAGGACGCCCAGTCCGACAGCAGAAAAGCGGTCGCCTTGGCCATCTCGTCGGGCAGGGCGAGGCGCCCCAGCGGCGTGCGCCGCTCGATCACGCCGAAGTCCAGCGCCTTGTCATCAATCAGCTTCTGCACCATCGGCGTGCGGGTATAGGCGGGGGCAATGGCGTTCACCCGGACCCCCGCAGGGCCCCATTCGCAGGCCAGCGCCTTGGTCAGGTGATCGACCCCCGCCTTGCTGACCCCATAGGCCGAGCGGCCCGGAAACGCGACAGGCGCCACCATGGACGAGACGTTCACAACCGCGCCCCGCCGTGCCGACAGCATGGCCGGGCCGACCGCCCGGCACATCAGGAAGCAGCCCCGCAGGTTGACGTCGAGCACCTTCTGCCAACTTTCGGGATCACAGTCCTGCACGGGGCGGAACGTATCCGCGATCCCGGCGGCATTGACCAGAAGCTCGACTGGACCTGTGGCCGTGGCAGCCTCGGCCACCATGCGCGTGACATCCTCGGCGCGACTTACGTCACCGCTGACGCAGGCCTCCGCGCCGGTTTCGGCACGGGCCGCGGCCAGTCCGTCGGCGTTCATGTCCGCCAGCACCACGCGTGCCCCCAGCGCGGCAAGCCGCGCCGCGATGGCGGCGCCGATGCCGCTGGCCCCGCCGGTGACAAGCGCCACGCGGCCATCGAGTCGAAGGGGCGTCTCTATCATCTGTCGGGATCCTTTCCGTCGTCCTCGTTCATCTTGTAATGCGCGTCCACCGTCCAATCAGGGCGCGGGCGGCGATGGAGGGACAGGTAATGCTCCGCCACCAGATCAGGGTCATAGGGCGTGCCCGGCGCCATGGTGCCGTGGATCGCCACAACGGCCACCTGAACACCGTGCGGCCCCAGCTCCAACGCCAGCGACTGCCCGAGACTGCGCAGCGCCGCCTTGCCGAGCGACACCGCCCCCCATTCGATCCAGGGGCCAAAGGCCAGTGCACCGCCGGTCAGCAGGATCGTCCCCCTGCCCTGCGCGATCATGTCCGGCGCGACATGCTGCGCCGCCGTCAGGGCCCCGGCCACATTGGCGCGGAACTGCGCCACCAGCGTCTCGGCATCCAGCGGCGCGCCCCGGGCCTGCCAGCCCGGCGCATCGGCATATCGCGCCGTCTCGATCCCGGAGGGCGTCACGAAGCGTGAGGGTTCGACGATGGCCGCATTGCAGATCAGAAGCTCGGGCGCGCCCTGCGCCTGCCTCAAGCGATCCAGCGCGCCGGTCAGCGACACCGGATCGGCGGCATCACCGCAGGTTCCAAGCGTGTCCGACAGCCCCTCGGCCGCCAGCGTTTCACCATATCCCGCGACCGCGCCGGCCCGGCGGCCGATGAAGCCCGTCGCGTACCCGGCGCTGGCACAGGCCCGCACCAGCGACAGGCCCAGCCCCGGGCCTGCGCCGATCACGACCGCGGCGCTCATTCCGCCGGATCGCGGCGGGAGAGGCCCGCCTCGCGCGCCCGTTCAGCCCGTCGGCCCAGCCAGTTTTCCAGCGTGCCCACAACGCCCTGCCGCAGGAACAGCACGCAAAGGACAAAGGCCGCCCCCTGCACCACGATGACCCAGGCGCCGAACTCCGCGAATTCGCGCTGCAACGTCACCACGATTGCCGCACCCACCACCGGGCCAAGGATCGTGCCCACGCCGCCGATCAGCGTCATCAGGAGGGCATCGGCCGAGGTCATGAAATGCAGGTCCGCCAGGGAGGCAATCTGGAACACAAGCGCCTTCACGCCGCCCGCGACGCCTGCCAGCAGGGCCGACAGGGTAAAGGCGATCAGCTTGAAACGCTCGGTCGAGTAGCCAAGCGAGGTCGCCCGCGCCTCGTTGTCGCGGATCGCGCGCAGCACCTGCCCGAAGGGCGACCGCAGCAGTCGGTAGATGAAGGCGAAACCGATCAGGAAAACCGCGAGGACGAAGAAATACATCGTCATCATGTCGTTCAGGTCGAAGACCCCGAACAGCATCCCGCGCGGCACCGACTGAATGCCGTCCTCGCCATGGGTCCAGTTCGCCTGCACCGCGTAGAAGACCAGCACCTGCGCCAGCGCAAGGGTGATCATCGCGAAGTAAAGACCCTGCCGCCGGATCGCCAGCCAGCCGAACAGCGCGCCAAGCCCGGTGGCAAGCACCACCCCGCCCAGAAGCGAGGCCTCGGGCGACCAGCCCCAGACCGAGGCGAGATGCGCCGTGCCATAGGCCGAGGCCCCGAAAAAGGCCGCATGACCAAAGGCCAGCAGGCCGACATAGCCGAAGATCAGGTTATAGGCGCAGGCGAAGAGCGCGAAACACAGGATCTTCATCGCGAAGACCGGGTAGACCAGGTAGGGCAGAAGCAGGCCGCCGATGGCCAGCACCGGGATCCAGATCCGGCCGTTTTCCAGAATGCTTTCGCGCCGGGCAATGGTGATGTCGGCGCCGGAATGGGCCGAGGTTTCCTTGCCGAACAGCCCCTGTGGCCGCAGGATCAGCACCAGCGCCATGCAGATGAAGATCGCCGTCGAGGAGGCCTCGGGCCAGAACACCTTGGTCAGCCCCTCGATGACCCCCAGCCCGATGCCGCTGACGATGGCGCCCATGATCGAACCCATGCCGCCGATGACCACGACCGCGAAGATGGTGATGATGATCGACTGCCCCATCTGCGGGCTGACCTGGTAGATCGGCGCCGCCATGACGCCGGTCAGACCGGCCAGACCGACACCGAAAGCATAGGTCAACATCAGCATCCGGGGCACGTTGATCCCGAAGGTGCGCACCAGATCGGGGTTTTCGGTCGCAGCCCGCAGATAGGCGCCCAGCCGGGTGCGCTCGATCACCGCCCAGGTGCCGAAACAGACCACCAGCGCGGCCACGATCACCCAGATGCGGTAGATCGGCAGAAACATGAAGCCCAGGTTCACGCCGCCCTTCAGCAGGTCGGGCACGCCGTATTGCTGCCCGGCGGCGCCGAATTTCACATTGAACAGACCCTCGATCACGAAGGCCATGCCGACGGTCAGCAAGAGCCCGTAGGCATGTTCAAGGTTGTAGACCCGGCGGATGAAGACCCGCTCCATCAGCGCGCCGATCACCGCGACCGCCGGCGGCACCAGCACCAAGGCCCACCAATAGCCCAGGGACGGCAGGCCGAGGCCGGGGAAGAGATCTGGCAGGCTGATGAGGAACCAGGCCCCGAAGGCCCCCAGCATGTATTGCGCGCCATGCACGAAATTGCCGATCCGCAACATGCCGAAGATGATGGCCACGCCCATGCTCATCAGGGCATAGAACAGGCCGTTGATCAGGCCTATCAGAAGCTGGCCGAAAAGAAGGACGGGGGGAATTCCCAGAAGCTCGGTCATGTCAGGCCTTCAGATAGGTTTCGATGCGGGCACGGTTCTGTTCCAGGCCACCGCGGTCCATGCTGTCGATCACCCTGCCGTGTTCCACGACGTAGTGGCGATCCGACAGGCGCGAGGCGAAACGGTAGTTTTGCTCCACCAGCACCACGGTCAGGCCGCGGGCCTTGATGGCGCGCACGACCTCGGCGATCTCCTGCACGATGACGGGGGCCAGCCCCTCGGTCGGCTCGTCCAGCAGCAGGATGTCGGCCCCGGTGCGCAGGATGCGGGCGATGGCGAGCATCTGCTGTTCGCCGCCCGAAAGCTTGCCGCCCGGGCTGCGCCAGCGTTCCCTGAGATTGGGGAACAGCGCCAGCAGTTCCTCCTCGCTCATGCCGCCCCTGGCCACCACCGGCGGCAGGCGCAGGTTCTCGGCCACGGTCAGGCTGTTGAAGATGCCGCGCTCTTCCGGGCACCAGGCAAGACCCATGCGCCCGATCTGCTCTGGCGCCTTTCCGAGGATGCTCTGCCCGTGCAGGCGCACCTCGCCACGGGTGCGGCGCATCAGCCCGACGATGCTGCGCAGGGTGGACGACTTGCCCGCGCCGTTGCGGCCCAGAAGCGACACCACCTCGCCGCGATTGACGACGAAATCCATGCCGTGCAGCGCCTGGCTTTCGCCATACCAGGCCTCAAGGCCGGACACTTCGAGTACAGGTTGCTCAGTCAATGTCGCCCCCGATATAGGCTTCAATCACCGCCTCGTCGGCAGAGATATCGGCGTAATTGCCTTCGGCCAGCATATTGCCGCGCGCCAGCACCGTGATCCGGTCGGCCAGCTCGGCCACCACCGACAGATTGTGCTCCACCATCAGGATGGTGCGCCGCTGCGCCTCGCCTGCAATCAGGGCGGTGATGCGTTCGATATCCTCGGTGCCCAGCCCCGCCATCGGCTCGTCCAGCAGCATCAGCTCGGGGTCGAGCGCCAGCGTTGTGGCAAACTCCAGCGCCCGCTTGCGCCCATAGGGCAGGCCCGCCGCCGGACGGTCGCGCCAGTCCAGCATCCCGACCGCGTCGAGCAATTCGTCGACCCGCCCGTCCAGCCCCGCCAGCACGGTGTCACCACGCAGGAAGTTCATCGACAGGCCCGTCGGACGCTGGAGCGCGATACGCAGGTTTTCTGCGACCGTCATGCGCCCGAAGATCGCCGAGATCTGGAACGAGCGCACCATGCCCTGCCGCGCCACTTCGGCGGGCTTTGTCCGGGTGATGTCGCGACCGTTGAACAGGATCTGCCCCTCGCTTGGTGCAAGGAACTTGGAAATCAGGTTGAAGACCGTGGTCTTGCCCGCCCCGTTCGGCCCGATCAGCGCATGTACCGAATTGCGCGCGATCTTCAGGTTCACGCCGTCCACGGCCGTGAAGCCCGAGAACCGGCGCACCAGCCCCCGGGTCTCGATGATCGTATCCGTCATCTCACAGTCCTTTGATAAGAACCCCGTGCCCACGTGCAGCACGCTGCCGCAGGGGCACGAGGGACTGGTAGGGGGGCGAATGGTAGTATGCCCGCGCCGCCTCATAGCTGGGGAAAGCCACAACCGAGAGGCTGGCGGGATGCCAGTCGCCCTCGAGCGGTTCGATGCTGGCGCTTGCCATCACGAAATGCCCGCCTGCCGCGTCCATCACCGGCCCCGCCTCACGGCGGTATTCCTCCCAAGCCGCGGGGTCGGTGATCTCGAGGTCGAAAACCAGGTACCCGGCCATGCCGTGCTCAGCCGTTCGCGTTGACCAGCGGGCAGGTGGTGGCGCTGAGCGGCTGGAAGGCCGTCTCGGCAAGCACCGTCGCCTCCAGTTTGAAATATTCCTGGCTGTCACCGATCTCGGCGGGCGAGCGCACCTCGAGCAGGTACATGTCATGGATCAGGCGCCCGTTCGGATACAGCTCGCCGTTGTGGACGAAGAGGTCGTCCAGATCCATGGATTCCATCTGGGCGATCACCGCTTCGGGTTCATCCGTACCGGCCGCTTCGACAGCCTTGAGATAGGTCATCGCAGCCGAATAATTGCCGGCAGCAACCCAGCCCGGGGCGTTGCCCGTGGCTTCCATCATCCGGGTGCCGAAGTCGCGGGCGGCCTCGTCCTGGGTCCAGAACCAGGGCGCGGCGAACTGCACGCCTTCCAGCGCCTCGGCCCCGATCGACCGGGCGTCGGACTGGTGCAGGAAGGTCACCGCGACCTCCATGCCGGATGCGATCAGCCCGAATTCCTGCACTTGCTTCAGGGCATTGATCAGTTCCGAGCCGTTCAGGTTGATCTGGATGACTTCTGCCCCCGACGCCTGTGCCTGAAGGATGTAAGACGAGAAATCGGTGGTGCCGAGCGGGGCCGCCACCGCACCGACGACCTCACCCCCGCCCTCGGTCACGGCGGTTTCCACCCAGCTGGCCATCACCTTGCCCGCCTCGTAGTCGGGCGAGAGGGTGAAGAAGCTTTTCAGCCCCTTGTCGAGCTGCGCATTCACCGCGGTCCCAACGGTCGAATAGGCGTCATAGGCCCAGGCCAGAACGTGACCGTTGCAATCGGCCTCGGTCGGCCGGTCGGTCAGGGGCGAGACGAAAAGGCCCATCTTGCCGCTGTCCCCGATCAGGGTGTTCAGCCCCAGGGCCACGGCCGAGTTCGGCACGTCCATGATGACATCGACACCTTCGGTATCCAGCCATTCGCGGGCGATCGACAGCGCCACGTCGGGCTTGTTCTGATGATCGGCGGATACGAATTCGATCGGCTTGCCAAGGACTTCTCCGCCGAAATCCGCAATCGCCATCTCAACGGCCACCACGACCTCGGAGCCGCCGAGCGCCGAGAACGACGTGCTTTGATCGTTCAGCACGCCGACTTTCACCGTCCCGTCAGCAGCCTGGGCCATGCCCGCAACAAGAGCGACCGTCGCGGCGGTTGTCATAAAGGTCTTCATCTCATCCTCCCAAATGATCGGCGGCTTCCGTTGCGCAAGGGTCGACGCCTGAAGTTGACCCTGCGTTCGCGAGCGCCGTCAGGGCATCGTCCGAAGGGACTAGCGCGCTGACGCCGCATCGGTCGGGTGGGAAAGCATCACGAAATCAGGATGCCGCTATCCACCGGAAGCATGTGGCCGGTGGTGCGCGCGGAGTCGTCCGAGGCCAGAAACAGCGCCGCGTTCACCACGTCCTCGGGCCGCGCAAGCCCCAGCAGATAAGCCTGCCGCTGCGCTTCGAGATGCGGTTCCTCCTCGAAGAAACGCAGCACCCGCTCGGTGCCGACGGCGCCGGGGACGAGCGTGTTCACCCGGATGCCGTCGGCGGCGAATTCCACCGCCATCGAGCGGCCAAGCGCGAGCAGCCCGCCCTTGGCGGCGGTATAGGCGTCGCGGTTCGGCAGCCCCATGGCCCCCGCGATCGAGGCGGTGTTGATGATCGACCCGCCACCACGCACCTTCATATGCGGGATGACGTGACGCGCCATCAGCCAGCTGCCGAAAAGATCCACCCGAATGCAGCGCCAGAACTCTGCCTCCGGGGCAACTGTCAGCGGTCCATCTGCGCTGCTGGACCCGCCGGCGTTGTTGTAAAGCACGTCGATCCCGCCGAACTCGCCGGCGACGGCGCAGACCATGTCCTCGACCCCTTGGGGGGCCTCGAAATCCAGGACATGAAAGGCCGCCCGTCCGCCCGCCTTATCGATCTCGGCCACCAACGCCGCACCCCGCGCAGGGTTACGCCCGACCAAGGCGACGCAGGCCCCTTCCTGTGCGAAGCGCCGTGACGCAGCCGCCCCGATCCCTGAGGTCGCGCCTGTGATGATTGCGACCTTGCCTTCCAGACGTCCTGTCATCCGTTTTCCCTTTCCAGTTCCGCGGCATCCTTGCCCACGGCTGCGCGGTGGCATCGTCCCGGCGGACGATGCGGTCTGGATCGGCTGGGATATGAAACCGGGAGCTTTGACCGGACGGAGAACCCAAAGTGGAAACGCTGAACCAGATGTTGCAACGCAACCTCGCACTTGTGCCGGAGCGGCCTTTCCTGATCGACGGAGACCGCCGGATCACCTACGCCGAATTCGGCGCGCTGACGGCGCGCATGGCGGGGGCCCTGCAAAAGGCCGGGGTGCAGCCGGGGGCGCGCGTGGCGCTTTATCTGCCCAGCACGCCGATGATGGCCGCGGCCTTCTGGGCCTGTCAGAGGCTGGGGGCGATCCCCGCCCCGCTGTCGGCGATGTTCCGTGCCGCCGAGGTTTCGGACATCCTGACGCGTGGCGGCATCCGCGCGTTGATCTGCGATCAGAGCAGTGCCGCCACGGCCATGCAGATCGCCGCCCGTCTGCCCGACCTTCTGACGTTCTGTCTTGGCGGCGCGGTCAAGGGCGCGCTGGATTTCGACGCGCTGATCGCCGCGGCACCCGAAACCTTCACCGATCACCGTCAGGATTTCAACGACACCTCGGCGCTGTTCTTTTCCTCGGGCACCACGGGCAAGCCGAAGGCGATCGACCAGACCCATTTCGCCACCGCCAGTTCGCTGCGTGACATGTCGGTCGCGCATGGCGCACGGTTCGGGGCCGAGACCTATCTCTGCGCCGTGCCGCTGTTCACCAATTTTGGGCTGACGGTGACGCTGAACCTTTGCCTTTATACCGGGGGCACGCTGGTCCTGCATGAACGCTGGGACACCGAACGCGTGCTAAGCGATATCGCCCACCACCGGGCGACCTATTTCGGAGGCACGCCGACGATGTATGTCTACATGGTCGGGGCGTTCGATGCGGACCGCCACGACCTGTCGTCGCTGCGCGTCTGCACCACCGGTGGCGCGCCGGTGCCGCAGCCGATCATCCAGAAATTCGAGGCCCTCTCGGGCGCGCGCGTCAGTCAGGTCTATGGTGCGACCGAGACCTGCGGCCAATGCGTGATCGAACCCATCAGCGGGCCGCGCCGGGCCGGGGCGGCCGGGCTGCCGGTTGGATCGTCGCGCATCACCATCGTCGATGAGGCGGGCCAGCCGGTTCCGCGGGGCGAGGTCGGCGAGGTGGTGATCGGCGGCGATTGCGTCAACCGCGGCTATGCCGACAATCCCGAGGCCACGGCGGAAAGCTTTGGTCCCGACGGCTGGCTTTCGGGCGATCTGGGGTTCCTCGATGAAGAGGGGTTCCTGTTCATCGTCGACCGCAAGAAGGATGTCATCATCACCGGCGGCCACAACATCTATCCGCTTGAGGTGGAAAGCGTGCTCTATCGCCAGAAGGGCGTGTCGATCTGCGCCGTCGTCCCCGCCCCGGACGAGGTGAAGGGCGAGATCCCGGTGGCCATTGTGGTACAGGATACCGATGCCGAGCTGAGTGCCGACCTGCTGGAGGCCCATTGCCGGGCACAGCTTGCGGCCTACAAGGTGCCGCGCCGGTTTGAATTCATCGACACGATGCCGATCGAAGCCGCCAAGATCCGCAAGCGCGATCTGGTCGAGGCGCTGCGCGCCGGGCCCGCGGCGCTGAACGCGTTCCGCAACAATTGAGGCCAGGGTCAGGGCGCTGCAGATGCCGCGCCCTGAGCCGCGTCAGTCCAGATCGGTATAGCCGTCGGCGGCGATGATCGGCAGATGGGTGAACGAGGTGCCGTCCTGCATCCGCATCCAGGCCCCTGCGGCGATCACCCCGCCATCCACAACCATGGTGGTGCCCGTCACCCACCCCGAAAGCCGCTCGGACGCCAGATAGAGCGCCGCGCCCGCCGAATCCTCACCCCGGCCGAAACGTCCCATCGGGAACCAAGTCCGGATATGGGGACGGTTGGCCAGCGGCACCCTTGGATCTGCCGTTACCTGAATCGTATCGGTGGTTTCCGGCGCAATCGCATTGACCCGGATACCGTGATAGCCCAGCTCGACCGACAGGCTGCGGGTGAAGCCGAGGATCGCGGAGTTGAACGCCGAGTATACGGTAGCGTTGGGAATGCCGCGCAGGGCCTCGACCGTGGACAGGTTGATGATCGACCCGCCCTCGCCCGAGGCTTTCACGAGGGGCAGCGCCGCGCGGGTCATGCGGAACATGTGCTTGAGGTTGATGTCGTAAAGCGCTTCCCATTCCTCCTCTGTCGAGCGCTCGAACGGGGTGAAGATCTTCAGATAATCCCCCACGTTGTTGACCAGAACATCAAGCCGACCGAAGCGCTGGCGCGTCTCGTCGATGATACGCGCCACATCGTCGGGGTCGCGCACATCGGCCTCGATCACCAGCGCCGCGGGCATGGCCGCAGACGCCTCGGCGCAGCGGTCTGCATGGTTGTCGGCGATCACCACCTGCATCCCGGCCTCGAGGTATAACTCGGCGGTGGCGCGGCCGATCCCGGCGGCCCCGCCGGTGATCAGCGCGACCTTGCCGGACAGGCGCAACAGGTCACGGCTCATCGGGCAGCCTCGCTGCGACGCGTCGCCATCGCGGCCACCTCGGCCACGGCGCGGCGCACGTCGTTGCGGGTATAGCCAAGCAGGGCTGTTTCCTTCGGATCGGGTTCATAGGCGATGGTGTTGCCGCGCCCCTGTACGATGAAGGCATCGGGAAGCATCCGGTTTTCCTCGTCCACGATCCCGACCTGAACCGGGTTGCCCGCCACGTCGAAGAACAGTTGGAAGAAGTCGCGGAAGCTGAGGCTTTCGTCACCGATCAGATAGGCCTTGCCGCCTTCGCCGCGCAAAAGCGCGCCCTCGATCGCCTCGGCCAAGGATCGCACCGACATGTAATTTGTGCCGCCCGGCGGCGCCGTCACCGGGATTTCGGGCCGCAGCCCCTGCCCCCATTCCGCCAGCGTCTGATAGCGCAGCGCCGGCAGGCCCGGCGTTGCCCCGACGATCGAAGGCGGGTTCAGCGTGCAGGCCATGAAGCCGTCGCGCGACAGCGCCCGCACCCCGTCATCGGCCAGTTTGCGTGCCCGGACATAGACCGAGCTTTCGACCAGATCGGGCAGCAGTTGATGGTAATAGCTGCCGACCTGCACGAAGCGCTTGATCCCCGCCTCGCGCGCCAATTCGGCAAAGGCCGGCACGCTGTCGGATTGGGTGCGGCGATAGAACTCCTCGGGATCGGCCCCGGCAGGCATGTGGCGCGGATCGTTGCCCGCGGCAAAGACCACGGCGTCGAACTGCGCCAGATCCGAGGCGCGAAACTCGCCCTTGGTGAAATCGCGTGTCAGTACCGGGAAACGCGCAGCGGGGTGATCCTTGTCCGGCATGTTGCGGGCAGCCAGCGCGACGTTATGGCCCTTGGCCTTCAGGTGCAGCGCGGCATTGACGCCGATCATGCCGGTGCCCCCGATGATAAGAACATCCATCCTGTCTTTCCTCCTTGTTGTCCGCGTCAGGCCAGCGCCTGCGAGATCTCGTCCCGCATCGCGGCATCAAGCCGCCAGCGCGCGGCCTCGGCATTGGCGATCACCTGTTCAGGCTTCGTCGCCCCGGCCATGACCGAGCCGACCAGCGGTTCCGCCAGCAGCCAGGCGAAGGCGAGATCGAGCAGATTTCGGCCATGCGCCTCGGCAATCGCCGCCAGGGCCTCGATCCGATCGAGCCGTTCCTGGGTCAGACCTGCCTTGAAATAAGGAAGATCGATCAGCCGGCCCTGCTCGGGCAGCGCGCCACGCCGGTACTTGCCGGTCAAAAGGCCGCTGGCGAGCGGGAAATAGGGCAGGAGGCTCATCCCCGTGGCGCGGAGCGCCGGGAACAGGCTGTCCTCAACGTCGCGGCTGAGCAGGTTGTATTCCGCCTGCGTCGAGACGAAGCGGCCCAGCCCGTGATAGCGTGCGGTCCAGCTGGCATCCACCAGCTGCCACGCCGGCAGGTTGGAACAGGCGATATACCGGACCTTGCCCGCCCGGACGAGATCTTCGAGCGCGCGCAGCGTCTCCTCCAGCGGGGTCAGCGGGTCGGGGAAATGGTACTGGTACAGGTCGATATGATCGGTGCCCAGTCGGCGCAGGCTGCCCTCGACCGCGTGGAAGACATGCCGGCGCGAGCCGTCATAGCCGCTCTTGCCGCTGCCGCCGAGGGGCGAGGCGAACTTGGTCGCCAGCATGACGCCATCGCGCCGCCCCTTCAGCGCCGCCCCCAGCACCCGCTCGGACCCGCCTTCGGCGCCATAGCTGTCAGAGGTGTCGAACAGGGTGATCCCCGCATCCAGCGCCGCGTGGATAACGCGTTCCGCAGCGCTGTCGTCAAGCCCTGCGACCATGCCGCCGAAATTGTTGCAGCCCAGGCCCACCACCGAGACGCGCAGCCCCGATTGGCCAAGAACCCTGGTTTCCATGCTCATCTCCTCCTCGATCTGTCAGTGGCGATGCGCGGCGGCGATGAAATCGGCTCCGCGCTCGGCGATCATCACGGTGGTCGCATAGGTGTTGGCGCTGACCACATTCGGCATGACCGAGGCATCCACCACCCGCAGTCCCTCGACCCCGCGCAGCCGCAACTGGGGATCGACGACCGCGTCCGGGTCGCTGCCCATCCGGCAGGTGCCCGCGACGTGGTAATTGGCGCCGACCTCGGCCCGGATCGCCTCGCGCATGGCCGAGAAACTGTCGGCCTGCGGACCGGGGGCCAGTTCCTCCCCCAGCACGCCCCCCATCGGAGGGCGCGCCATCATCTTCCGCATTCTGAATGCGGCGACTGCCATGATGTCGAGGTCGCGGTCATCGCCAAAGACATTCGCCTCGATCACCGGCGGCGCGGAAGGATCGGCGCTGGCGATCCCGACCCGACCCCGGCTGAAAGGCACCGCCTGATAGAGCAAGACCGAGAACCCGTGGGCGCGCGGCAGCACGCCAAGGATGCCCGGGCGGCGCCGGATCGTCAGCGCCGGGGCCATGCAGAACTGCATCAGCGTCTCGGGATTGCCTTCCTCGGTCTCGAAATACCCGCCCACCGGGAACAGCCCGCTGGCCAGCACGCCGCGCCGCGCCAGAAGGTAGGACAGACCCGCCTTCAGCGCGCCGAAGGGACGCAGATGAGAATAGGCGCTGACCGGGGCGGTGGTGGCGAACATCATCTTGTACATCGGGTGGTTCTGGTAATTCTCGCCCACGCCGGGATTGGCGACGCGCACGTCGATGCCCAGCGCGCCGAGCCGGGCCGGATCGCCGATGCCCGAGCGCAGCAGAAGTGCGGGCGAATTGATCGCACCGCCCGCGACGATGACCTCTCGGCGGCAGCTCAGATATCGAGTTTCGCCGCGCTGGATCAGATGAACCCCCTTGGCGCGGCCCCCGGCGATCTCGATCCGGGCGACATGGGCGTTGCGCAGGATGCGCAGGCGGCCGCGATGCGCCACGCCGTTCAGATAGGCCGCGGCCGTGGACACCCGCCGCCCGCGCCGGATCGACAGGTCGACATAGCCCGCGGATGATGGCCCGTCCGCCGCGATATCCTCGCTACGATGCAGCCCGTCGGCAGTGGCGGCCTCGAGGAAGAGATCGCAGACAGGCGCCGTGGCGTGCCCGCGGGTGATCGTCACCGGACCGCCCTGCCCGCGACCGGGACGCGGGTGCCCCAAATAGGTCTCAGCCCGTTCGAACCATGGGCGCACCTCGGCGGCGCTCCAGCCCGTCGCGCCCGACGCAGCCCATTGGTCAAAGTCGCTGTCACGTCCACGCAGGAACATCATGCCGTTGATCGAGGCGGACCCGCCCATCACGCGCCCCTGCGACATGTAGAGCCTGCGCCCGTCCAGCGCAGGGTTCGGCGCGGTCTCGTAACTCCAGTTGAAGGCGGGGTTTGTGCCGGTCGCGAAATTCGCGCCGGGGATGTGGATCAACGGATTGTGATCACTGCCGCCCGCTTCGATCATCGCCACTCGCACACCGGGCAAGGCCGACAATCGGGCAGCCACCACACATCCAGCGGCCCCGGCCCCGATCACGATGTAATCCACTGTGTCGCTCTGCGTTCTGACCTTGCTCACTGCTGTTGCCTCTCGTGTCGCCGCCAGAAGCATGAGCCGAACCGTCACAGATATTATCGTCCAAACAGGCTAGATCGCGAAAATAGCGCTGGCATCACCCGCCGGTCGTCGCGAACTGGCTTGGAAAATCCAACGTCCGGCGGTCGGGCGACCTGCGACCTGACAAAGCCATCATGGGGCACTGGGCCAGGGTCAGGAGTCATGACCAGCAGATGACGGTTGCCGCGAGAGCGATGGCTGAGAGGAAGACCTTTGGACAGCGGTCATGGCGGGTTGCCACGCGCCTCCGGTCCTTGAGGCGCGCGAACATGATCTCGCATCGCTGCCCGGCAGGGCATCACGGCACGTGATGTCCCGAGAGGGGCGGTTTCGCCGCTTGAACTGGCGCTTGTCGTATTTGACCTGGGTCTTGCGTTGCTTTCGGCCGGGAATGCAGGCGCGTATCCCCTTGTCTTGCAATGCTTCTCGGACCCAATCAGCGTCGTAGCCCCGATCTCCGAGCAGCCATGCGACATTTGGAAGGCTGCTGAGCAGCCCGCGTGCGCCGATGTCATCGCTGACCTGTCCGGCGGTGACGAACAGGTTGAGCGATCGTCCCTGGCTGTCGCAGATGGCGTGCAGCCTTGTGTTCATGCCGCCCCTTGGCTCGCCCCCTCTCGGGACATTGCCGGGCAATGCCCTGCCGGGCAATGGATCAGGCGGCCACGCCTCCCTTCTTGCCGGCCATGCTGGTCGCGGTACGGTGTGCTTTCAGACAGGTCGCGTCCACTGCCCGGCAGGGCATCACGAAGTGATGTCCCGTGCGGGATCACCACGGTTTTCTCTTAGCGGTGTCCTGTAGCCAGGCCGACCATCATGCTGGCGAGGATGCCTTTCTCGCTCCAGCGCTTCCACCGGCTGTAGAGCGTCCTATGCGG
>NZ_AFPM01000087.1 GCF_000220565.1 Oceanicola sp. S124 | reverse complement strand
TGTCGCGGGCATTGGTGCCCGACTGGCGATTGGCGATCACGATGAAGGGGCCGTTGCCGGGCTGCGCCGCCCGGAGGTCGTCTTCGGTGTAGGCGATCTGGGCCATGGGCCTCTCCCCCGGTTGGTGGTTACCGGGGACAACGCCGGGCGGGCGGAAAGGTTGCGCGCCCGGCGCGGACGCTACGTCACTTCTTGCGGCGCCACGACGACAGCCAGCCGCTGATCCGGCCCCGGCCTTCGTCCCAGCTGTCCCCGGCATCTTCCAGCACCGGGTCGATGCGGGCGCGGCGGAAGCGCAGCCAGCGCACCCGGATGGCCCAGAAGATTGCCGCCAGCACCAGCAGGATGATGATGTTCACCCAGGGGATGATCGTCACGTCTGGGCTGTCCACCGCGCGGATGCCGACCGCATTGGGGAAGATCGAGATGAACTCGTTGCGCCAGCCGTAGTGGGTGATCACCGCCCATTGCGGGGCCGCCGAGGTCGAGCGCAGATCCGCCGCCTCGGTCTGCAGGTTGTTGGTGTCGAACTTGAAGTAGGGCGGCCAGCCCCAGCCGGTGTCCTCGTTGCGATAGACCATCGGACGGCCGTTCTCGCGGATCGTCTGGATGAAGAAGACATCGCGGTTGGCGGTGCCCTGGGCACTGCCGGTATCCGCCTTGGCCCAGAAGATCGAGTTCTCTCCGAAGTCGACCCGGCGTTCGAAGGTATCGGTGACCCGCACCACGTCATGCTGCGGCAGCGTGTAGTGGAAGAAGGCGGCGACGAGCAGCCAGAAGATGCCCCAGAGGGCAAATTTCACGTAGCGCATGGCGGATCTCCTTACATGAAGTTCACGGCGTAGATGATGAAGACCACCACCGCCACCGGCACCAGGTAGATAAGCAGGATGAGCTTGCGGCGAAAGCTGTCGTCGTAGTCATCCAGGCCCTTTTCGACGTAGTCGCGCCGATCGCCGGGGCGGCCCTCTTCCTCCCAGTCCTCGCGCAGCTTGCGGCGGCGCACCTGGCGCGACCAGATCGAGACCACGACATAGGCCACCGTGGCGACAAGGAAACCGATGACGGCAACGCGGAGGAAGGCGAGAACCATGCTATCTCCTTTCGCGGATCACCGCGCCCCAGGGGCCGACGAAGGGCACCGGGTCGGGCTTGGGTCGGGCCGAGGCGCGCGACCAGGGCCCGGGGCGGGCCACGTCCTGCGGCGCCTCCGCCGGGCCGTGACCGAAGAGCGCCTCGCGCATGCGCGGCTTGTCGGCCTTGTAGTCGCGCGCCAGCATCTCGGCGGCGAAGCTCTTCTTGGCCTCGGGCCAGTCGCGGTAGAGTTGGTAGAACAGCTCCTTGTGACAGATGAACAGCTGCAGGATGTCCAGCGGGCACAGCTCGGCCAGCAGGCGGTTGACCAGCGGCGCCTCGGTGCAGTCGGCGGCGCGCAGGGCGTAGAAATAGGCCGGATCCTCGGGCGAGAGGCGCGGGCGGCGGCCG
>NZ_AFPM01000088.1 GCF_000220565.1 Oceanicola sp. S124 | reverse complement strand
GAGGGAGACGCAAAAAACGTGCTTGCTCCCGAGGTGGGGCGCTGCCGGGGGGCGACTGGGGCCGAGCGGGGTGGGACGGGGCACCTGCAGGGCAGGTGCCGGCGCTGCGCCCGGGGCCCTGGCCTGCTGCCCGCAAGGGGCCCTGCGGGCGATCCCGCGCCGGCCAGGGGGCGGGGCACCTGTCGCACGCTTGCGGAGACCCGCTGCCCCGGGCATGGCTTCGGCGGTCCTGTCCCGGCGCCGGGGCGAGACGCTCGGGCAACGCGCGGCCGAAATCGGCCTCTCTGCGCTGCCGGAGAGGGGGCTGGCGCTGCAATCGCGCTTTCCCAGGCGGTCAACTCAGGCTAGGAGAGGGCCATGCAAATATCCCTGCCGAACCTCCTGACCATCCTGCGCCTGCTGGCCTCTCCGGGCCTGGCGCTGTGCTTCCTCTGGCTGCCACGCCCGGCCGCCGACGCCTGTGCGCTGGCGCTTTTCGTGCTGGCCTCGCTGACCGACTATGTCGACGGCCAGCTGGCCCGCGCCTGGAACCAGGTGTCCAAGCTGGGCGCCATGCTGGACCCGATCGCCGACAAGGCCATGGTGGTCATCGCCCTGATGGTGCTGGCCCATGTTTCCTCGCTGTCCCAGCTGCTTATCCTGCCCGCGGCGCTGATCCTCTTTCGCGAGGTCTTCGTCTCGGGGCTGCGTGAGTACCTGGGCGAGACGGCGGGACTGTTGAAGGTGACCAAGCTGGCCAAGTGGAAGACCACGGCGCAGATGGTGGCCATCGCGGTGCTGCTGGTGCAGGGGCTGGCGGAACAGTACCTGGGCGAGGCGCTCTTCGGTCTCGACAACGGCATGGTCGAAGGTATGCTGACCGGTGAACATGCGGATGAGGCCGGGCTGCGCGGGCTTGTCCTGGTCACCGACCTGGCCGGCTGGGCCGGTCTGGCGCTGATCTGGATTGCTGCGGTGCTGACCGTGATCACCGGCGCGGACTACTTCCTGAAGGCCCGTCCGCACCTGCGCGACGACGACAGCGCCGCCTGACGGCGCGCGAAACCCGAAGGCACCTGCGGGAGGCCCCATGCAGATCCTCTATTTCGCCTGGATCCGGGAACGGATCGGCCTGCCGAAGGAACAGGTCCAGACCTCCGCCGCGACAGTGCAGGAGCTGGTCCGCGAACTGGTGGCCCGGGAAGAGCGCTATGCGCTGGCCTTCTCGGATCTCTCGGCGGTGCGCGTGGCGCTGGACCAGGAGCTGTCCGAGATGGACGCGCCGCTGGCCGGTGTGCGCGAGGTGGCCTTTTTCCCGCCGATGACGGGGGGCTGAGGGCATGTCCGGCCCTGCCGACATCCGCGTGCAATCCGCGCCCTTCGATCCCGGCGCCGAGCTGTCGGCCTTCACGCCGCTGGCGGCGCGGGCGGGCTGCGGCGCGGTGGTCAGCTTCACCGGGCTGGTGCGCGACCTCTCGGGCGGGCTCTCGGCGATGGAGATCGAGCACTACCCCGGCATGACCGAGAAGGCGCTGGCCGGCATCGCCGCCGACGCCTCGGGCCGCTGGGATCTGGGGCCGGTGTTGATTCTGCACCGCTACGGGCGCCTCGGGGCGGAAGAGCCGATCATGATGGTCGCCACCGCCTCGCGTCACCGGCGGGCCGCCTTCGAGGCCGCCGATTTCCTGATGGATTACCTGAAGAGCCGTGCCCCCTTCTGGAAGAAGGAAAGCACTGATGCAGGTGCAAGCTGGGTCGCCGCCAAGGACGAGGACGAGGACGCCCTGTCACGCTGGCGCTGAGGCTTCAGCTTGCCGGGATCCTGTCGGGGCCGCCCCTGAGGGGGCATCGAGCCCCCGCAGGGGCGGGGGCAGAGCCCCCGGGCGCACCCGATGGATGGTGGCGCATTGCCTGTGCCGCAAGACTTGCCGCTTGGGCTGTTCCGGTCTGCGGAATGGCTGACGGAAAGGCCTATCGGGCAGGGCGGCGCAGAACGGCTGACTGGCTGGCATGACGCGCGCGGCTGCGAGGAGGTGCGGCAAGGCGGCAGGGGGCAGATGCGCTCTCGATTGGCGGAAGGATCGGCGAACCGGAAGCGAGGCTGGTGCAGGACGAGAGCGGGTGTCCGGGCGATCGCCTGACCACGCGTCGGTTTGCGCGAGTCTGGCCCTGCGTGAGGGGGGCTTCTTTCGAGCGCGGCCCTTTTGGGGGGACGAGGGCGTGCCCCCGGGGCACCGTCTACGTGGCGCGCAGCGTCAGCCGGGCTGGTGGGTACGCTCGATGTAGCTGCGCAGTTCTTCCGCCTCGTGGCGGGCGTCGCGCAGGCCTTCCATGGCGGCAGAGAGCTCAGCTTCGGTCTGGGACAGCTGGTTGGTCAGTTCGGCTTCGCGCTGCTGCAGGTAGGTGATCGCCTGGTCGCGGGTCTCTTCGGCCTCGTGCAATTCGTGGGCCATGCGCTCCAGCTCGCCGACATCGGCCAGCGAGACGCGGGTGAAGCGGTGAATGAGCCAATAGGCAAACCAGCCAAGGCAGAAGGCCACGAAGAGAATGATCGCCGTGGCAATGATGAATTCGGTCCTGTTCACCCGTCTGTCCCCGTTTGCGGCCAAGGCCCCTGCATGGGCCTCATCCTTCGTTCCATGTCACGGCTGGCCGCCCCCGTCCAGCACGTGCCCCCATCATTTTCTCCGGTCGCGGCGGGTCACTCGCGCGGCGCATCATCCGCGGGCGCCTCGGGCTCGGGGCGATCGTCGCCAAGCGCGATGGCCTCGGCGATGGCCCGCGCCGTCTCGAGAACCCCTGCCGTGGCATCGACCGAGTCGCCTCCCACCGGGGCCGAGGATGCCTCGGCCGCCGGGGCCTCATCAAGGCTATCGTCCTGTTCGGCGGTCATGCCCCCCTCGTCGGCACCTTCGCCGCCGAAGTGGTCGTCATCCGAGCCGTCAGGACCCTGCTCCGCATCGTCCCCGACCTCGTCGCCGAGTGCCTCGTCGCCGAAGTCCTCGTCACCGGATCCCTCGTCGCCGGCGCCTGCATCGGCAGTGGCCTCTGCCGAGGGCTGTTCCGATGCCGCCGTCCCGTCCTCTGCAGCAGAGGCGCGGGCACCAGAGGCGTTGGCGTCGATCAGGCTGAACTCGATCCGGCGGTTGGCCTCGCGGCCCTCTTCGGTGCCGTTGTCGGCAATCGGCTGGCTCTCGCCGTAGCCCTGCGCGACGAAGGTGCGGGTCAGGACCCGGCGCAGGCGCAGTTCGTTCAGGATCGCCTGGGCGCGCTGCTGGGACAGGTTGAGGTTCATCTCTTCGCGGCCCTGGCTGTCGGTGTGACCGGCGATCTCCAGCGGCAGGTTCGGGCAGGTCTTCAGCACCTCGGCCATCTGGTCGAGTAGCCCTAGGCTATCGGCGGCGACATTGGTCGAACCGGGTTCGAAGTTGATCTTCGCGCCCTCGGACTGCAGGGCGCGCAGGTCGGCCAGGCATTCCTCGGGCGTCGGAATCGAGGCGATCGGGTCCAGCTTCTCCTGGTAGGTCACGTCGATGGCATAGGTCTCGGCATTGCCCAGCTTCTCGCCCAACAGGCGCGCGATGCGGTCAGAGGCCTCCTTGTCGCCGGTATTGCCGCGCAGGGCGATGGCGTCGGGCGACACGGTGACCGAGCCGTTGGAAAGCTGCGACAGCGCGTCCAGCGCGGTCAGCACCCGCAGCGGCCAGGTCTCGGGCAGTCCCTCGTCGAGGCGCGCGGCCGAGGCGATGTTGTCGCTGCCGAAGCGCGCCCGGGCCAGGCTTTCGACGGCGTTGCGGGTCAGCTCGTCGCCGAGGCGGCCGCGGATCTGCAACCGGCCCTCGGGGCTGAGGGAGGCGGTGAACTCGGGCGCGCCCTCGGGGGCGGCGTCGGGCAGCTCGGGCAGGACGGCGTGCAGGGCGTAGACCTCGGGCAGGGCGTTCTCGAGCTGGCCCACGACGTCGTCGAACAGCGCCGGGTCGGTGCCCTCGGCGGCGATCAGGCTGATGTCGGCATCCGAGAAGCTGACGGTGCCGGCGCCAAGCTGGCCCAGGGCGCGGATCGAC
>NZ_AFPM01000089.1 GCF_000220565.1 Oceanicola sp. S124 | reverse complement strand
CATGCAGCGTCACGGCATTGCGCGAGATCACGAAGACCGCGCGGTCGCCGTCGCGGCTGGTGCCGACGCCGTTGCGGATGTAGCGCGACGAGCTGTCCGGCAGGAACCGCGGATGCAGAGCGCCGTCGATCACCAGCATCGGGCCGGACTGGGTGGCATGGCGGCAGTTCAGGCCGGCCCGGCGGGCCTGGTAATCCAGCGTCTCGATCACCCGGGCGCGGCGCTTGGTGATGCAGAGCACACCGTTGGGCAGCAGGCCGAAGTTGCCCGGTCCGGCATTGGGGATCACCCGCATGATCTCCTGGCCGTCCTCCAGGTAGTGCCCGACCGGCGCACGGTTGTCGTGATACATGCCCGCGTTCATCGCGAAGGCCAGCCGCTGCCCCTTGCCCGCCAGCCGGGCCGACAGCGCCGAGAAGTCGCCATAGGGCGCCCCGCCGGGATCATAGAGGAACAGCCGCAGCTCCTCGCGCGCGGGATCCACCTCGCAGACCGAGTAGCGGTTGCCCTGCCAGTCCTGGTTGCGGCATTCCACGGCCTCCGCCCCGCGGGGGCAGATCAGCAGCGCCCAGAGGCACAGGAGAAGGCCGCGGCACCACATGGGATCAGGCGTTGCCCCCGCCACCCGACCCGTCATGCGACTCGTCAACGTCCCCGTCATCGTCCTCTGCGGCGATGTCGCGCTGCACGCCCTCGTCGGAGAACAGCCGGCGCGTTTCATCCAGGCGGTCGAAGGTGTCGTCGGGGCGGAAGCGCAGGTCGGGGGTGAACTTCAGGTTCAGCTTGCGCCCGATCAGCCGCCGCAGCTCTCCGCGGTGCTGGGCCAGCAGAGAGATCGCCTCTTCCGCCGCGCCGCCGCCAAGCGGCATCACATAGGCGGTGGCGATCTTCAGGTCGGGCGAACAGCGCACCTCGCCGACGGTGATCGACAGGCGGTTGAGCTCGGGATCATGCACGTCGCCCCGTTGCAGCACCTCGGAGAGGGCACGGCGGATCGTCTCGCCGACGCGAAGCTGCCGCTGCGAGGGGCCGGGGCCGTCTTGGAACCTGTTCTTGCTCATGTCTTGCCGCCTTTCCGGCGCCGGATCGCCTCCGGCCGCTTGCTCTGATCTGGTGTCGGGCCGCATCTAGGGCAGGCGCGGGACAGGCACAAGCGGAACGGGCCAGAGAGCCGCCCCGCCGCCGGACCGTGACTCTGCCGAGCCTGCCACGCCATCCCGGCTTTGCCAAGCGTCCGCCCCCGCGCTAGGAAGGCGCGACACAGCGCACCGACGCACAGCAGCAAGGACAGGCCGATGAGCGACAGCACCCTACCCGGAATCGTGATCACCGGCGGCTCGGGCCGCATGGGCCAGATGCTGATCCGCACCGTCATCGAAAGCGATGCCGCCCGGCTGGCCGGCGTGGTCGAGCGCGCGGGCCACGACTGGGTCGGCCGCGACGTGGGCGTCTGCATGGGCGGCGCGCCGCTCGGCGTCACCGTCACCGACGATGCGCTGCAGGCCTTCTCGCAGGCCCAGGCGGTGATCGACTTCACCGCCCCTGCCGCCACCGTGGAATTCGCCGCGCTCGCCGCCCAGGCCCGCGCCACCCATGTCATCGGCACCACCGGCCTCTCGGCGGACGACCTGGCCCGGATCTCTGCCGCCGCCCGCCATGCCACCGTGGTGCGCGCCGGCAACATGTCCCTGGGCGTCAACCTTCTGGTGCAGCTGACCAAACGCGTCGCCGCCGCGCTGGACGAGGATTTCGACATCGAGATCATCGAGTACCATCACAACCGCAAGGTCGATGCCCCCTCGGGCACCGCGCTGATGCTGGGCGAGGCCGCCGCCGAAGGCCGGGGCGTCGACCTGGAAGAGGTCGCCGACCGCGGC
>NZ_AFPM01000090.1 GCF_000220565.1 Oceanicola sp. S124 | reverse complement strand
ATGGCCTTGGGATTGGGCGCGGCGGGCGGTGGAGTGGAGGTGCTCATTTATGGTCCTCATGGATCGGGGGCGCCATGGAGGAGGATCCAGCGGGCGCCCATTGAAAAGGGGCGCCGGGAATCTGAGACACACTTGCGACAGCCCCCTCGGGGTGCCATCGTGGCCGGGCTAACCAACCGGCCTTGCGTTTTTCGGCCCCTGCGCTCTAGCGCGAAGCGGGGGAGGCGGTCAATGCCCTTCCCCTGCCCGGCGCCCGATGCACCCCCCGCGCAAGGCCCATCCTGCCCGGAGACCGCATGACCGCCGAAGAAATCATCGCCCTGCTCGACCTCGCCCCGCATCCCGAGGGCGGGCACTATCGCCAGACCTGGATTGCCGAGACCACCGGTGACGGGGATGGCACGTCAGGGCCCCCGGCGCGCGCCTCGGGCACCTGCATCTACTTCCTGCTGCGCGCGGGCGAGGCCAGCCACTGGCACCATGTCGATGCCACCGAGATCTGGCACCACTATGCCGGCGCGCCGGTCGAACTGCGGATCGCCGAGACCGAGGCCGGACCGGCAGAACGGCTCATGCTGAGCCCGGATCTTGCCAGCGGACACCGGCCGCAGGGCATCGTGCCTGCCGGTCATTGGCAAGCCGCCCGCGCCGAAGGGGGCTGGGCCCTGGTCGGCTGCACCGTCTCGCCCGGTTTCGACTTCGCCGGTTTCACCCTGGCACCCCCGGGTTTCGACATCCCCGCGCGGGACCGCTGAACGCCGGGTATTCCCCGCGATTTCAGACCTCAGAGATTTTTCGGAAAAAACGCACCACGAGTGAAACTCTTCACGGATGCCCTCCGTAACTCTAAATAAGGCCTTCAGGGGCTGTGGTGAAGTGAACGAGTACAAGGTTTGGAAGTTTAAGAGTTTTCCTGGTTTCGACGGCGAGCGTTCCATGTTGGGCGCTCGCCAAACCAGCTTTGCGGCCGGTTTTCGGATGTGCGTCTGTCCCTGGCGCCGTTTCCCGAGTACCGAAGCCGGTCGCAGAGGGCCTGCAGCTGGGACGTCCCACACCGTCCGGCAGGCCTGGGGAGGCGGGATCCCGCTCCCGTCTCCCACATTTGCCACTGCAGGATGCAGCCATGAAAACGCCGGCTCCGGGTCTCCCCCGGGCCGGCGCTTTCGTTTCCGTTTCCCTGCAGGCCGCGGATCCGCTCAGCCCGGGCGGCCGGCGCGAATGGCCGCCACCAGACCCGCAGTCGAGCCGTCCTTGCCCTCGGTGCTCTCTTGCCCGGACAGGATCGGAGACAGCTTCACCGCCAGCTCCTTGCCCAGCTCGACGCCCCACTGGTCGTAGGAGTTGATGCCCAGGATCACCCCCTCGACAAAGACCCGGTGTTCATAAAGCGCCAGGATCTGGCCCAGCACGAAGGGGGTCAGCTTCGGATAGACCAGCGTGGTCGAGGGCCGGTTGCCGGGGAAGACGCGGTGGCGCGCCTGACGGTCCAGCTCGGCGCCCTCCAGCCCCTTGGCGGCCATGATCGCCGTTGCCTCCTCCAGCGAGCGGCCCCGCAGCAGCGCCTCGGACTGGGCCAGGCAATTGGCGATCAGCAGGTCATGCTGGTGGCTCAGCTCGGGCTCATGACCCTCGATGCCGACCATGAACTCGCAGGGCACGACGCGGGTGCCCTGGTGGATCAGCTGGTAGAAGGCGTGCTGGCCGTTGGTGCCCGGCTCCCCCCAGACCACGGGACCGGAATGCACGGGCAGGTCGCTGCCATCCATGGCGACGCGCTTGCCGTTGCTCTCCATCTCCATCTGCTGAAGGTAGGCCGGAAGGCGCGCCAGGCGCTGTTCGTAGGGCAATACGGCGCGGGTGGCGTGGCCCAGGCCCTGGTTGTGCCAGATCCCGGTGAGCGCCAGCAGCACCGGCAGGTTCTGCCCGGGTGCGGCGGTCTGGAAATGGCGATCCATCGCCTCGCCGCCGCGCAGGAAGTCGCGGAAGGCCTCGGGGCCGATGGCGATCATCACCGCCAGGCCGATCGGGCCCCACATGGAATAGCGCCCGCCGACCCAGTCCTCGAAGCCGAAGACCCGGCTGGTGTCGATACCCCAGTCGGCGGTCTTCTCCTGGTTCGAACTGAGGGCGGCGAACTGCGCGCCCGGTTCGCGGACCTTGCCTGCCATCCAGTCCCAGGCGGTGCGCGCATTGGTCATGGTCTCGATGGTGGTGAAGGTCTTCGAGGCGACGATGACCAGCGTGGTTTCGGGGTCCAGCCCCTTCAGCGCCTCGTGGATATGCGCCCCGTCGACGTTCGAAACGAAGTGGCAGCGTGGCCCGTCGGCGAAGGGCTGCAGGGCGATCTCGGCCATGGCGGGCCCCAGGTCAGAGCCGCCGATGCCGATGTTGATCACATCCGTGATCCGGCCGCCCTGCCCTTCGTAATCCCCCGAGCGCACCGCCTCGGCGAACTGCCCCATGCGGTCGAGCGTCGCCAGCACCCCCGGCATCACGTCCTGTCCGTCCACCGTCACGGGGCCGCCGTCGAGATTGCGCAGCGCGGTGTGCAGCACGGCGCGGCCCTCGGTCTCGTTGATCTTGCTGCCGCCGAACATCGCGGCGCGCTTGCCCGGCAGATCGGCGGCAGTGCAGAGCGCCAGCAGCGCGGCGCGCACTTCGGTGCAGATATTGGTCTTGGAGTAATCGAAGAGCAGCCCGTCGGCACTGGCCGAGAACGCTTCGAACCGTCCCGGATCACGGGCAAAGAGGCCGAGGATGGCGCGGTCGGCATGGGCATCGGCGAGGCGGGAGATGTCTTGCCACATGGGGTGCTCCTTGGTCGGATGTGTCGCAGGCCCGCCACCCCGCAGGAGGCGCCGGGCAAGAAGGGGTCAGGGCGCCCAGTGCACCACGGCGCCGGGCAGGATGGCCGCGATCGGGGCGTCTTCCGGCTTCATGCCCAGGGCCTCTTCAAGCACCCGGCGCTTTTCGTCGCCCATGATCACCACATGGGTGGACATGGCGCCCTTGAGGTAGCGTGCGGTGATGGTGATGCGCGGCTCGCCCGCGCCCTCGGCCCGCATCGGCAGCAGGATCGGCGCATCCGGGGCCAGCGCATCGGCCAGCCGGTCGGCACCGGGGAAGAGGCTGGCGGTATGGGCATCGGTGCCCATGCCCAGCAGAAGCACGTTGATCGGCAGATGCGGCCGGATCGCTTCCGAGAGGGCGTCCATGGCCATGTCAGGCTCGGGCAGGTCGGCATAGAGCGGCAACAGGCCGGCCGCGGCCGCATGGCCCTGAAGCAACCGCTGGCGCAGCAGCGCGGTGTTCGAGCGCGGAGAGCTTTCCGGCACCCAGCGTTCATCGTTCAGCACTACATCGACACGGTCCCAGTCCAACTTGACGGCGGTCAGCGCGTCAAAGACCGGCCCCGGCGTGGTCCCGCCGGGCACGCAGAAGGTGACGCGATCCTCGTGGCGCAGCGCCGCACCCAGCTCGGAGGCGAGGGAATCGGCCAGGCTGAGCGCCAGCAGATCGCGGTCGGGGTATTCCTTGAAGTCCATTGTCCTGTCCCTTCGGGCCATGGTCCGGGGCGCGCCCGCGCGGGCGCTCTCCCCCTCTTGCATGTCGATCTTGTCGCACAGAATGCCCTAGGCGCGGATCTCGCGCCAGCGACGACCCTCGCGATGCATCAGCGCCAGCGCCTCTTCCGGGCCGGTCGACCCGGTGTCATAGGGCACCGGCTTGTCGCCGCGATTTTCCCACGAGGCGATCAGCGGATCGGCCCAGGCCCAGGCGGCCTCGACCTCGTCGCCGCGCATGAACAGCGTCTGGTTGCCCCGGATCACATCCATGATCAGGCGCTCGTAGGCGTCGGGCACCTCTTCGGCCTCAGGGCCGAGGGCCTCTGCAAAGGTCATGTCGAGCGGTACATCGACCAGACGCATGCCGCCCGGGCCCGGTTCCTTGATCGTCACGAAGAGGTCCATGCCCTCGTTCGGCTGCAGCCGGATGGTCAGCACGTTGCGGTGCCGCCCCGCCTCTTCGCCGAAGATCGAATGCGGGGTCTCCTTGAAGACCACGGCAATTTCCGAACTGCGCGCGCGCAGCCGCTTGCCGGTGCGCAGGTAGAAGGGGGTGGCGGCCCACCTCCAGTTCGAGACCTCGACGCGCAGGGCGATGAAGCTTTCGGTCTTGCTGTCGGGATCGCCCGCGTTTTCCAGGTAGCCCGGCTTGTCCCCGTCACCCAGGTACTGGCCGCGCACGACATCCTCCAGCGGCACCGGGTTCAGGGCGCGGATCACCTTCAGCTTCTCGTCGCGCACCGCATCGGGGTCGAACTTGGCGGGCGGCTCCATCGCGGTCAGGCACAGCAGCTGCATCAGGTGGTTCTGCACCATGTCCCGCATGGCGCCGGAGCGGTCATAGTATTCGCCGCGCCCGTCGACGCCCACGGTCTCGGCCACGGTGATCTGGATGTGGTCGATGTACTGCGAATTCCACAGCGGCTCGAAGAGCATGTTGCCGAAGCGGACCGCCATCAGGTTCTGGACCGTCTCCTTGCCCAGATAATGGTCGATCCGGTAGATCTGGCTTTCGTCGAAATGCTCGGCCAGCGAGGCATTCAACGCCTGCGCCGAGGCGAGATCCTTGCCGAAGGGTTTCTCGACCACGATGCGGGTTTCGGAATCCGCGATGCCATAGCTGTGCAGCCGTTCCGCCAGCGCCCCGAACAGGCTGGGGGCAACCGAGAAATAGAAGGCGCGCACCCGCTTTTCGTCCATCAGCGCGGCAAGCTCCTGCCAGCCGTCGGACCCGAGCGCATCGACCTGCACGTATTCCAGCCGCTCGAGGAAGGCCGCGAGCTGGTCCTTGGTGCCGCTCTTGGGGTCGAATTCGGCGATGGCATCGGCCACCATCTGGCGGAACTCGGCGGTCTCATGCTCGGACCGGGCGGCGCCGATGATGCGAGAGTTGTCCTCCATCTGACCGGCGCAGAAGCGACGGAACAGACCCGGCAGGATCTTGCGCCGGGCAAGATCGCCGGTGCCGCCGAAGATGACCAGATCGAAGGGATCGACGGGAATCACGCGCGAGACCATCGGGGCTCCTTTCCCTAGAGCATTGAGACATCCGGGCCGCAGCCCTGCCGCGGCGCGGCACGGGCGCACCATAGCAGAGAACACGGCGCTGCCAATGGGTCGTGTTAGCGATAACTTCACCTGTGGACGCTGGCGGGCGGATCAGGGCCACCCCTTCTGGACGGCTGCGCCCGGGGGATCGGTGCAGGCGCGTCGGGCCGATGGCGGGCAGGCCTCGGGCCGGAGTATTTTCAGCCTGGTGATGCAATCAGGTCAGCGCCCGCAGGGTCGGACGCGAGATCTCGCCGCCACCGACCGCCATGCTGACCCCGGTGGTGCCCGCGCAGGAAGTCGCCAGCCCGTGGAAGACCCGTGCGGCGAGGAAGGCGACGGCCTGGGCATCGAGCCTGTCGCCGTCGAGGCCCACTTCTTCGACCGGCTCCACGGGGCAGTCGAGCGCGACCGATAGCATTTCCATCAGCACCGGGTTCAGGCGACCGCCACCGCTGACCAGCAGGCGGTCGGGGGGCTCGGGCAGGTGCTCCATCCCGCGCATCACGGCGCTGGCGGACATGGCGGTCAGAGTGGCGGCGGCATCGGCATCCGACAGTTCGCCCACGAGGCCGACCATGGTGGCGAAACCGTTGCGGTCCAGCGACTTGGGTGGCAGGCGCGAGAAATAGGGATCATCGAGGAACAGTTCGAGCGCGCCCTCGGCCACCCTGCCCTCGGCGGCCAGCGCGCCGTCCTCGTCACAGCGCAGGCCCCGGCGCACCAGCATCAGGTCGTCGAGCGGCGCCGTGGCCGGGCCGGTGTCGAAGGCCAGCACCGCGCCGGGAGTTTCGGGGGTGGGCCGGGACGGATCGACCCAGCTCAGCGTGCCGAGGCCACCGAGGTTGAGGAAGGCGACGGGGCGCTTCATCCCCAGATGCCGGGCCAGTGCGTGGTGGTAGAAGGGCGTCAGCGGCGCGCCCTCGCCGCCGAGCCGCAGATCGGCCGCGCGGAAGTCCCAGACTACCGGCAGACCCAGAATCCCGGCCAGGTCGGCGCCATTGCCGGCCTGGAAGCTGCCCCGCCCGCGCGGCTCATGGGCCAGGGTCTGACCGTGGAAGCCGACCAGATCGATGCCCTCGAAGCCCGAGAGCAGCTCGGCATGAGCGGTGCGGAGGACCTCTTCGGCGGCAGAGAGGCGCGCCGGGTCGTCGCCGGGCCAGAGCCCGAGGGCGGCGCGCAGGGTCTCGCGCTCTGCCGCCGTGTAGGGGCGACGGGCGGCGGGACCGAAGCCTGCGATACGCGTGCCGTCGGTGCCCAGCACCGCCGCGTCGACACCACCCAGCGAGGTGCCGGACATGGCCCCCAGAACACGCAGCATCCGCGGCTGGCCCCTGCGCTTCGACATGGTCTTTCCCTTCGAGGTCCCGATGACTATAGGTTGCCGCGCAACCCTGATACGGACAAGAGCGATGACCTACACCCCCAGATCCGAATTCCTCAACGTGATGCAGGAACGCGGCTTCGTGGCCGATTGCACGGATTACCAGGGCCTCGACGAGGCGCTGCTGAAGGGGGTCGTGCCCGGATATATCGGTTATGACGCCACGGCGGCCTCGCTGCACGTCGGGCATCTGATGAACATCATGATGCTGCGCTGGTTCCAGAAGCTGGGCGGCAAGCCGATCACCCTGATGGGCGGCGGCACCACCAAGGTGGGCGATCCCTCGTTCCGCAGCGACGAACGCCCCCTGTTGGGGCCGGATCAGATCCAGTCCAACATCGACGGCATGGGCAAGGTCTTCGCGCGTTACCTGTCCTACGACGAGGCGCCCTCGGGGGCCCTGATGCTGAACAATGCCGAATGGCTGGACGGGCTGAACTACCTTGAGTTCCTGCGCGACATCGGGCGGCATTTCAGCGTCAACCGGATGCTGTCGTTTGAATCGGTGAAATCGCGCCTGGACCGCGAGCAGTCGCTGTCCTTCCTCGAATTCAACTACATGATCCTGCAGGCCTATGACTTCCTGGAACTGAACCGGCGCTACGGCTGCCTGGTGCAGATGGGCGGCTCGGACCAGTGGGGCAATATCGTCAACGGCATCGACCTGACCCGCCGGGTGCTGGACCACGAGATCTACGGTCTGACCACGCCGCTGCTGGCCACTTCGGACGGCCGCAAGATGGGCAAGAGCGCCAATGGCGCGATCTGGCTCAATGGCGACATGCTGAGCCCCTACGAGTTCTGGCAGTTCTGGCGCAACACCACCGACGCCGACGTGGGCCGTTTCGCCAAGCTTTATACCGAGCTGCCGGTCGCGGAATGCGACCGCCTCGGCGCGCTCGGCGGGGCCGAGATCAACGAGGCCAAGGTGATCCTCGCCAATGCCGTCACAGCGCTGCTGCACGGCGAAGAGGCGGCGAAGGCGGCCGAGGCCACCGCCCGCGAGGTCTTCGAGAAGGGCGGCGTGGGGGATGACCTGCCGACGCTGGAGCTGACCGCGGCAGAGGTCGGCGACGGGATTTCCGTGGCGCAGCTGATCGTCCGTTCGGGCCTCGCCAAGACCGGCAAGGAGGCCAAGCGGCTGATCACCGACAATGGCGCGCGGCTGAACGATGCACCGCTGACCGATGCCGGGCTGATGCTGGATGCCGCCGCACTTGCCGCCACGGTGAAGCTTTCGGCCGGCAAGAAGCGCCACGCGCTGGTCAAGCTGGCCGATTGAGGTTTCGGCCTGCGGCTTCGGGACAGACCGATGCGAAGGGGCCCTCAGGGGCCCCTTTTGCGTTCAGCCCAACTCCATCGAGGCGATGGCCAGCAGCCGTCCGTCGCCCTGCGGCGCCGCGCCCTTGTACATGCGGGCGGCGGCGAAGGTCTCGGCAAAGCCGAGCACCTCGAGCGGCGCGGCCAGGGGGCTGCCGGGGAAGAGGTCGATGAAGACCTGGTCCGAGGGCAACTCTGCCAGCGCGGCACGGATCAGGCGCAGGGCCATGGCGGCATCCTCGGCGACGACGGGGCCGATCTTCACCCCCTCGCCGCAGCGGCGAATGGTGACAAAGGCGCGCGCCTCGGGGGCGATCAGGCTGCGGCGGGACGCGGTATCGTCCAGCCAGCCGGTCAGGAAGGCCGCGCGATCGTAGCCGCTGGCGGCGCGGTCCCAGTCCAGGATCTGCGGCAGATCGCCGGGGGCGAGCGTACGGATCGCATCATCGCCCTGCCCCTCGAGCTGCCCCGCCATGCGCCGCGTCATGCCCAGCTTGACGAAGCCGGATGTCGCGTAGTTCGCCTCCTGCGCCGCGACCCCGTCCAGCCCCACCGTCCGCGCCCCCGCATGGGCCAGCGCATGGGACCAGAGCGCCATGCCCAGCCCCCGCCCGCGGAACTCAGGCTGGCAGATGTAGAACCCGAGGAAGGCCATCTCCGCCGCGTGGTTCACCACCGAGATGCAGGCGACGGGCGCGCCTGCCACCTCGGCGACGAAGAAACCGTCAGGGTCCGCGCCATGAAAGGGATCGGCATCTTCCAGGCCGGGGTTCCAGCCCTCGGCGGCGGCCCAGCCGGACATGATGTCCAGCTCTTGCCGTGTGGCGGTGCGGTAGATCGGCTGGGTCATCGGGGCTCCTGTCATCAGGGTGCAGGGTTGCCGCGGCCCGGCCCGGGGTCAAGACCCACCTGCCTTGCGGGCGATGCTGAAATTCCGCTGCGATTTCCCCTTCAAATCCCGGCGCAGCCGCCCTATATGAGGGATGTCGCCTCGGCGACTATGGGCATAAACGCGCATGTAATAAGCGGATCGGACCCGGGGGCGGTACCCGGCGGCTCCACCAAACATCCCTTGTTGGGGGATCATGGGGCCGAAATAGGATCGACGAACGTCTAAAGATGTTGCTTTGTCCCGGTGAGTTACCACCGTTATCGGTACACAAAGTACAATTGCCAACAACAATCGTGCTCCGGTTGCCCTGGCTGCGTAAGCAGTCCGGAATACCGAAATCTAAGTCCTTGGGCTTTGCAGCTTAAGGCGGGGTTCGCAGGTACCTGGCAACAGAAACCTGCACTTCTCCCCCCCACCCTTGATGCACAGGACGCAACCGGCCCACGCCCGACGGCTGACGCTTTGGGATCGCGCTGCCCGCGTCGTCCCGGCAGGCTGAAAGCGCGGCCTTGGCTCTCGCCTCTGTCGTCGCTTCGCTGTATCAGGCGACATGAGCGCTGCATTCGAGATATTCCTGCAAGGGGCCCCGGGCCTTGAAGAGATCCTGGCCGAAGAGGCGCGGGAGGCCGGGTTTGCCCATGCCACCCCCGTTCCCGGCGGCGTCACCCTTCAGGGGCAATGGACCACCGTCTGGCGCGCCAACCTGAAGCTGCGCGGGGCCAATGCCGTGCTGGCGCGGATCGGCGGCTTTCCCGCCAGCCATCTGGCGCAGCTCGACAAGCGGGCCCGCAGCTTTGACTGGTCCGAGGTGCTGCGGCCGGATGTTCCGATACGGGTCGAGGTCGTCACCTCGCAGAAGTCGAAGATCTACCACGCCGGTGCCGCACAGGAGCGGATCGAGCGGGCGCTGACCGAAAGTTTCGGCGCGGTGATCGACGCCGGGGCGCCGGTGACGCTGAAGACCCGCATCCAGCGCGACTACGTCCAGTTCAGCGTCGATACCAGCGGCGAGGGGCTGCACAAGCGCGGCCACAAACCCGCCGTCGGCAAGGCGCCGATGCGCGAGACGCTGGCAGCGCTGTTCCTGCGGCAGACCGGCTATCGCGGCAATGAGCCGGTGCTGGATCCGATGTGCGGCTCGGGCACCTTCGTGCTCGAGGCCGCCGAGATCGCCGCCGGGCTCTGGCCCGGACGGGACCGCAGCTTTGCCTTCGAGCATCTTGCCAGTTTCAAGCCCGACCTTTACGCCCGCATCCGCGCCGAGGCGCCGGAACCGCTGACGGACCTGCCGGACTTCTTCGGCTCGGACCGCAACGCCGGGGCCATCGAGATGGCCACGCGCAATGCCGAAGCCGCCGGGCTGTCTGGGGCGATCCGCTTCCGGCACCGCGCCCTGTCGGATCTCGAACGTCCCGCCGGCAAACCGGGGCTGGTGATCGTCAACCCGCCCTACGGGGCGCGGATCGGCGACCGCAGGCAGCTGTTCGCGCTCTATGGCCGGATGGGAGAGGTGCTGCGCGAGCGCTTCCGGGGCTGGCGCGCGGCGATCATCACCTCGGATGGCGGGCTGGCGCGGGCCTCGGGCCTGCCCTTCCTGCCCACCACCCCGCCGGTGGATCACGGCGGTATCCGGGTCACGCTCTACCAAACCGCACCGCTGCCCTGAGGCAGGGGAAAGAGCGCGGCAAAACCCGCCTCTTCGCGCCGCGTCAGCGCGATCTCGCGCCCCTGCCCGCGCCGGGCCCAGCCCTGGTCCAGCAGCGCCAGCAACAGCGCCCGGCCGAGGGGACCGGCGAGGTGCATCCGCCGCTCTGACCAGTCAAGGCACTGTCGCCCCGCCAGCAGCCGCACCCCGGGCAGCAGCGGCGCCAGCGCCGAGGCGCCCGTCTCGCTCAGCACCAGCCCCTCGGGCCCGGGCCGCAACAGGCCCCGGGCGGCAAGGCTGTCATGCATCTGCACCGCCAGCGCCCCCGCCAGATGGTCATAGCAACTGCGCGCATGGCGCAGCGCCGGATCATGCGGACCGGGGCGGCAGCGGCTTGGCCCCTTCGCCTCGACCAGCCCCATGAGCCCCTCCAGCGCCGAGGCGACCTCGGGGCCGGCGATGCGGTAGTAGCGGTGCCGTCCGCGCGGGGTGACCGACAGAAGGCCCTCGTGCAGCAGCTGTGCAAGATGGCCCGAGGCGGTCGAGGCGGCGATGCCGGCCTCCTGCGCCAGTTCGTTGGCGGTCAGCGCCATGCCCGACATCAGCGCCTCGGCCATGGCCGCGCGCGAGGGGTCGCCCAGCAGGGCCGCGACGCGGGTGATGCCGGGGCCCTGGCGGAAATCGGGACGTGCCTCTGTCATTGCGGGCTCCTTTCGCCGCCACCCTGGCACGGCGGCGCGGCGGAATGCTTCGGCCCTCACCGAAGCACCGGTCGCGCCTGCCGTGGCACACCGGGGCCGCACCCGAAGGAGACCCCCATGCTGACCTGCATCATCCAGTACCAGATCGCCCACCACAAGCGCCCGCAGTTCGAGACCTATGCCCGCATGTGGGGCGAGGCGATCCCGCGCAACGGCGCCACCCTGCGCGGCTACTTCGCCCCGCACGAGGGGTCGGCCACCCTGGGCTACGGGATCTACGACATCCCCTCGCTGGCCGAATACGAAGCCTACCGGGCGCGGCTGGCGCGGGATCCGCTGGCTCGCCAGGCTTTCGACCTTGCCCGGGACGAACAGCTTTTGCTGCGCGAAGAGCGGACCTTCCTGCGCCGGGTCGACCGCTGCGCCGAACCGGGATGAGCTGGCCCCTGGACGGGGGGCTGCGCCCCAAGGGCCACGTCTGCCGCAGGGCGAACCCGGCGGGGCACGGAACGGGTTGACCGGCACGGCACGCCCCGCAACTGTCGCCCTGAAACCTGCCCCGCGCAGCAAGGAGCCGCCATGACCCGCCCCCAAGCCCTGCCCGACTGGCGGCAGATGGTGACCGCCTTCGGACGCATCGGACTTGTCAGCTTCGGCGGTCCGGCGGCGCAGATCTCGGTCATGCACCGAGAGCTGGTCGACCGGCGCGGCTGGCTGGGTGAGCAGGCCTTTCTGGGCGCGCTCAGCTTCTGCATGCTGCTGCCCGGCCCCGAGGCGATGCAGCTGGCGACCTATGCGGGCTGGCGGCTGAAGGGCGTGGCCGGGGGCCTGCTGGCCGGGTTGCTCTTCGTCCTGCCCGGAGCGCTGGTGGTTGCGGCCCTGGCGCTGGCCTATGTCGAATGGGGCAGTGTGCCCGAGGTGCAGGCGGCCTTCCTCGGGATCAAGGCGCTGGTCGTGGTGCTGGTGTGCCAGGCGCTGTGGCGGCTGTCGGGCAAGGCGCTGACCGGGCTGGCGCAGCGACTCTGGGCGCTTGGCGCCTTCGTGGCGCTCTTTGCCTTCGGGCTGCCGTTTCCGCTGCTGATCCTCGCCGCCGGGGCCTGGGGCCTCTGGCAGGGCGGCGGCTCCGCCCCGGCGGGCACGGCCCCGCCTGCGCCTTCCTCCCCCGCTCCCGACCTGCGCCGCACGCTGCAGACCGCTCTGCTCTGGGCCTGCGCCTGGCTGGCACCTCTGCTGGCGCTGAAACTGACCGGCCAGGACTTCCTGTTCGACCTCGGCGCCTTCTTCGCCCGCCTCGCGGTGCTCAGCTTCGGCGGCGCCTACGCCCTGCTGGCCTGGATGGCGCAGGTCACCGTCGAGACCCATGGCTGGCTGAGCCCGGGCCAGATGATCGACGCCCTCGGCCTGGCCGAGACCACCCCCGGCCCGCTGATCCTGGTGACCCAGTTCGTCGCCATGGTGGCCGGTGCGATCCGCCAGGGCCCGGGCCTGGGCCTGGCCGCAGGGGCGCTGACGCTCTGGGTGACCTTCCTGCCCTGCTTCCTGTTCATCTTCGTCTGCGCCCCCCATGTCGAGCGCCTGCTGGCCCAGCCCCGCCTGCGCGCCGCGCTGCAGGCGATCACGGCGGCGGTGGTCGGGGTGATCGCTTCGCTGGCCCTGTGGTTCTCACTGCATGTTCTCTTCGAGGTCGTTGACCGGCGCGGCCCCCTGCCCCTGCCCGATCCCGGCAGTTTCCAGCCGCTTCCGGCCGGGCTGATCCTGGTGGCGGCAGCGCTGATGCTGGGTCTGCGCGCGGGTCTGCTGAGCAGCCTTGCCCTGATGGCGCTGGCAGGTCTGGCAACACGGCTGCTGGCGGGCTGAAACGGCAGGGCGCGTGCCCTGGGCGCGGCCCGTGCCCTGCCCTCGGGCCCGGCGCCGCAGCCGCGACCTCGAAATTCTGCCACATCGCCTTCCGTTTTGGATCGAATCCCCTATGCTCGGCGAAAAGTGTCCCGGAAGAACAACATGGCCCGATCCATCGACTACGGAAACCTGATGCACCGCGCGATGCGCAAGCTGATCCACGACGTGCTGTCGGACGTGGCCCGGAACGGCTTGCCGGGGGCTCATCACTTCTTCATCACCTTCGACACCACCCACGACCAGGTCGAGCTGGCCGCCTGGCTGCGCGACCGCTACCCGACCGAGATGACGGTGGTGATGCAGCACTGGTTCGAGGATCTCGACGTCTCGGAGGACGGCTTTGCCGTTACCCTGAACTTCGGCGACAGCCCCGAGCGGATGTACATCCCGCTGGACGCCATCCTGACCTTCGTCGACCCTTCGGTCGAATTCGGTCTGCGGTTCGAGACCCAGGATCAGGACGACGAGGATGAGGACGAGGAAGACGACGACGATCCGACCCCGCCCGACGCACCTCCGCCGCTGCGCGACCGCTCGAAGGGCAGCGACGGCGCCGAAGGCAAGTCCGAGAAGGGCGACGCCGAGGTGGTCCGCCTGGACGCCTTCCGCAAGTAGGCCAACCGCCTTTGCAACGACGCAATCCCCGCGGCCCGGACACCCTCCGGGCCGTTTCGCGTTGCATGACAGCCCTGCGTCGCAGAGCCGATCCTTCGGTGAATTTTTTGTAAACTCAGCGAAGAGCCCTTGTCCGGATCGGGCCGGATGGCCAAGACATAGGGCGTGACCGAACGCAGGGGGACAAGGACTTGGCCAGCGATTTCACGGTGTTTCTCGGACAGATGATGCGCAAGCCGAAGGAGGTCTCGGCCATTGCGCCCTCTTCCGCCGCGGTGGCGCGGATGATGACCGCCGGGGTGGAACAGGTTTCGGGACCGATCCTCGAGATCGGGCCGGGCACCGGCTCTTTCACCCGCGTCCTGCTGGAACGCGGCATCGCCCCCGAGCGGCTGATCCTGATAGAGCTGAACGCCCGCTTCTGCGACGAGCTGCGCCAGAAGTTCCCCGGCGTGAGGGTGCTGAACCAGCCCGCGCAGCAGATCGAGGACATCGGTGTCACCAACCTGGGCTGCGTGATCTCGGGGGTGCCGGTCCTGGCCCGTCCGCAGATCCAGCGCGAGGTGGTGGGCAATGCCTTCAAGGTGATGGCGCCCGACGGGGTCTTCGCGCAGATCACCTACAGCCCGAACGCCCCCATCCCGCCCGAGACCCAGGCCGAGATGGGCATCACCGCCCGCAAGCGCGGCACCGTCTGGGCCAACCTGCCCCCGGCCCGTGTCTTCGAGTTCCGCCGCCGGCAGAACTGACCCGCGACGGCCGGATGGCCCGAGATGATGCACTCGCCCAAGGGCCGATATTCGGGGCTGCCAGCTTGGCGGCCCCTTGCCTTTCTGGCTCCGACTTTGTGATCACAAGCCGCCGGCCACCCCCTGCAAAGGGAAAATGTTAGCGGGAACGGCATTGAAACCGCCCCGTGATCGGGTAAACCACCTGCGACGTACCCTTTCGGAGACCTGACATGTCGCAGACCCGTACCGAAACCGACAGCTTCGGCCCCCTCGAAGTTCCCGCCGACAAGTACTGGGGCGCCCAGACCCAGCGGTCGATCATGAACTTCCCCATTGGCTGGGAAAAGCAGCCGGTTCCGATCATCCGCGCGCTCGGCGTGATCAAGAAGGCCTGTGCCATGGCCAACAAGGAGCTGGGCAACATGGAGGCCGAGATCGCCGATGCGATCATCGCCGCCGCCGGTGAGGTGATCGAGGGCAAGTTCGACGACAACTTCCCGCTGGTGGTCTGGCAGACCGGCTCGGGCACCCAGTCCAACATGAACGCCAACGAGGTGATCTCGAACCGCGCCATCGAGATGCTGGGCGGTGAGCTGGCCTCGAAATCGCCGGTGCACCCGAACGATCACTGCAACATGGGTCAGTCCTCGAACGACACCTTCCCGACCGCGATGCACGTCGGCATCGCCATGGCCGCCCGCGACACGCTGCTGCCTGGGCTGGAAAAGCTGGCTGCCGCGCTGGAAGCCAAGTCGGAAGAGTTCAAGGACATCATCAAGATCGGCCGGACCCACACCCAGGATGCGACCCCGCTGACCCTGGGCCAGGAATTCGGCGGCTACGCGCACCAGGTCCGCAAGGGCATCGAGCGCGTGAAGTCTGCCCTTGGCGACATCTACGAGCTGGCCCAGGGCGGCACCGCCGTCGGCACCGGCCTGAACACCAAGAAGGGCTGGGCCGAGATGGTCGCCGCCAACATGGCCGAGATCACCGGCCTGCCCTTCGTCACCGCCCCGAACAAGTTCGAGGCGCTGGCCGCCCATGACGCCATGGTCATGTTCTCGGGCGCGCTGAAGACCGTCGCCGCCTCGCTGTTCAAGATCGCCAACGACATGCGCCTGCTGGGCTCGGGCCCCCGGTCCGGTCTGGGCGAGCTGATCCTGCCGGAAAACGAGCCGGGCTCGTCCATCATGCCGGGCAAGGTGAACCCGACCCAGGCGGAAGCGCTGACCATGGTCTGCGCCCATGTCATGGGCAACGATGCCGCCATCGGTTTCGCCGGCAGCCAAGGTCACTTCGAGCTGAACGTCTACAACCCGATGATGTCCTACAACGTGCTGCAGTCGATGCAGCTGATTGGCGACTCGGCCTCTGCCTTCACCGACAACATGGTCGTCGGCACCCAGGCCAACCTGCCGCGCATCGACAAGCTGATGAAGGAAAGCTTGATGCTGGTCACCGCGCTGGCCCCCACCATCGGCTACGACAATGCCACCAAGGTCGCCAAGACCGCGCACAAGAACGGCACCACGCTGAAGGAAGAGGCCATCGGCCTGGGCTTCGTCGACGAAGAGACCTTCGACCGGGTCGTGCGTCCCGAGGACATGATCGGTCCAAAGGACTGATCGCCTCAGGGGCCGGATGGCCGCTTGGAGATTGCAGACGGCGCCCCTTGGGGCGCCGTTTCGCGTTTCAGCTCCGTGTTCGGGCCGTGTCTCAGGGCCAGAGCAGCCAGAGATAGCCCAGGTAGCCCGCCAGCAGCACACCGCCTTCGCGGCGGCCGATCCGCAGCCCGGTGGCGGCGAAGACCACCAGCAGCAGAGAGACCCCGACCATGACCGGCGCATCCAGCCGCAGGATCTGCGCGGGCACCTCGGAGGGCGCGATCAGCGCCGTGGCGCCGCCGATGCCGAGCACGTTGTAGATGTTCGAGCCGACGACATTGCCGAAGGCCACGTCGCCCTGCCGCCTGAGCGCCGCGACGACCGAGGTCACAAGCTCGGGCATCGAGGTGCCGACGGCGACGATGGTCAGGCCGATCACCGTCTCGGACAGGCCCAGGTCGCGCGCCAGGTCCACCGCGCCGCTGACCAGCAGGCTGCCGCCCAGCACCACCAGCACCAGTCCGGCCAGGGCGATCCCCAGCGACACCACCAGCCGCCCCGAGGGCTGTGCCGCTGGCGCCCCTGCAGGCACCACCGACGGGTCGAGCCCGGCCAGCGCCGCCGCCTTATCGGCGATGGCGCCCGAGCTGGCACTGTGCCGCTCTTGCCGGATGACCCAGGCGATATAGAGAGCCAGCGCCGCGACCATGCCCAGCCCCACAGGGCGCGTCATCGGCATCAGGCTGGCCAGTCCGGCAAACAGCAGCGCCACGCCCAGCATCACCGCAGCGTCCCGTCGCAGCGCCTGCCGGGTGACGATGATCGGGCAGAGCAGCGCCGACACGCCCGCAATCAGCAGGATGTTGGCGATGTTTGAGCCGACGATATTGCCGTAGGCAATCCCCGGTGCCCCCGACAGGCCCGCCTGCACCGAGGTCACCAGCTCGGGCATCGAGGTCCCGAAGCCGACCAGCGTCAGGCCGATGACCAGCGGCGACATGCCAAGCCGCTCGGCCACCGAGACCGCGCCCCGGACCAACAATTCTCCCCCTGCCACGAGGCAGAGCAGCCCTCCGAGGATCAGGGCCCAGATTTCAATCATTTGCATCTCCTGCGGCGGGCGCCCCGCCCGCTCTGACGCTTATCTGGGGCTTGTCCCGACGCGCTGCAATGGCGCTGACAGCCCCCGTGCCGCATGCTAGGATATCGCCATGACCGGGATCACCAACCTCAACCAGTTCCGCAAGCAGAAGGCCCGCGCCGAGAAGAAGGCGCGCGGCGACGCCAATGCGGCGAAGTTCGGCCGGACACGGGCGGAAAAGATGCGCGACGCCCAGCAGGATCAGGCCGCCCGGCGCCACCTCGACGGCCACAAGCGCGAGAACGCCCCGCCAGAGGGCGACCCCGGGACATGAGCGGCAGACCCGTCAAGCGGTCGCTGACCCTGCAGGGGCACCGTACCTCGGTATCGCTCGAAGACGAGTTCTGGAAAGAGTTCCGCCGCCTCGCCACGCTGGCCGACAAGCCGGTCAACCAGCTGGCCGCCGAGATCGACCAGGGCCGCGGCGTCGACATCGGCCTGGCCTCGGCCATCCGCCTCTACGTGCTGCGCGCGGTGCTGCGCGAAGCGGGCCGCGGCGACGGCCCGGCGCGATGATCGCCACGATCCTGCTGGCCGCCGGAACCTCGAGCCGGATGCGGGGCCGCGACAAGCTGATGGAAGAGATCGACGGCACCCCGCTGCTGCGCCGCATGGCCCAGGTGGTGACTTCGGCCGGGCTGGGCCCGCTCTATGTCGCCCTGCCCGAGCTGCCCCATCCCCGTGCCCGGGCCCGCATCCAGGCCCTGGAGGGTCTGCCGCGGATCGCGGTGCCCGTGCCCGAGGCCTCCGAGGGCATGGGGGCCTCGCTGCGCACCGCCGTCTCTGCCCTGGCCTGGCCGCTGCGCGGGGTGATGGTGCTGCCCGCCGACATGCCCGATATCACCGCTGCCGACCTGCGCCTTGTCGCCTCCGCCTTCCGGGGCGAACCGCTGCCGATCCTGCGCGGCGCCAGCGGCAAGACCCCGGGCCACCCGGTGCTCTTTCCGCCCGACCTCGTGCCGGACCTGCGAGAGCTCAGAGGCGACCGCGGGGCCGCCTCTGTCATTGCCGCCCATGTGGCGCGCCTGCACCTGGTGCCCCTGCCCGGGGCCCATGCGGTCACCGACCTTGATGCACCAGAGGCATGGGATGAATGGAGGCGCTCGCGCCGCCTGTGAACAGCCCGCCGTCAGCGCGCAGCACCTTGGCCTCATGCGCCTTCAGGCTGCGCCGGGCCGCGCCGAAGGCCTCGGGCCGCCGGCCCGTCCCGGCCAGTTCGGGGAAGAGATAGTGGATTTCGGCGCGTTGTGCCCGGTCGAGGGTCTTCATCGCATAATCGCCGGGCTGGAAGCTTTCCGACCAGGCGCCGTTGGCCAGGATGACCTCGTGCTGGTCAAACAGCAGGTGCAGGTAGGTCACCTCGCGGTTGGCCAGCCGTTCGACCCCCGCCATGCCGACAAGATCCTTCGCCGCCACCAGCACCTCGTTCTCTTCATAGAGCAGCGAGGCACGGTCCGAGCGGATCAGCATCCGGTGCTGCGGCGAGACGACGAGGTCGGTATGCGGCAGCCCGTTGCCGAGCGCACCCGCCCGCACGAGCACGGGTTGCAGATGCGGCGCACCCGCCAGCTCGCGCGGTCCGAGGGTGCGCTTGCCGATCCAGCGCAGCTCTTGCATGCCGTTGTCGCGGGTGATCACCCGGTCGCCCGGCTGCAACTGCTGTACCGGCACCTCGCCGCGCATGGTGGCGATCAGCGTGCCGGGCGCGAAGCAGATGGCGCCATCCGGCGGCGTGGTGCGGATCTGCTCGATACCCTCGTAGGTGATCCGGCCCAGCTCCTGGCCGCTGCCGGTCTTCAGCAGGATGCGGCCGTCTTCCTCGCCCGGGGCACCGTCCTCGTAGATGATCTGCAGGTCGGGATACATCGCGTAGTATTCCGACAGGTCGAGCACATCCCAGTCGGTATCGCCGGGATCCTCGCCGCCGTAGACATAGAGGTTGTTGAAGTTGGTTCCGTCGGCCTTCAGGCGCAGCACGTCATCGCCGGACCCGCCGTAGAGCCGGTCCTGGTTGCCGTTGGATTCCAGCGTGTCGTTGCCCTGACCGCCATAGAGCGTGTCGGTCGAACGGTTCCAGCCCTCGTCGCCGGCGTTCAGGAAGTCGTCGCCGGAACCGCCATAGATCGTGTCCTGGCCCTGGCCGCCGTAGATCGTGTCATTGCCCCGGCCGCCATAGATCAGGTCTTCGCCGCCGCCGCCGTCGATCCAGTCGTTGCCCTCGCCGCCGAAGATCGTGTCACGGCTGTTGCCGCCGTCGATGCTGTCATCGCCAGAGCCGCCGGTGATCTTGTCCTCGCCCTCGCCGCCATAGAGCCGTGTCGTT
>NZ_AFPM01000091.1 GCF_000220565.1 Oceanicola sp. S124 | reverse complement strand
ACGTCGTCCGGCAGGCCCAGCATGAACTTGTAGGTGAAGGGCAGACCGGCGTTCGAGATGAACCAGTCCCCGCGCATCAGCGGCACGTTGGTGCCCGTGACCTGGGCCAGCTGGCGCAGGTTGGCATCGGCCTCGACCGCCTGCGGATTCAGCCCGTAGGGATAGGGCCGCGCGGTCTCAAGCCCCGGGATCTGCCCCGAGACCAGAACCTGCCACATGAAGGGCGTCCAGCCGTAGTCCCGCAGGTCGATGGCGAAGATCGTCGCGCCGTCGTGGATCGGTTCGACCCGGGTGATGCGCGGTTCCCACGAGAGCGAGTTCACCATCTTGTTCAGCGCCGCCACGTAGCCCGCCAGGTGCTGGGTGCGGAAGTCCTCCATCGGCTGGCAGGGCAGCTGGCCGTTTTCCATGTGGCGGAACGAGAAGTAGCGCAGGAAGGGCCGGTCGATCTCGTCCTGGGCAATCAGGTGGCGCTGCACCTCGGCGAATTCCTCTGCCGGGGTCAGGAACATCCGGCTGCCGTCGCGCGGCGGCTCCTGGACCTCGGCGGTCAGCAGCTCCTTGTTGACCGCCAGCGAGGCGATCCAGTCGGCGATCAGCTTCTTGTCGGCCTCCGAGGCCGCCTGGCTGGTCGGCATCCGGTTCAGCGACTTGTAGAGCGCGGAGGCGCCGGGATCGCCGGGCACCACCAGCGCACTGTCGCCGGCGGTCTTCGCCGCCGAGACCAGCGTCGCCTGCGCCGCCGCCGAGCCGCCGCGGGCGTGGCAGGCCTTGCACTCCTTGTTGAAATAGGCGTCGACCTTGGCCGAGAGATCCGGCGAGGCGGCCTGCACCAGCGGCACGGGGGCTTCGCATTCCATCTGGATCACCGGCTTGGGCAGTTCCTCGACATCGGCGAGGTACTGGTAGATCGCCAGCCGGTCCGCGTCGGGAGCCTCGGCCAGGGCCGCCGCGACCCGCTGCATCGAGCCACCCATGGGTGTCGAGAGGTCAAGCCCCATCCCCTGCCCCGTCACATGGGCGACGAAGTCATCGGCCTCGATCCCGCCGATTGCGGCGCGGGTGATGTCGCCCGCGACTTCGCCCAGCACCGAGATGCCGCCGGTCAGCGCCTTGTCGGTCTCGAGGATGAAGGCCGAGTTGCGCGGCGTGTGGCAGGATCCGCAGGCCGCGACGCTTTCGACCAGGTACTGCCCCCAGGCGCGGGGATCGCTTTCGCTATCGCCTGCGCCCTCGTAGGAGGCCGGCTCGAAGGAATAGCGCCAGGGGTTCTTGCGCTGGATCATGTAGCGCAGCGTCAGCTCGTGATCCTCGGAGGGGCGGTCCGACTTCGGCGCCTCGGCCTTGATGTACTCGAACAGGTCGACGACGTGTTCGGGCTTCATCCCGGCGTAGAATTCATAAGGGAACAGGGGCGTGTAATCGCCCCCCTCGGGCGAGCGGCCATGCAGCATGGCATTGAGGAAGTCGGCCCGGCTCCAGTCGCCGATGCCGGCGGCACTGCCGGTGATGTTGGGCACTGCGATCAGGCCGTAGTTGGGAGAATCGATCTTCATCCCACCCGCCAGCACCGGCACCTCGCCCGCGCCTGCTGCCGGATCCTGGTGACACGAGGCACAGGCCCCGACCGCATAGAGCCGCGCACCGCGATCCAGATCCGCCTGGTAACTGTCGAAGGCCCCTGCCTCGTAGGGCTCTGCCTGCAGCGGTGCGAGAGTGGACGCAAGGCCCGCAAAGGCCAGGGACATGGCCATAAAAGGCCGGGCTGGGAAGATCGAGCTTGGCATAGTGGCACCGGGCAAATGGATCGAGTCGAGAAAAGGGTAAGCGAAAAATGGCCTATCAGGTCAGAACTTTTTCCCACCTGACAGCAGTTGTCACGTCCGGAATACCTCCATGGCACGACTTTTCCATGTCTGCGCCCGGCCTGCCCCCTGCGGAGCAGTCCGGCGCGGGCGGCCTTTTCCCGGGCCGCTTCCGCTGGCCATCCGGGCCTGCGGCATTTCGCTTTTGCGCTGCCCTGACGCAGGCTTCGCTGGTCAATCCCCCTTGCGGGCACTAGCTTGACGCGGGGGAGCGCGCGGGCCAGCGGCCCGAACCCGCCCCCCAAAGAACGACCGCTGCCGCCGGGCCCTTCCCGGCCGAAAAGAAGAGGCCCCGCGCGCCCATGACCGCCCCGCGACCCGACGCCCGCCGTCCCGTCACCAGCCTTGGCCGCAGCCTTCTCTGCGCCGCGCTCTGCCTGCCGCTGCTGGCGCCTGCCTGGCCGCTTGGCCTCGATGCCGCCGAGGTGACGCTGCGCGCCGGGGACAGCGACCTGGAAAAATCCCTGCGCGCCGCATCGCTGTCGGTTTCCGCCCAGGCCGATGGCACCAATGACGCGCAGGAGCTGATCGCAGCGGCCCAGGCCGACTACCGCCGCCTGCTGGCCGCGCTCTACGAGGACGGCTACTTCAGCGGCGCGATCTCGATCAGGCTGGACGGGCGCGAGGCAAGCGCGGTTTCGGCGCTGGATCGCAACGCCCAGGTCAACCGCATCGACATCGAGGTCACCCCCGGCCCCCGCTTCACCTTCGGCGAGGCCCGCGTTGCGCCGCTGCCCCAGGGCGTGACCCCGCCCGAGGGCTTCGCCACCGGCGCTCCGGCGGGCACCGTGGTGATGCGCCAGGCCGCCGAGGCGGGCCGCACCGCCTGGGCCGAGCGTGGCCATGCCAAGGCCCGCGTCTCGGGCCAGCAGATCACCGCCAACCATGCCGATCAGCGGGTTGATGCGGCCTTCGCGATCACGCCCGGCCCGCGGCTGACCTTCGGCGCCGTCTCGCTGTCGGAAAGCTCGCGCCAAAGCGCCGTCCGCCCCGAGCGGATCCGCCAGATCGCCGGCATCCCCGAGGGCGAGGTCTATGCCCCCTCCGAGATCGACCGCGCCGAGACCCGCCTGCGCCAGGCCGGAGCCTTCGCCTCGGCGGTGGTCAGCGAGGCCGAGGAGATCGGGCTGAACGATACCCTGCCGACGACGATCGAGGTGCAGGATGCCAAGCCCCGCCGCCTTGGCGCGGGGGCGGAATACTCCACCACCGACGGGCTGACGCTGACCGGCTACTGGATGCACCGCAACCTGCGCGGCGGCGCCGAGCGGTTGCGGTTCGATGCCGAGATCGCAGGGCTTGGCGGCGGCACCGGCGGCATCGATTATGCCCTGTCGACCAGCTACACCTACCCGGCCTTCCGCGATGCCGACAACAGCCTGGTCTTTGGCCTCGGCCTGTCGCGAGAGGACGAGCCCACCTACATCGCGGACATCGCCGAGGTGAACGTCGGCGTCGACCGCTACATCACCGAGACCCTTTCGGGCGACCTCGACCTGGGGCTGCGCGTCAGCCGCACCGACGATGCCTCGGGCACCCGTGACTTCACCCACCTGACCCTCAATTCGGGCCTGACCTGGGACAATCGCGACAACGCCACCAATCCCGCCGACGGTGCCTATGCCGAGGTCTCGCTGATGCCCTTCCTCGGCCTCGCGGGAACCGAAAGCGGCGTGCGGGCCACTGCCGACCTGCGCGGCTATCGCGGCTTCGCCGATGACCGTTTCGTCCTGGCGGGCCGTCTGCAACTGGGCGTGCTGGCCGGGCCCTCGATCGCCCAGACCCCGGCCGACTGGCTGTTCTGGTCCGGCGGCGGCGACACGGTACGCGGCCAGGGCTACCAGTCGCTCGGCGTCGGTTCCGGCGCCACGGCAACCGGCGGCCAGGGCTTCGCCGCCATCTCGACCGAGCTGCGCGCCCTCATCAGTGACAACTGGGGCGCGGCGGCCTTCGTCGATTACGGCTATGTCTCCGCCGATCCCGATTTCGCCGGTGGCGAATGGCATGGCGGTGCCGGGGTCGGCGTCCGCTACTACACCTCCATCGGCCCGATCCGCGCGGATATCGCCGTGCCGGTCACGGGCAGCACCGACAGCGTCTCGGTCTACGTCGGAATTGGACAGAGCTTCTGATGCACATCCCCCGCCTCCTTCCCCTCGTGGCCTGCGGCCTGCTGGCCCTGACCCCGGCCGCCGCCCAGCAATCCCCCGCTGCCGATGACGACGGCGAGGGCTTTCTGACCCGCACCCTGCAGAACGCCCTGTCCTCGGACGGGATGGAGGTCGATATCACCGGCTTCCAGGGCGCCCTCTCGTCTTCGGCGCGGATGGAGCGCCTGACCATCGCCGACGAGAACGGCATCTGGCTGGACCTGCGCAATGCCGAGCTGAACTGGAACCGCTCGGCCCTGCTGCGCGGGCGGCTCGACGTCACCACTCTCTCGGCCGAGAGCATCACGCTGGAACGCCTGCCCGAGGGCGAAGAGAAGGCCCCCTCCCCCGAGGCTTCGGGCTTTTCGATCCCCGAACTGCCGGTGGCGGTCGAAATCGGCGAACTGCGGATCGGTCGCTTCGAGATGGGCGAGGCCGTGGTCGGCGAAGCCGCGAGCCTGTCTCTCGAGGGGCGCGCCAGCCTGGCCGACGGCGGGCTGGATACCAACCTGAACATCGACCGGCTTGACCGCGAAGGCCATATCTCGATCCTTGCCGCCTTCGATCCCGAGGCCGAGAGCCTCTCGGTCGACATCTCGGCATCGGAGCCCCAGGGCGGGCTGGTCGCCAACCTGCTGGACCTGCCCGGCGCCCCGGCGGTCGAGCTGACGGCGCGCGGCGCCGGGCCGCTGGATTCCTACGACGCCAGCCTGCTTCTGGCCACCGATGGCGAAGAGCGCCTGTCGGGCGATGTCAGCCTGCGAGGGCGCGACGACGGCGGGCGCGAGTTCACCGCCGATCTCGGCGGCGACCTGACAGCGCTGATGGCCCCCGACTACCGCGATTTCCTGGGCACCGACATCGGCCTGACCGCCACCGGCACCGCCGGGGCCGACGGCGCGCTGGACGTGCAGCTGTTCCGACTGCGCTCGGCCTCGGTGAACCTCGAGGGCCGTCTGGCGCTGGACGGGGACGGCGCTCCGCAGTCCTTCGACCTCTCGGGCCTGCTCGCCGCGCCCGATGGCTCTGAACGGCTGACCCTGCCCATGGGCGAGGGCATCTCGCTGGCCTCGGGCCGCGTCTCGGCCAGCTTCGACCGCAGCCAATCGACCGAAATGACCGCCCGGATCGAGGCGCTTGCGGCTGCCATGCCCGGCTTCTCCTCTGAAGAGCTGGCGCTGGATGTGACCGGCCCGCTGCGCAAGGCCCGCGCCAGCCAGCTGACGCTCGGCCTGACCGCACGTGGCCTTTCAGCCGAGGATCCGGCGGTGGCCGAGGCGCTTGGCCAGACCCTGACCGGCTCGGCCGAGGTCACCTTCGGCGATGGCCCCATCGCCATAGAGAACCTGCGGCTTGCGGGCCCCGCCCTGACCCTGTCGGGCGCCGCCAGCTACGAGGGCACCGGCGACCAGGCCGGCTTTGCGCTGCAAGCCCATACCGAGGTCGCCGACCTGACCGCCTTTGCGCCGCTCACCGGCCTCGACCTGGCCGGCTCTGCCGAACTCGACCTCGCCGCGCAGATGCAGCTGCCCGCCGGGACCGGCCGGATCACCGCCTCGGGGCTGGGTGAAAACCTGTCCACCGGCATCGCCCAGGCCGATGCCCTGCTGGCCTCGCCCGCCGAGCTGAAACTGGACGTGACCCGCGACGAGACCGGCATCACCCTCAACACGCTCACGCTCGGCACCCGCGAGATGCGGCTGACCGGCGCGGGCCGTCTCGGGTCCGAGGACGGCAGCATCGGCTACAAGCTGGCGCTCGCGGATGCCAACCTGCTGACCGGGGCCGCCGGAGCACCTGCGCCCTTCGCAGTGACCGGCCAGATCACCCAGACCCCGACCGAAATGACCCTGACCGCCGAGGGCGGCGGAGAGCGCCTGGCCCTCGGCATCGAGGCGCTGGACGACCTGCTGGCCACCGGCCTGTCGGTGAACGCCCAGGCGACCCTGCCGAAGGAGGGCGCGCCGCGCATCGACCGCGCCGTACTGGCCAACGAGGCGCTGCGCCTGTCGGTGAACGGCGCCCTGCCGGGGGCCGAGAGCGACATGGCGCTGGACCTCAGCGCCTGGCTCGCAAACTCGGGCACCTTCACTGGGGCCACCGGCGGCCCGCTGGAGCTGACGGGCCGTGTCTCGGGCCAGCCGGATGCGCTGAGCGCCAGCCTGTCGGGTGGTGGTGAGGACCTGCGCACCGGCATCGCCGCCGTGGATGCGCTGCTCGACGGACGGACCTCGCTCAGCCTCGACGCGGGGCTGCAGGGCGAGGTGGTGACCCTGTCGCGCCTCGACCTGAACGCGCCGGGCCTCACCGCCCGCGCCAGCGGTGAAGTGGGCGCGCAGACCGCGTTGCAGATCGATGCCCGCCTGCCCGACAGCGGCAAGCCCTTCGGCGCCTCTGCCGGGCCGCTCTCGCTTGCTGCCAAGGTGACCGGCGACGGCCCTTCCTATGTGATCGAGGCCGAGGCCCGGGGCCAGTCCATCGGCATCGGCAATCCGCAGCTCGATGCGCTCTTTGCCGGCGACAGCAGCGTTACGGCCGCGCTGCGCCTGACCGGGGACGGCGTGCTGCAGATCGACAGCGCCGCGCTGAACTCGACCGCGCTCGAGGCCAGCGCTTCGGGCCAGGTGGCAGGCAGCGACGTGACGCTGGACCTATCGGCAAGGCTCGACAACCTGGCGCGGCTGGCCGATGGCTTCTCGGGGCCGCTGACCGTCAGCGGCAGCGTCAGCCCGGGGCAGAACGGCGCCCTTGCCGTGGATGCCACCGCCTCGGGACCCGGCGGATCGGATGCCCGGCTGACCGGCGAAGTCGCCCGGGCCGACGGCAGCATGGCGATCTCGCTGAACGGCTCGGCTCCGCTCGGGCTGGCCAATCCCTTCATTGCGCCGCGCTCGGCTGCCGGGCTGGCACGCTTCGACCTGTCGCTGTCCGGCCAGCCAGCGCTCTCGGCCCTCTCGGGGCAGGTGACGCTGGAAAACGGCCGTCTCGTGGCGCCCAGCCTCGGCCAGGTGATCGACGGCATCAGCGGCAACGTGCAGCTGGCCGGCGGCACTGCCCGGCTGAACCTGCAGGCCCGCCCCTCCGAGGGTGGCTCCCTGCGCATCTCGGGCCCCGTGGCACTGGAAGCGCCCTACCGCGCCGGCCTCGACCTGGCGCTGGACCGGGTGATCTTCACCCAGGCCGGGCTGGCGACGACGGTGCTGGACGGCGCGTTGCAGATCACCGGCCCGCTGACCGGCAATGGGCAGATCGCGGGACGCATTGGCCTGACCGACACCGAGATCCGCGTGCCCTCGGGCGGCTTCGGCGGGCAAGAGGCCATCCCCGAGATGCGCCATATCGCCGAACCCGCCGCCAGCCGCGCCACCCGCGCCCGCGCCGGGCTGACCGGAGAGGACAACGGCAGCAGCGCCGTGACGGGGAGCGGAGGGTCCGACGGCGGGCTCGGCCTTGACGTGCAGGTGGTGACCGACAGCTCCGTCTTCATCCGCGGCCGCGGCCTCGACGCCGAGCTGCGCGGATCGCTGGATATCGGCGGCACCACAGGCGCGCCCCGCCCCGTCGGCCAGTTCGACCTGGTGCGCGGCCGGCTGGCGATCCTGACCAAGCGCCTGGAACTCTCCGAAGGCCAGCTGCGCCTGGCGGGCAGCTTCGAGCCGCTCTTGCACTTCGTCGCCACCTCGCAATCGGGAAGCTACCTCTACTCGATCGCCATCGACGGCACCGCCGCGGCGCCCGAGATCGACTTCACCTCGAACCCCGGACTGCCCGAGGACGAGATCCTGTCTCAGCTGTTCTTCGACAAGCCCCTGTCGCAGCTTTCGGCCATCCAGGCGGCGCAGCTGGCTGCTGCGGTAGCCACCCTGACCGGCAAGGGCGGCGGTGGCGTGCTTGAAAAGCTGCGCGCCTCGACCGGGCTCGACAATCTCGACGTCGCCACGGATGCGGATGGGCAGGCCTCTGTCACCGCGGGCAAGTATCTGAACGAGAACCTCTACACCGAGACCGAGATCACCGGCGAGGGAGAGACAAATCTCTCGATCAACCTCGACCTGACCGACAACATCCGCGCCAAGGGGTCGGTCGACAGTGGCGGCGGCACCGGCATCGGTGTGTTCTTCGAGAAGGATTACTGACGCGCGCCCCCGACCGAAGGGAGGGGGGCGCTGCCCCCCGCCCGCTGCGCGGCCTCCCCCCGGAGTACTTTCAGCCTGGTGATGATGCTTGAGGGTGCCCAGAGAGGCTCCCTCCTTCTCCGCCGGGGGCGTGCACCCTCTCAACGGGAAACTAGGCCGCTCAAGGCGCCCTCGTGGCGCATCACCAGGCTGAAAATACGTCCGGGGGGAGCGCGGCACGCGCGGGGGGCAGCGCCCCCTGCGCCCCGAGCCATTCAACGCAACGGTGCCTCGCCCGCGATTTGATCATAGAGATGCCAAGTGGCATGGCCGAGCCAGGGCAGCACCAGGAAGAGACCGAGGAAACCCGGCAACAGCGCCAGGAAGGTCAGCCCGGCGATGATCGCCGCCCAGGTCAGCATCGGACCCGGATTTGCGGTGACGACGCCGAAACTGGTGATCATCGCCGTGACGAAGTCGACCTCGCGATCCAGCAGCAAGGGCAGCGAGATCACCGTGATCATGTAGAGCAGCGCTGCGAAACCCCCTCCGACGAGCGATCCGAAAGCCAGCATGGACAGTCCTCCGGGCGTCAGGAAGACCTCCAGCGAGGTCGAGACATTGGTCATCACCGAAAGGCCCAGGAAGAGGGCAAAGATCATGTGGCCGAGGAAGAACCAGAACAGCAGCAGGAAGATGATGATGGCGCAGAGCGAGGGCAGTTGCCGCCGCGACTGGCCCTGCACGACCCCCAGCACCGCGCGCCGGTCCAGCGGCTGACCACGGTCCAGCCGCCGCGAGACCTCGTAAAGGCCGACCGCCGCGAAGGGCCCTGCGAGCGGGAAGGACAGCGCGGCAAAGATCAGCCAGTAGCTCTGCCCGGTCGACAGGGTGATCCAGGCCAGGGCCCAGCCGATCAGCACGTAGACCGAGGCGAAGAACAGGCCCCAGAGCGGCGCCCGTCCGAAGTCCTCCCAGCCACGGCGCAGGGCCAGGCCCAGCATCGCATGGCTCACCGGTCTCAGGTCAGGCACACCGAGACGCGGCGCCTCCTCCTCCCGTGCAGTGATCTCCATCCCTCTCTCCTCCCCCCTCGCTGACCGCGCGGCGTCCAGCCCGCCCCCTCCCCGGGGCCGGCTTGCGCCAGCGTGATCATGCCTCCGCTTGGGCTGCGCGATCAAGAGAGAGCGGGCTTGCCGCCCGGGATCCGCGCCCCTAACCTGCCCCCCAGTTCTACCAGCCCATTGGATCCCAGATGTTTTTCCGTACCCTCACCGCGCTGATTTCCTGCGCCTGCCTGGGCTGTCCCGCCCTGGCCGCCCCCTGCGGCGACACCTCGGCCGGCTTCACTGCCTGGAAGTCGGCCTTCGCCGAAGAGGCGCGGGCCGCAGGCATCGGGCCACGTGGCCTTCAGGCCCTCGCCGGGGTGCAGTACTCGCATGGCACCATCGGCGCCGACCGCAACCAGAAGGGCGTCCGCTACAGCTTCGAGGATTTCAAGCGCATCCGGGGCGTGGATTACATCGTCTCCCAGGGGGGCAAGCGGCTGGCCCGCGATGCCGCATTCTTCGACAGACTCGAGGCGCAATACGGCGTTCCCGCAGGCGTCCTGCTGGCAATCCACGGAATGGAGAGCGGTTTCGGCCAGTTCTTCGGCAAGTATTCCGTTCTGAGTTCGGGTGCGACCGTCGCCTATGACTGCCGCCGGTCCGACTTCTTCACGGCCCATTTCCTCGCGGCCCTGCAGCTCGTCGACCGTGGCTGGCTCGATCCGGCGGCAATTGGCGCCGCACACGGAGAAATCGGCCATACGCAATTCCTGGCGGGCAACGTGGTGAAATACGGCAAGGACGGCAACGGGGATGGAAAGGTCAATCTCTATGACCCGGCGGATGCAATGGCCTCGACCGCGAATTACCTCTCCGAAAAGGGGTGGCGGCGCGGCGAACCCTATGGCGAGGGCAGCCGCAACTTTCGCGTGCTGAACGAATGGAATGCGGCCACGGTCTACCAGCAGGCCATCGCCTATGCCGGGCAGCGGATCGACGGCTGACCCCTGGCCGGGCAGTCGGGCGCACCGACGTCTGATGAAGAAGGGGACAGGCCGGCCATGCGTCCCCGGGGCCGCCGGCGGATCAATGCCCGGTCTTGCGGCAGTCTGCTTAGTGCGCCCGCAACGCCTGCAGCATGCGGCGCCGGGTATCTGCCAGAAGATCCTCGGCCTCGCTCAGCGCGTGATGGTGGGCGTAGGCCTGGAGATCATCCAGCACGTCCAACATCCACGTCGCCCCCTCGACGCTGCCCGAAGGGAAGGATCGGGTCCAATCCGCCGGCGCGCAGTTATCGCAATTGGCAGGCCTTCGGAAATCCGCCCTGATCAATGTCTTTCGACTCATTGCTCCGCCTTTCTGGTCACGCTCTGCGCCTCCGGCGGGGAGCGTTTCCCCGGATGCGAAAAAGAATAACGACAATAGGCCGCCCCGGCATTCCCGCGGGCCGGCACATTCTTCAGATATGCTTTGTCGAGACTGCAATCGGCAAGATGAATCCCCCGCAAAGGAGGATGCACCGCCAAAGGTAAACGATTTGTTATCCAGTTGACGGGGGTCGCGCAATCAGAGCGCGAGTTTACCTAAAGGTGAGTTTCGCAATGGTGACTCAACCCTCTCCCCCCGTTCAGAGGAGATTCGCCGCACCCCTCGGTCCGATCACTCGCCGGAGGCCTCGGCGCGGCTCTTTCCGGCGACGTTCATCGCCAGCGTCGCGGCCATGAACCCGTCGAGCGCCCCGTCGAGCACGCCGGAGGTATCCGAGGTCTCGTGCTGGGTGCGCAGGTCCTTCACCATCTGGTAAGGCTGCAGCACGTAGGACCGGATCTGGTTGCCCCAGCCGGCCGAGCCCTTGTTCTCATGCGCCTCGTTGATCGAGGCGGTGCGCTTGTCCAGCTCCAGCTGGTAGAGACGGGACTTCAGGGCCTTCATAGCGATATCGCGGTTCTGGTGCTGCGATTTCTCGGAAGAGGTGACCACGATGCCGGTCGGGTGGTGAGTGATCCGCACGGCCGAGTCGGTGGTGTTCACGTGCTGACCGCCCGCCCCGGACGAGCGGAACGTGTCGATGCGGATATCGGCGGGGTTCACCTCGATCTCGATGTTGTCATCGACCACCGGGTAGACCCAGACCGAGGCAAAGGAGGTCTCGCGGGTGCCCTTGCCGAAGGGCGAGATCCGCACGAGGCGATGCACACCGCTTTCCGACTTCAGCCAGCCATAGGCATTGGGCCCGCTGATCTTGTAGGCGCAGGACTTGATACCGGCCTCGCCGCCGGCTTCCTCGGACTGCAGCTCCACCTTGTAGCCGCGCTTCTCGGCCCAGCGGACATACATCCGTTGCAGCATCGAGGCCCAGTCGCAGGCCTCGGTGCCACCGGCGCCGGCGTTGATTTCGAGGAAGGTGTCATTGGCATCGGCCTCGCCGTTCAGCAGGGCCTCCAGCTCCTTCGCGGCAGCCTTGACCTTCAGCGCCTTCAGCGCCTCCTCGGCCTCGGCGACCACCTCGTCGTCCTCTTCCATCTCGCCCAGTTCGATCAGGTCGATATTGTCCTGAAGGTCCTGCTTGAGACCGTCATGCGTGGCGAAGGCATCGACCAGCGCCTGGCGGTCGCGCATCAGCGCCTGAGCCTTGGCGGGATCGTCCCAGAGGTTGGGATCCTCGACCCGGGCATTGAACTCCTCCAGCCGGTGCTGGGCCGTCTCCCAGTCCATCCTCTGGCGCAGCAGCTCCAGGGATTTCTCGATCTCGGCAACGGTGTTCTGGGTCTCGGCGCGCATGGCGGGATCCTTCTCGAAGTCTGAGCCCGGGGTTTATCCGAAGGCCGGATGCGGGACAAGGTGGGGCGTTGCGCACAGTGGCCAGAGGCGGAGGGGGGCGCTGCCCCCCTCCCCCGGCTCAGTAGAGACCGCCCGAGGACAGCGTTCCGAAGCCAGCATTGGGGCCCACCGTTGCCGTTTCGCCGGTCGAGGTGATCACCTGCTGCTGCGCCTGGGCCTGGCCGACCTCCTCGAACAGCGGCAGGTCCGAGCCCATTGCGAAACCACCGTCGTAGAAGATGCCGAAGATCGGCTCCTCGCCGTCGCGGAAGTACTCGGCCACCACGTTGGCCCCCGACACGCCATCGGGCAGGCGGGCGCCGGTGTAGCGGTCGATGTTGATGAAGTGGCCGCCCTCGGGCACCGTGAAGGGCCCGCCGCCGAACTTCTTCACCGCCTCGGTCATGAATTCCTGGAACACCGGGCCGCAGAGCGTGCCGCCGTAGCCGCGCCCGCCCAGCATGGGCCGGGGCGTGTCGTAGCCGATGTAGCAGCCGGCGACGATGTTCGAGGTGAAGCCGACGAACCAGGCGTCGCGCGCATCGTTGGTGGTGCCGGTCTTGCCCGCGGTCGGCACCGGCAGGCGCACCACCGAGGCGGCGGTGCCGCGCTGCACCACGCCCTGCATCATCGAGGTCAACTGGTAGGCGGTGATGGCGTTCATCACCCTCTGGCGGTTCGACTGGATCACCGGGCTGCGCGAAGGCGGGATCGAGGGATCGGCACAATCGACGCAGACCCGCTGGTCATGGCGGTAGATCGTCTTGCCGTAGCGGTCCTGCACCCGGTCGACCAGGGTCGGCTCGACGCGCTCGCCGCCGTTGGCGAACATCGCATAGGCTGCCACCATCCGGTAGAGCGTCGTCTCCTCTGCACCAAGCGCATTGGCCAGGTAGGGCGACATGTCCTCGTAGACACCGAAGCGTTCCGCATAGGCGGCCACCACGTCCATGCCCACCTCGCGCGCCAGGCGGATGGTCATCAGGTTCCGCGACATCTCGATGCCGGTGCGCAGGGGCGTCGGGCCGTAGAACTTGTTGGACGAGTTCTTGGGTCGCCAGACCCCTTCGCCGGTCTCGATCTCGATCGGAGCGTCGATGACGATGGTGGCCGGCGTGTAGCCGGAATCCAGCGCCGAGGCATAGACGAAGGGCTTGAACGACGAACCCGGCTGGCGCCGCGCCTGGGTCGCGCGGTTGAAGACCGAATCCTGGTAGCTGAAGCCACCCTGCATGGCGATGACGCGACCGTTGTTGACGTCCATCGCCATGAAGCCGCCCTGCACCTCGGGCACCTGGCGCAGCGACCAGTGGTCGAAGTCGCCGCCACTGGTCTTCGCCTCGCGCACCAGCACCACGTCGCCGGTCTCGAAGTTGGCGAAGAAATCGCCCTTCATCCACTGGATGTCACTGCGTGGCACGCTGGCGCCACGGGGGTCGTCACTGGCCACGCCCTCGATCCCGAGGCGCAGGCTCTGCGCCTCGACACCCAGGACCACCGCCGGCAGCCACTGACCGCCCAGGTCGATGTCGCGCGGAACCTCGACCGCGGCAAGCGCCTCGCGCCAGGCCTGTTCAGAGCCGAGCGTCTCGGCCGGAAGGGCCTCTCCCGTGCCGCGCCAGACAGAGGCACGCCGATCGAAATCCTCGAGCTGGTGGCGCAGGGCCCGTGCGGCAACATCTTGCATCTCGGGATCCACCGTGGCGCGCACGGTGAACCCGCCCGAGAAGAACTCCTCTTCGCCGAAGTCCTTGGACAGCTGGCGGCGGATCTCGTCGGTGAAATAGTCGCGCGGCGGCAGCTGGTTGCGGAAGGGCTCGAAGTCGCCAGCCTGGACCGAACGCAGCGGCAGCGCCATCTCATGCTGATAGGTGGCCTCGTCGATGTAGCCGTTCTCCATCATCTCGCGCAGCACGTAGTTGCGGCGCTGCAGGACACGTTCCTTGGCGCGCACCGGATGATACCGGCCCGGCGCCTGCGGCATGGCGGCCAGCATCGCGGCCTCGTGCGGGGCCAGGTCGGTCAGCGACTTGTTGAAGTAGACCCGTGCGGCAGCGGTCACCCCGTAGGAGTTCTGGCCGAGGAAGATCTCGTTCAGGTAGATGCCGAGGATCTCGTCCTTGGGCAGGCTCTCGACCAGGCGGGCGGCCAGGATGACCTCCTTCACCTTGCGCTCGATCTTGCGGTCGCCCGAGAGGAACAGGTTCTTCGCCACCTGCTGCGGGATCGTCGAGGCCCCGCGCACGCTTTCGCCACGCGACTGCACCGCCTCGACCAGGGCGGCGGCGATGCCGCGCACGTCATAGCCGGCATGGGTGTAGAAGTTCTTGTCCTCGGCCGAGATGAAGGCGAATTTCACCAGGTCCGGGATTTCTTCGGTCGGAGTATAAAGACGGTGCTCACGGGCGAATTCGTCGATCAGCTGCCCCTCGCCCGAGTAGATCCGGCTGATCGACTTGGGCTGGTAGCGCGCCAGGGCCTCGTGGCTGGGCAGATCCCGGCCGTAGACCCAGAAGATGGCACCGATCGACAGGGCGATCATCATGATCGCCGCGGTGACGAGCGTGAATATGCCGCCAAGGAAGGAAAGTACGAATCTGATCACGCGCCGGGCCTCGCTGGTTGAGGCCGATCATATAGCCCGCCCCCTGCCCACGGTCAAAACACATCCCCTTCAGGGGCACGGCAGCGGCGGCATGCCGCGTGAGCGCCGCCCGCACGCCCTGGAGATCACTTCAGCCGCAGCGGCGCCAGGGTGTCATCGGCGATCTTCCAGGCCAGGATGCCGTCCCGCAGGGCGGCGGCCAGCCGGGCCCGGAAGGCCGGGTCCAGCAGGTTCTCGCGATCCCGCTTCGACGACAGGAACCCCAGCTCGACCAGCACCGAGGGCACATCCGGCGCCTTCAGCACCGAGTAGCCCGCCGAGCGGCGCGGCCGGGTGTTCAGCGGCAGGCCCTCGCTGCGCAGGGCCAGCACCAGCGCCTCGGCAAGCCGCTCGCTGCGGGGCTGGGTCTCGACCCGTGCCATGTCCATCAGCACCCCGGCGATCTCGTCGTCGCTCTCGCTCAGGTCGATGCCGGCCAGCAGGTCGCCCCGGTCATGCCGCTCGGCCAGCAGACGGCTAGCCTCGTCACTGGCTTCGCGCGAAAGCGTGTGCACCGTGGTCCCGAGCGCCCGCCCCGACGGCAGCGCATCCGCATGGAGCGAGACGAAGAGATCCGCATCCAGCCCATGCGCCATGGCCACCCGCCCCTCGAGCGAGACGAAGGTGTCGTCGCTGCGGGTCAGGTAGACCTCGGCGCCCGAGCGGGTCAGCAGGTCGCGCAACTCGCGCGCGAAGGTCAGCATCAGGGGCGCCTCGACGACGCCCTCGCGCTCGGCGCCCGGGTCGATGCCGCCATGGCCGGGATCGAGCAGGATGCGCAGCGGTCCGTCCTCTTCGCGCGGCGGCAGGGCTCGGCCCGGCTCGGGCAGGTCCCAGCCGCTGAGCGCCGGTGCCCCGGCGCGCGCCGCGAAGGCCTCCGGAGTGACCGGGGTGAAGCGCGCCCCCAGCAGGGCGGCGCCGCTGTCGCGGGCGATGACCATGTCGCTGCGCTCCAGCGCCAGCGGTTCAGAGAGCCCGATCACCATGCGTGACCAGCCGGGCCGGTAGGGGCCCATCGAAACGCCACTGGCCAGGGTCGACTCCAGCAGGGCCGAGGGATCGACACCGCGCCAGTCGACTTCGCGGAAGTCGAGCACCAGCCGGTCGGGATCCTCCAGCGTGAAGATGCGATAGGGCACGCCCTGGCTCAGCGCCAGGGTCAGCTCGAGCGCACCGCGCCGGTCCTTCAGGGCGCTCTGTGCCGGGTTCACCGTGGCCAGGCCCGAGAATCCCATGCCTGAGGCCCCCTGCCCCCATGCCGGAGTCCCGGCCCCGAGGGCCAGTCCCGCCATCAGCATCAGCGCCCGCAGCGCGGCGGCCCATGCCCCCCCGCCAGCCCCATGTCTCCGCCACCCGGTGTCCCTGCGCGTCATCCTGCCTCGCCGCTCGCCTGCGGGTCCGTTTCCCGGCCCGATCTTTCCACCATCCTAGCCGATCCCGTGGCAGCTTCGTAGCCCTCTGATCCGAGATGCAAGGCGATCAAGCGGACCCGCCCTTCCCAATTCCACTGCGATGCTGATAAAATGCCGATAAATCATCGCCGAAACGAGGGTCTCAATGTCCGACAGCCGCCCCGATGGCCGCCCCGATGGCCGCCGCATCGTCTCCTCCCGTCACCTTGCCGAGGGGGAGGGCTGGGAAGCTTCCGAGTTCGAGTACGGCCTGATCATCGCCTACAACGCCTTCACCCGCTGGATGCAACGCTGCATGACGGCAGCCGGGATGCCGGAACTGTCGCCGCTGGAAATCCTGGTGCTGCACAACACCAATTCCCGCGGCCGCGAGAAGCGCCTGACCGACATCTGCTTCATCCTCAACATCGAGGACAGCCACACGGTGAACTACGCCCTGCGCAAGCTGCTGAAGCTGGGCCTGCTGGACAACGAGAAACGCGGCAAGGAGGTCTTCTACAAGACCTCGCCCGCCGGGCTGGCCCTCTGCATGGCCTACCAGAAGATCCGCGAGCAATGCCTGCTGGGCACCCTGCCAGCCACCGGCTACGACGGCGAAGAGCTGCGCCGCATCGCCTCGGCCCTGCGCGGCATGTCCGGCCTCTACGACCAGGCCAGCCGCGCCGCCGCATCGCTCTGACGCGCCGCCCGGCCGTGACGGGGCAGGATTGAGTATTTTCAGCCTGGTGATGAGCAAGGACGGCAGAGCCTCTCCGGGCACCCTACTTTCCCGCTGCGCGCCTGCACCCTCTCAAGGGAAAAGTAGGGCACCCTGCCGGGACCTGGCCCACTTGATCATCACCAGGCTGAAAATACTCCGGGGGGGCCGCGTCAGCGGCGGGGCAGAGCCCCCTGCCCGCTGGCCTCCGGGTGCATCCGCGCGGTCTTGTGGGGCCGCGTCGCCGCAGCCCCCGCGACACTCAGCGGTTGGCCATGGCTTCGGGCAGCCAGGTGACCAGCCCGGGGAAGAGCGTGATCAGCAGCACCGCCAGCAGCAGCAGCCCGAAGAAGGGCAGCGCGGCCCTGGCGACCCGCAGGATGTTCACCCCCGTCAGCCCCTGGATGACGAAGAGGTTGAAGCCCACGGGCGGGGTGATCTGGCTCATCTCGACCACCAGCACCAGGTAGATGCCGAACCACATCGGGTCGATCCCCACGGCCTCGACCATCGGCAGGATGATCGAGGTGGTCAGCACCACGACCGAGATCCCGTCGAGGAAGCAGCCGAGCACGATGAAGAAGACCGTCAGCGCGACCAGCAGCGCGGCGGGCGAAAGCTCCATCCCTCCGATCCAGGCCGCGAGGTTCCTGGGGATGCCGGTGAAGCCCATGGCGATGGCCAGGAAGGCTGCGCCCAGCAGGATGAAGGCGATCATGCAGGAGGTCCGCGTGGCCGACATCAGCGCCTCGCGGAAGCTTGTCCAGTCGAAGCCGCCCGAGGCGAAGGCCAGAACGGTCGACAGGATCACCCCCACGGCAGCGGCATCGGTGGGCGAGGCCACGCCCGAGTAGATCGACCCGATCACCCCGAGGATCAGCAGCATCACCGGGATCAGCCGGCGCGAGGCATGCAGCTTTTCGCGCAGGGTGAAGCTCTGACCTTCCTCCGGGATGATCGAGGGCGAGAGCATGGCGCGCAGGCTGACGTAGCCGCCGAACAGCGCCACCAGCATGATCCCCGGCAGCACGCCGGCCATGAACAGGCGGGCGATGCTCTGCTCCGTCGCCACGCCGTAGACTATCAGGATGATCGGAGGGCGGGATCAGGAAGCCCAGCGTGGCCGAGCCCGCAAGGGTGCCCAGGATCAGGCTTTGCGGATAGCCGCGCTCGGTCAGCTCCGGCACCGACATGCGCCCGATGGTGGCCGCCGTGGCCGCCGAAGAGCCCGAAACGGCGGCGAAGATCGCGCAGCCCAGGACGTTGACGTGCAGCAGCCGTCCCGGCACCCGGCCCAGCCAGGGCGCCAGCCCCGAGAACATGTCCTGCGACAGGCGCGAGCGCAGCAGGATTTCCCCCATCAGGATGAACAGTGGCAGCGAGGCCAGCGACCAGGAATGCGAATGCCCCCAGAGGCTGGTTGCCAGCACCAGCCCCTGCGGCGCATCGGCGAAGACGGTCATGGCGAAGAGCGCGAGCGCCAGCAGCGACACGGCAACCCAGGTGCCGGCAGCCAGCAGCACCATCAGCACCGCCAGCAGGATCGAGAAGACGACGGGATCGGACATCAGGCTTCTCCTGCATCGGCGATGACGGGACGGCGGGCACGGATGCTCTCGACCAGCGTGTCGAGGAAGGCCAGCGTCAGCAACGCCAGGCCGGCGTCCATGAACAGCTGCGGGATCCACAGCGGCACCGCCACCATCCCCGAGGACATGTCGCCGTAGTCCCAGCTCTCGTAGGTCAGGGCGATGGCATAGCGCGTCGCATAGGCCGCAAGCGCCGTCGCCAGTGCCAGGGTGAACAGCTCGAGCCCCCATGTCGCGCGGGGATTAAGGCGCGAAATCAGCAGGTTGACGCGGATATGCACGCCCGCGCGCAGGGTGTGGGCCATGGCCAGGAAGCTGGCGGCAGCCAGGAGGAACCCGGCGAAATCGGCATAGGAGGGAATGGTATAGGACCAGGCCGGGCCACCGACCCGGGCCAGGATGTTGAGGCCAACCTGCGCTGCGACCAGCAGGCAGATGGCCAGGATGGCCAGGGCAGCCAAGGCGCCTCCGGCCAGGTAGAGCGTGTCAAGCAAACGCCGGATCATCGCGCCCTCATGGTCTGATCAGAAAGGAAAGGGCCCCGCCGGACGGCAGGGCCCGCGAGGGGATCACTCGGCTTCGTAGTCCGCCAGGATCTTCTGGCCCGCCTCGGAGGCCGAGGTTTTCCAGTCTTCCATCATGGTGGCGCCGATCTCTTTCAGCCCCACCATCAGCTCTTCGGTCGGGGTGACGATCGCCATGCCATTGTCGGCCATCTCGGCCTTCTTGGCGTCGGCCTCGGCGACGGACATCTCCCAGCCGCGGGTCTCGGCGGCGGCGGCGGCCTCCAGCACGGCGGCCTGCACGTCTTCGGGCAGGCGGTCGAACATGCGCTTGTTCACCACGACGATGTTCTTCGGCAGCCAGGCGTCGACGGCGGTATAGGTGGACACGAAGTCCCAGGCCTTCGAGTTGGCGCCGGTCGAGGGCGAGGTCATCATCGCATCGACCTGGCCGGTCGAGAAGGCCTGCGGGATGTCAGGCGCTTCGACCTGCACCGGCGCCGCCTTGGCCAGCTGGGCGAACTTCTCGAGCGAGGCGTTGTAGGCGCGGAAGCGCAGCCCGGCGAGGTCATCGACGGTGTTCACCTCGTTCTCGGTATAAAGCCCCTGGGCCGGCCATGGCACCGAGAAGAGCGGCATCAGGTCCTGCTCGGCGAACAGCTCGGTGATCACCGGCTTCTGCGCCGACCAGAGCTTGGCTGCATCCTCGTAGGAGGTCGCCAGGAAGGGTTCGCTGTCCAGGCCGAAGGCGGCGTCCTCGTTCGACAGGGTCGACAGGAAGAATTCGCCGATCGGCACCTGGCGGCTACGGACGGCGTTCTTGATCTCGCCATGCGGGAAGAGCGAGCCGGCGGAATGCACCTCGATTTCCAGCGCGCCATCAGTGGCCTCGGCCACGTCGGCAGCGAATTCACGGATGTTGACGGTATGGAAGGTGGCGTCGCCGTAGGGCACCGGCATGTTCCAGGTTTCAGCCAGCGCGGGGGTGGCCAGGGCCAGGGCGGAAACGGCCGCGGCGGTCAGGGATTGGGCAAAACGGTTCACTTGTTAGTCCTCCTGTGGACAGTATCGGCCCAGATTTCGCCTCCGGGCTCTTCTCGATGACATTACGTTGACAATTTGTCGACGTTTTGAAACTTATGTCAAGAAGAACCCGAAAAAGCGATCCCCCGCCGCATGGAGGCCAGGACGATATGACCAAGGAAGAGGCAGCCAGCGCGCCGCACCCGGGCCTGCACCCGCTTGGAATGGATGGATTCCTGGCCCGTTTCGGGACCGAGTTCAGCCTGGAGGCAAACCGCGCCGCGCAGGCCTTCGCCCGCGAAGCCTCGGCCCTTGAGGGAGTGGAAGAGGTGCTTCCCGCCCTGGCCTCGACCCTCGTGCGATTCGACTCGACGGGCGATGCGGCTGCCGGACGGCGCGGCGCGCTTCAGGACAGGCTGACCGACCTTCTGCAAAGTCGTGACTGGCTGGCCCTGCCCGCCGAGGCCGCTGCCCGGCGCTGGACCCTGCCTGTCAGCTTCGATGGCGAGGATGCCCCCGGCCTGGCCGAGGCCGCCGCCGAGGCAGGGCTGAGCGAGGCGGATGCCGTGGCGCAGATTCTCGACGCGGCGCCAAGGGTGCTGGCAATCGGCTTTGCGCCGGGGCAGCCCTACATCGGTCTGCTGCCCGAGGCCTGGGACTTTCCCCGCCGGACCGAGTTGCGCGACGTGCCTGCCGGGGCGCTGGTGGCGGCGATCCGGCAACTGGTGCTCTTTGCCAATGCCTCACCCACGGGTTGGCTGCAGATCGGACGCACCGCCTTCGCCCCCTTCCAGCCCGGCGCGGAACAGCCCATGCCGCTTCGGCAGGGCGACGAGATTCGCCTGGCGCGGATCAGCCGGCAGGAACGACAGTCCCTGAGCGGCACGCCCATGGGCGGTGCCCGGCTGGAGGTTCTGCGATGAGCGGCGGAGAGCTGAGGATCACGGCCCCGGGGCCGATGCTGAGCGTGCAGGACCTCGGCCGTCCCGGACTGGCGGCGCAGGGCCTCTCGCGCGGCGGCGCCCAGGACCCGCAGGCGCTGTGGGAGGCGGCAGCCCTGCTCGGCCTGCCCCGCCCGGTCGCCGGAATCGAGATGCCGGGCATGGGCGGGCGCTTTACCGTCACGGCGAAGATGCGCCTCGCCCTGACCGGGGCGCCGATGCGCGCCAGCATCGACGGGCGCCCGGTGCCCTGGCATGCAGTGCATGCGCTCTCTCCCGGCGAGGTGCTGTCGGTCGGCGGCGCCACTTCGGGCACCACGGGCTACCTGACACCCGGCGGCGGCCTCTCGACGGCCGAGGTGCTCGGCAGCCGCGCCGCGCATCTGGCTGCGGGCATCGGCGCCCTCCTTCAGGACGGTGAGGCCCTTCCAACGGGCCGGGACCGCGCCACCGACATGGCCGCATCCTTCCTTCCCGCGCCGGACCGGTTCGAGGGCGGCAGCATCCGCGTCCTGCCCGGCCCCCAGACCGCACTGTTCAGCGAGGATCAGATCCGGGCCTTCGAGGCGGCCGGTTTCACCCGTGGCGCGCGCAGCAACCGGCAGGCGATCCAGATGCAGAGCGAAGCGCGGCCGGTCTGGCACCGGGACGCAGGCGGCATGGCCTCGGAGCCGATCCAGGCCGGAGACATCCAGATCACCGGCGATGGCACCCCCTTCGTGCTGGGTGCCGAATGCCAGACCATCGGCGGCTATCCCCGCATCGGCTCGGTCCACCCCGAGGACATGGGACGGCTGGTGCAGGCCGGTCCGAAGGCCGTGCTGCGTTTCGTCTTCGCCGCGCCTACGCCGCTGCCAAGCGGACCCGAGCGCCTGCGGGCCCTCACCCGCCAGCTGCAACCCCTGCTGCGCGACCCGTCGACGATTCCCGACCTGCTGAGCTACCAGCTGATTTCCGGCGTGACGGCGGGCGACGACCTCGATCGCGCCTGAGCCCGCGGGAGGCCGCGCGCGGCGTTCCGTCACGCCTCGCGGCCTCGTGAGACCAGGGCGGGAACCGGTTCGCGCATCAGGCGTTTCTTCGGTGAACGGTCGAAAGACCACGCAATAGCGACGCTGAAACGGAGGTGCGCCATGACCTGGCCCGTCACTTTCTTCGCTGTCGCGCTCACCGCCGGACTCTTCGGATACACGGGGATCGCGGCAGCCTCTGCAGGGATTGCGCAGATCTTGTGCCTGCTCTTCGCCGGCCTCGGATTCATCGCTCTCCTGCTGCACTTCGTCCCGGGCGACCAGGGGGAGCCACAGCGCTCCCGGGATCGCAATATCCGGTCCTGATCGCCCGCGACGTGCAGAGCAAGAAACCAACCCAGACAGGGAAACGCCCCGCCGGCAGAACCGGCGGGGCGTTTCACATTCTTTCCGTCGCGGGCAGGCACCCCACGGCCTCAGCCCTTCAGCGTCTCGGTGGAGGCGAAGAACATCGCCTGGCTGACCGCCGAACGCACCTGGTCCTCGCGGTAGGGCTTCGAGATCAGGAAGGCCGGCTCGGGACGCTCGCCGGTCAGCAGGCGCTCGGGGAAGGCGGTGATGAAGATCACCGGCATCTCGCCAAGCTCGCCCAGCAGGTCGTTCACCGCGTCGATGCCGCTGGAGTTGTCTGCCAGCTGGATGTCCGCCATGATCAGGTCGGGCTTCTTGCTGAGACCCAGCTTCACCGCCTCGTCGCGGGTACGGGCAACGCCGGTGACCTGGTGGCCCATCTCGGCGACCAGCGCTTCGAGATCCATGGCGATGATCGCCTCGTCCTCGATGATCAGCACCCGGCCCGAGACCGCATCCGCCATCTCCTGGCGTGCGGTATCCAGAAGAACATCGATCTCGTTCTCGTCGGTGCCCATGATGGTCGCCACCTCGCCGACGTTGAAATCCTCGATGGTGTGCAGCAGCAGGGCTTCGCGCGTATTCGGGCTGAGCCGCGCCATGTGCTGCTGCGCACGTGCTTCAAGCCCCGTCGCCTCGACGGCGACCGGGGCACCGGAACTGGCCCAGATGGTGTGGAAGACCTTGAAGAGGGCGGCCTTCTCGCCGATCCCTCCCTCGAAGACCGAGCGGTCCTGGAGGATTGCCTCAAGCGTCGCTGCGGCATAGGCATCACCGCTGGACTGTGCCCCGGTCAGTGCCCGCGCATACCGGCGCAGGTAAGGCAGATGCGCACCGATCAGGGCCGCAAGATCGCCGGTGGACGTGGCCGGGCTGGAAGAGACAGTCATTTCATCCCCTTTTTTTCGCTTTTCTCGGGAACCCAACTCCGGGACTTGCGTTGGGTTCCGCGAGCAATGAGAATTTCTCGGAAGTTCGAAGAGGAACAGAATTTGGGTCAAACAAAGCCAAGTACAGATCGTGGGGTCGACGACAACCTTCGCCGCGTCTTCCAGTCCACCCTGGAAGAGGACATTCCTGACCGTTTCAAGGAGCTGCTCAGCCAGCTCAAGGAACAGGACAAGCCTGCCTCTCACGCTAGGGGGTCAGAGGAATGACGCAATGCGCCAAGTCCGGCTCCCGACGCGATGCCCCGACGGCCAAGAAGGCCGCCACGCCGCGTAGCAAGCCGATGGGAGATCCCCGCGACGAGCTGGTCGAGCACCTGCCCGCCCTGCGTGCCTTCGCTCTCGGCCTGACGCGCAATCCCGCGAAGGCCGATGACCTCGTGCAGGACGCAATCGTTAAGGCCTGGACGAATATCGACAAGTTCCAGGCGGGAACGAACCTGCGTGCCTGGCTCTTCACCATCCTGCGGAACACCTACTACTCCTCGCTGCGGAAGACCCGCCGGGAAGTGGCGGACGTGGATGGTGTCTTTGCCGAAAGCCTGTCCGAGAAGCCGGCCCATGATGGTCGCCTGGCCCTGGCCGATTTCCGGCGCGCCTTCAACCAGCTGCCCGACGAACAGCGCGAGGCGCTGGTGCTGGTCGGAGCCCTTGGCGCCTCTTACGAGGAAGCGGCAGAGGCCTGCGGCGTGGCTGTTGGCACGATCAAGAGCCGTGCCAACCGCGGCCGCTCCAAGCTGGCGGAACTGATGCAACTTGACGAAAACGAGGCCCTGGAACTGACCGACCCGGCAACCATGGCCGTCGTCACCTCGAAACCGATTACCGCGCGCTGAACGGACACACATGCCGAACAGCGCCAACACGCCCTGGCTCCGGTCGCTTTCGTTCCGGATTGCCAGCATCCTGTCCATCGCGCTGGTCCCGATCGGCTCCATCGCAATCTATCAGACAAATCAGGTGTCCAGCCAGGCAGAGGAGGTGACCCGCCTCTCGCTTCTGGCCCTGACACAGCAGGGCGTGGAACAGGAACGCGCCCTGCTTCAACAGGCCTTCGGCGCCTCTGCCTCTCTGGCGCAGATCGTCGGGGGCCTGGATACGGAGGGCGGGCAATGCGCCGGAATGATGAGCCGGGTGAAGGCCTCGATGCCCGCGGTCAGCCTGGTTGCCTTCATTCCCGTCGACGGGAAGATATCCTGCGGCTCTGACGGGGTGGGCCGGGACATGTCCGAACGACCCGCGCACCTCGAGGCGATCCGCGAGCGCACGCCGCGGGTGATGGCCGTCAACCAGGGCGCCGTCAGCGGCACCTCGATCCTTGTCGTCACCCAGCCGGTCGAGATCGACGAAAAATATGCTGGCTACATCGCCATCTCGGTGCCGCATTCCAGCCTGGCGCTGACCGACGGGCCCGGGTTCGGGGCCGCCCCTGACCATCTGATGACCTTCAACGCGTCCGGTGACGTGCTGACCAGCACCGTCGACGCCCAGACCTACGAGGGCTACCTGCCCATTCGCTCCTCGCTGGACGACATGACCCGGCTGGCCCCCATGGTCTTCTCGGGTCAGAGCCGCTCGGGCGGGGACCAGCTTTACGTGGTGGTGCCCATCGTCGAGGAAGAGGTCTTCGCCCTCGGCATCTGGCCCTCGGTCAACGACATGGGCGAGGCGGTGAAGGCGCCGGTCATCCTCTTCCCGCTGCTGATGTGGATCGCCTCGGCGGTGGTCGGGTTCATCGCCATCGACCGCATGGCGGGTCGCCATATCCGCGGCCTGTCGCGCCGCATGCGCCGCTTCGAGAGGGTGCGGACCTTCGAGGACAACCGCTCCATGCGCTTCTCGGCCGAAGAGCTGAAGAACATGGAGACCGACTTCATCCTCATGGCCGAGACCATCCTGCATGACCAGGCCGAGCTGGAAAACGCGGTGCGCCAGCGCAACGTGCTGCTGAAGGAGGTTCACCACCGGGTAAAGAACAACCTGCAGCTGATCAGCTCGATCATGAACATGAACATCCGGCGCGCCAAGTCGCCCGAGACCAAGGCCATCCTGACCCGGCTTCAGGACCGGGTTCTGGCCATGGCCTCGATCCACCGCAATCTGCACCAAGTCGAAAGCCAGGGACAGGTCAACGTGGGCGAACTGGTGCGCGAGGTGGCCAACCAGACGCTGCAGGCCTCGGCCTCGGGCGGGCACCGCATCCGGGTGAAATACGACGTGGACGACGTGATCCTCTATCCCGACCAGGCCGTACCGCTGTCCCTGCTGGCCTCGGAACTGATGGCCAATGGCGTGAAGTACACCGGCAGCGACAAGGGTCCCCCGTGGATGACGCTCAGCCTCAAGCACGAGGGCTCGCGCGCACGGCTGCAGGTGGTGAACTCGAAGGGCGAGGGCAATCACTTCGGCGACGAGGCCGAGAGCACCGGGCTGGGCAGCCAGCTGATCCGCGCCTTCGCCACCCAGCTGGGCAGCGAGATCGAGATCGAGGAAAACGAGACCGAGTACCGTGCCGCCATCGGCTTCGAGGTGGCCACCTTCCAGCCCGAGCCGCTGGACTACTGAAACCGCCGGTGCGGGGCCCGCGAACGCTCCGCACCGGCTACCGATGACGGGAGAGATTCTGATGACCGCACAGGCCTCCAGACCCCTCACCACCCTGCCCCGCCCGAAGACCGCCGAGGGCAAGACCCGCCTGCTTGGCGTCGAGGTCGAGTTCGGCGGCCTCACCGAAGCCCGCGCCGCCCGTATCCTGGCAGAGGGCGCCGGCAGTTCTGCCCAGCGCCGGGGCGGCGACTTCGAGGTCGAGGGCACGCCCTTCGGCACCTGCAAGCTCTACATGGACACGTCCTATCGCGATCACGACGACACGGCGCTTGGCCGCGCGGCGCTGGATCTTGCGCGCAACGTGGTGCCGGTCGAACTGGTGACCGAACCCTTCGCCCCGGACCGGCTGGACCGGCTGGACGATGTGCTGAAGCGCTTTCGCACCGAGGGCGCCACGGGAACCCGCGACGGACTGTTCCTCGGCTTCGGCGTGCATCTCAACGTGCAGTACCATGACGGCGGCGTGGATCATCTGTGGTCGACCCTGACAGCCTTTGCCCTGGCTGAACCGCTGCTGCGCGAGGCCTACGACATCGACTTCTCGCGCCGGGCCCTGCCCTTCGTCGACCCCTACCCCAACGGGCTGCTGGACGCCCTCGCCATGGGCGCCCCGACCGACGTCCCGGCGCTGATCGCGCTCTACCTGCGCCTGTCGCCCTCGCGCAATCACGCGCTGGACATGCTGCCGATCTTCGCCCACCTCGCGCCCGAACAGACCCGCAAGGCACTGGCCCGTGGCGCCGGGGGCACCGTCTCGGCCCGGCCCGCCTATCACTACAGGATGCCGGATTGCCGCATCGACAATCCGGGCTGGAGTCTCGCCGGGGAATGGGCGCTCTGGTGCGCCATCGAAGAACTGGCCGAGGACCGCGGCACGCTGGAGCGCCTCTGCACCGCCTGGCGCAAGATGCGCGACGACCCGCTGGAGCGGCTGCGCGGTCAGCTGAACGGCTGGACCCGGCAGTCGCGCGCAATCCTCGCAGAGGCGGGCCATGAGCGGCTGGAAGACCGCGCCCGCGCGTTGACCGGATGAGCCTCGACGCCGCAGATGCCAACGCGGACGCCCCCTCCGGCCGCCCGGTGATCGGCGTGACCGTGTCGCGCCGCTCGGCCTGGCGGATCTTTCCGCTGATCCGGCTGAACCTGGCCCTGGCCGGTGCCCGCGCCCTGCGCTGGACCGACCGCGACGAGGTCGACCTGGCGGCGGTCGACGGCGTGGTGATCGGCGGCGGCGACGACATCGCCCCGACGCTCTATGGCGGCGAGCTGCGCGCCGAGGTGGTGCTGGATCACGACCGTGACCGCATGGAGGCCGGGGTGATCGAGGCCGCCCGCGCCCGGGGCCTGCCGGTGCTGGGCATCTGCCGGGGCGCGCAGATGCTGAACGTTGTGCTGGGAGGCACCCTGCACCAGGACGCCTTCGAGGTCTTCGCCTCGCGCCGCTACCGCACCATCCTGCCGCGCCGCGCCGTGCGGATCCGCCCCGGCACCCGGCTGGCCGATATCGCCGGCACGCAGGTGATGAAGGTCAACGCCCTGCACAGCCAGGCTGTGGCCGACCTCGGCGAGGGGCTGAAGATCTCGGCCCGGGACGAGGCCGGCATGCCGCAGGCGCTAGAAAGCACCGCCGCCCCCTTCGCCCTGGGGGTGCAGTGGCACCC
>NZ_AFPM01000092.1 GCF_000220565.1 Oceanicola sp. S124 | reverse complement strand
GGGGTCCGGCGCCGGCGCCGCTGCATCGACTTCAGCAGGGCCAGGGCGAAGCAGCGCCGGGTTTCCTCGAGGTTCTTGGTCATGTTGCCGGGGTGACGGCGGTAATAGAGGCAGAGCATGTCGCTCTGGGCGATCTTCGGGCCGGTCTCGAAGGCGCGCAGCAGGAAGTCCACGTCCTCGGACTGGCGCAGGGTCTCGTCGAAAAGGCCGACCCGGTCGACCAGCCCGCGCCGCAGGATGGCCGAAGAAAGCTGGATGCCGGTCAGCCAGACGCTGCGGGCGCCCTCGGCAGGTTCCAGCGTCACCGGGTCGATGGCTTCGACCATCAGCAGCCGGCCATAGGTCAGGTCGACGTCCTGTCCGGGGGCAAAGCAGGCCTCGGCCTTGGCGAAATAGCCCTCGGGGAAGGTGTCGTCGCTGTCGAGGAAGGTGACGAGGTCGGTATCGGGGGCGAGGTTGCGCAGCCCGGTGTTGCGCGCCGCGGTGACGCCCGCATTGTCCTGGCGGATCCAGCGCAGGGCCGGGGCCCGGGCGGACTGCTCGGCCAGCCACGCCTCGGTACCGTCCTGTGAGCCGTCGTCGATCACCAGCACGTCCAGCGTGGCCTCGCAGCGCTGGCGCAGCACCGAGGCGACGGCCTGGCGCAGCAGCTCCAGCCTGTCATGGGTCGGGATGATGATGGTCAGCTTCACGACGCCTGCTCCTCGATGAAGTCGGCAAGTGCGGCGGCGATCTCGGCGGGATCGGTGCCCAGCTCCATCCGGTAGCCGGGCAGCCCGCGCGAGACCTCGGCGCAGCAGCGGGCCATCTCGGGGCGGGCGAAGGGGATCTGGGTGACCCCGGAGGGGGCCAGGGCCAGGAAGGCCTCGCGGGGGCCCATCGGGTGGAACCGGGTGCGCGTGCCATGGGTGATCTGCGGCAGGACCAGGGCCGTGAGGGCGATATCGGCAGGCTGCGCACGGCCCGCGATCGCGTCGAGGGGCAGGAGGTACTTTCCCTGCCAGTTCAGTGGCTTGCCATGGGTCAGCCCGGCGGGAAGGTCGACACGGGCGGCGCCGGCCGGGTCGATCTTCATGCAGCCGAAGGCGGCCCGGGCATGGAAGGACGCGCCCGGCGCGTGCCCGGGGGCAGGGGGCACCAGGGCGACATAGTCGTCGCCGACGCTGTCCAGCCCGTGCCGCAAGCCCGCCAGCACGGTGCCCGACTTGCCCGAGCCGCCCTTGCCGGCCAGCAACACGCCCCGCCCGCCGGTGGCCAGGGTGCCCGCGTGGATCAGCCCCGCGCCCCGGGTCAGCAGGGCCCAGTGGATGAAGTTGCGCAGCGGAGAGCCGGATTCCCAGGCGGGCAGGGCCTCCGGCGCGGTGGCCAGTTGCAGGCCGCGGCACCTCTGGCTGTCGAAGATCTGCCAGAAGCCAAGGTCATCGTAGTAATGGAAACGGTAGCGCCCGCCCTGCAGCGCCGCCTCGACCTCGCGTTCCTGAAAGTAGGCGGCACCCCAGCGGGGCCAGAGCGCGGGGTCGATATCCTGCGGCAGCAGGTGCAGGACATCGATGTCGTCGGCCTGCGCAGGGCTGTCGGGCCCGGCGCCATGCCCGGCCGCCACCATCTGCACCACGGCGCCCTCCGAGGCGCGGCAGCGCAGCGACAGCCCTGACGAGCCCACCCGGACGGAGGTTGCCAGCCCTGCGGCCAGCGCATCGAACTCGGCGAAGAGCGTCGCAAAGACCTCTTCGGCGGTGGTGGTTGTGACAAGCATCGGGACTCGTGTGGCAGGCAGCGTGAGGGCGCGCGGAGGGAAGGTCAGGGCGTGTCCGGCCGCTTCGGCCAGCCCGCCTGCGGGTCGGTGTCGTGGATCGGGTCGGCGATGATCAGGTCGGCCAGGTCGTCGTAGCAATCGACGGTGGGTCCGGGCGCGGCGCCGCCGAGGGCCAGGGCCAGATCGTCGGGCATCGGCGTTGCCGTTTCGGCAGGCAGGATCAGCCCGAAGCCCCGCAGCTTTCCCACGAACTCCGCCAGCTCCTCCCCGCGCCCGGTGAGCGCGGCGATGCGCGTCACCTCATGCCCCTCGGCAATGGCCTTCCACAGCAGGGCGCCGCTTTCGTTCAGACCGAAATACTGGCCGCAGGACAGGTTGAGGATCACCATGTCGCCGTCGAACTCCTCGTGGACGATATCCGGTCCGGCAAGGCTGTAGGCAGTGACTTCACTCGTTTCTGACATTGTTCCTCCACTCTTGGGCACGAAAGCTAGCACCGCTTGACGCCGCATAGCAACGCAGATCCCGCTGGCCGGGGCGATGGCGGGGCACCTGTGTCACTGGCGCCTGTTTTGTGGCGCCAGGGTTACAGGATGAACCGCGCACTGGGCCACAGCTGGGCGATCCGCTCGGTCCCGAAGCGGGCGGCGGCGGCGTGATAGGAGGGGGCGTAGCGCAGCGCGATCTCGCGTTGCAACGCCTCGTCCAGATCATAGGTGCGCACAGAGGCATTGACCCGCGTATCGAGTGGCGGCGGCTCGGGCGGCACGCCGATCCAGGACATGATCGCCTCGGGCGCGCCAGGGCGGAACAGCTCTTCGTAGAGGCCGACATGGGCGGCGCCCTCGGGGAAGGCGATCGACAGGTTGGCCAGCGCGACGTCGTAGCGTCCATGGCCGAAGTTGTCGCCGCTGTTGAAGTTGAACTGCAGTTGCGCCAGCTCGGCGTCGCGTCCCGTCTTGCCGGACCTGCGAACGAACATCCGGGCAGCGGAATGCAGGCGCTCGACCGGGTCGCGCAGCATCATGACGGGTTTCACGATGATGCCGCGGCCCGCCATCTGGTCGCTCAGCTGCTGCAGCTTCTCGGGCCAGAGCGTGATGTTGCCCGGGGTCATGTCGGCGGTGAAGACGGTGTGGTTGTCGTCCTCGGGCCGGCTCAGCAGGGCATCGAAGTAGTCGATGTAGTCCGACATCCTGCGGCCAAGGCGCATGCCCCAGAGGCGCCGCGCATAGCGGTTGGTGCCCTCGGCCTTGCGTCGATAGATGGCCCGTTTGAGGGCATTGTTTTTCTTGAAGCTGGTGCTGAAACCACGGTGAAGGACGTGATACTCCTTGACCTCACCGGGGCGCATCGACGTGTGCTGGCAGAAATACCTGTACATCCATGTCGTGCCGGCCTTCTGGGTTCCCATCCCCAGGACGAAGATCTTCTGCAAACTTTCCCCCATATCCCTTTGATTACATAGATATAGGGGCCGACTGGCCCCCGGTATAGAAAAATGAGACCGGGGGCGACCTTGGTCGGTATGGGGCCATGAGACCGCCTGTTTGCACCGCAGTGGCCTGCGGGGCCCGGCAGGGCCCGAGGGGCGCGCAGATATCGCAGGTCTTGAAAACCGGCGCGGGCGGTGGCATCTGAGGGCGCGAGGACGACCTCCCCATCATGGATGACAGCCCGGGACGACCCGGCCCCCCGGAGAGGTTGCCATGCGCTCTTCCCTTGATCGTCTTCGCCATGCCCTGAGTTTCGAGATCCTCGCCCTTTTGCTGATGGTGCCGCTCGGGGCGCTGGCCTTTCACCATCCGGTGCAGGACATCGGCGTCGTCGGCGTGGTCGGGGCCACGCTCGCGACGCTGTGGAACATGGCCTACAACTACGGTTTCGACCGGGTGCTGCAGCGCCGCACCGGCTCGACCCGCAAGAGTGCGCGGGTCCGGGTGCTGCATGCGGTGCTCTTCGAACTGGGCCTGCTGCTGGTGCTGATGCCCTTCATCGCCTGGTATCTCGGCGTGTCGCTCTGGCAGGCGCTGGTCATGGATCTGTCCTTCGCCGGGTTCTACCTGGTCTATGCGCTTGGCTTCAACTGGGCCTACGACCGGCTGTTCCCGTTGCCCGAGTGGCAGGTCGCGAGCGAGTGAGGCCCGCCGGCGCGCTGGCCCCTGTATCATCGCCGCGCAACCGGCTTGCCTGCCGGAGGTCGGTCGCCCAATCTGTCTCCCAGTCTCATGGAATGTCAGCGGGAGAAGACCATGGCCCCCCGTATCACCTTTGCCCGCCTCGACCGGATCGACCCCGAGCTGATCCGTGCCCATATGTCCGACCCGCGCATGGCGGCGCATATGCCGCTGCTGGCCGGGCCGTGGGACCACGCGGCGACGCGGCGCTTCGTGGCCGCGAAAGAGGCCTGCTGGCAGCGCGACGGGCTTGGGCATCGCGCCTTTCTGGCCGATGGCACCTATGTCGGCTGGGGCGGACTTCAGCGCGAAGGAGAGGACTGGGATCTTGGCCTGGTGCTGACGCCTGCGGCCTTCGGGCTGGGGCCGCGCATCGCGCGCCTGCTGCTGGCAGAGGCGCGGCAGGATGACCGGGTGCCCCATGTGACCTTCCTGTTGCCCCCCTCGCGGCGCCATCTGGGCGCGCTGCGACGCCTTGGCGCCGTGGCGCAGGGCGAGGTCCGACAGGGCGGGGCGCTGTTCCGGAAGTTCCGGCTGGAGACCCGATGAGGGCAGGGCGGGCCGGGGGCTGGGACCTCAGGGGCGTGGGACGCTGAGGTCAGGGCCGTGCCGAGACAGGCTCCGCCGAGCCGGGCACGCCATCTGCTCACACCGTCCGGCGGCGGCTGAGGTGCGGCGCGCGCGTTTCCGGCCCCCCTTCGTCGCGGCGCTGTCGGAATGAGCGCCGCAACTTCCGGTCTTCCAGTGTCCGTACCTGAGCCGTTCGTCACGTCCTCCCCAGAACTGGCCCCCCGAGATCTGGCCCCCGAGATCTGGTCCGGGGACGCTGCCTCGCACCCTTGCCCGGAAAGTCGCCCGCACCCTCCCGCGAACTCTGACGGCAACCCTGCCTGCGCAGGGCGCCCCGGTGCCGCCCCTATGCCGAGCCGGTTTGAGATTTGCTCTCTCGGTTCCGGCCCTGTCTGTTCACCCTCCCCCAAACGCGAACGCCCCGCTGCAGGGCAGCGGGGCGTCGCAATCCGGGTGGGGCCGGAAGTACTGGCCCGAATTAGTGGCCGCGATTACTGGCCGGCGTCGGCAGGAGCCGCCGGGGCAGCGGGCTTGGTGGCCGCACCCTTGCCGCCGGGCGACAGCGGGTCGTCCTGACGCTGGACCGAGCCCTCGAAGTGGGCGCCGCTCTCGATGGCGATGGTCTTGTGGATGATGTCGCCCTCGACGCGGGCGGTCGAGGTCAGGCGCACCTTCAGGCCACGCACGCGGCCGATGATGCGGCCGTTGATCACCACGTCATCGGCGGTGACTTCACCGCGGATCGTGGCACCTTCGCCGACGGTCAGCAGGTGCGCACGGATGTCGCCCTCGATGGTTCCCTCGACCTGGATGTCACCGGTGGTCTTGATGTTGCCGGTGATGTGCAGATCGGACGAGAGGACCGATGCCGGGGGTTTCGCCTTGGGGGCGGAGCTTTTGAAGTCCATGCTGGGTGCCGTCGTCTTGGTGGCCGTCTCAGCAGGAGCCGGCGTGGTGTTCTCACTGGTCTTGGGACCGGGTTCGTTGATCTTGCTCTTAGAAAACATCTCTTGCCGCCTTGATATAGATCATCGGGTTCACGGGCTTTCCGCCGACTCGGATCTCGTAATGGAGATGGGGCCCGGTTACCCGTCCGGATGCTCCCATATCACCGATGCGCTCCCCGCGCGAGACCCTTTGCCCGACTTTCACGCCAATGCGCGACATATGGGCGTAACGGGTCTCGATGCCGAAGTCATGCTTGATCTTCACCAGCCGTCCGTAGCCGGTGGACCAGCCCGCATGGATGACCACCCCGTCGCCCGCCGCATAGAGCGGGGTGCCCACGGGCGCGGCCATGTCGGTGCCGTAATGCTGACGGATGCCGCCGGTCTTGGGATCGCGGCGGGTGCCGTAGCCCGAGGAATAGCGGAAGCTCGATTTCACCGGCATCGCGAAGGGGGCCTTCTCGGCGGCGAGGCGGTAGAGGTCCAGCTCTTCCAGTCGCCGCAGGATGGCATTGGCACGTTCGGCATCCGCCGAGGGCAGCTCGCCCATGGTCGAGAAGGAGATCGGGGTCATCGGACCGCCACGGCCGGTGTAGCCGCGCCGCACCTGGTTGATCAGCGTGTCGGTGTTCATCCCGGCGGCGCGGAACATCTTGTCCAGCGGCTCGACCGAGACGGTCATGGCCTCTTCCAGCTGGCGGAAGATGGCGTCGTTCTGGTCTTCCATCAGGGCGATGCGCTCGGCCATCTCGTCGGCCTGGGCGAGGGCGTCCTGGGCGTGAACCTCGGTCTGGTCGCGCTCGGCGGCGGTTTCCGACAGGGCCGCGGTCAGCACATTCAGCGTGTCCTCGGCATAGGCAGGCAGGGCTTCGCGCTCTCCGCCCTCGGCGGGGGTCTGCAGCGCCAGCAGCTCTTCGCGGGTGGCGTCGCGTTCCTTGAGGGTCTTGCGCAGGGTGGCCTGGATCACGTCGATGCCGGTTTCCAGCTCGCGGCGGCGGGACTCGGATTGCAGCAGCTCGGTCTGCATCGCCGAGATCCGTTCCAGCGCGGCGTTGAAGCGGTCCTGGGCGGCGAGGGCCTCTTGCTCGCGCAGGTCGCGCTCGGCGGCCATGGCGTTCAGGCTTTCGCGGTAGGTGGCCTGGTCGCGCTGCGCCTGCTCGCGGTAGTTGCCCGAGCCGATGGAGTCCATCAGCAGGATCGCGGTGGCGATGATCGTCCAGGAGACGATCATGGTGCCGCCAGCGGCCGCGACGATCTGGGTAACCGGCCGCAGCCGGATGAACCGAGTGTCGTTGTCCGAGCGCAGGAAGACCCGGCGCTCGGGGAAGTTGCGTTCAAGAAAGCCGTGAACGCGAATGGCTAGTCTGGTTCTCACGGGGTCCCGATCCCTCTTCGTCCCATCCTGGCGCCCGGTCACGAGGTCCCCACCTCAGACGCCTGAAACCAGTTACCCGTGCCAACCAGAGGGGGCAACGTTTTTGTCCCCCGTCCTTGTCGAGTTGCGCGAAAAACGGCAGATCGGGCGGGAATTCGCCGAAATTCCTGCATTTCGGCAGGGGGCGCAGGCCCCTGTGCCTGTCCGCGCGCCTCAGCTTTCGCCAGCCAGCGGCCAGTAGAAATCCGGCGGCAGGCCGGCCTCGGCGCGCTTTTCCTCGTTGAAGGGCGGCTTGAGGGCGCCGTGGAAATACTGCTGCACGAGGGCGTGGAAGGCGGGCTTGGGGTCGCGGTTCTCGCGCCCGCAGAGGAAGTGGAACCACTTCGAGCCATAGGCGACATGGCCGACCTCTTCGGCGTAGATCACTTCCATCGCCTCGACGACATTGTCGATGCCGGCCTTGCGGAAGACCTCGATCATGCCGGGGGTGACATCGAGGCCGCGCGCTTCCAGCACCATGGGGACCACGGCGAGGCGGCCCCAGATGTCGTTCACCGTGTCCTCGGCGGCGCGCCACATGCCGGCATGGGCGGGCAGGGCGCCGTAGTGGCTGCCGAGGCTTTCCAGGCAGTCGCAGATCAGGTTGAAGTGCTTGCTTTCCTCATCGGCCGCCTTGACCCAGTCATCGTAGAAGCCGGGCGGGAAGGGCACATGGGGAAAGCGCGCGATGATGTCCCAGTGCAGGTCGACGGCGTTCAGCTCGATATGGGCGACGGCGTGCAGCAGAGCGATGCGCCCCTGCGGAGAGCCGGGGCGGCGGCGCGGCACCTCGCGCGGGTCGAGCAGTTCGGGCTTTTCGGGCCGTGCCGGGCGCAGGGGCGGCTGCGCGGTGCCGATGGGGATCTCCTCTCCGGCGGCGCGGGCGGCGAACCATGTCGCAGCGTGGCGGTGCGAGAGGGCGGTCTTTTCGCGGCCATCGGCGGTGGTCAGCACCTCGACGGCCATGTCGGTCAGGGAGAGCATGCGGGTCCTTCTGTCTCTGCGGACGCTGTGGGTGGCGCTTTCTGCCGGGCCGGGAGAGGGCAGGAGCAGGGGGCCGCGCCGGGGGCATCGAGCCCCCCGCCACGGCGGGGCCGGGGCCCCGAGGCGCTTTGCGAGGGCGAGGTGCCCGGCGTCGGGCCAGTTCGGGCCTGGGGCGCCGGGTGCGCCGTCGGCTAGAGGGCCTGCACCGCCGAGAGCACCTCTTCGGCATGGCCTGCGACCTTTACCTTCGGCCAGACCCGCAGCACCGTTCCGTCGCCGGCAATCAACAGCGTCGTGCGCTCGATGCCCATGAAGGTCTTGCCGTAC
>NZ_AFPM01000093.1 GCF_000220565.1 Oceanicola sp. S124 | reverse complement strand
GGGGCTCGAGCCCCGGCGCCCGGTCCAGGACCTGCCCGCCGGCCGAGAACAGGATCCAGGCCGCGCCCAGGTCCCGGGCCAGGTCGCGGTCGCGGGCAGCGCGGCGGCGTTCGTGGCGCAGGGTCTGCCAGGTCTCCAGCGCCGGTCCGAGATAGGGCGCCAGCGCCGAGAGCTGCACCCCGTCGATGGCTCGGAAGTCCTCGCCGCGCCGGGCCAGCAGGACCAGGGCTGTGCCCTGGCTGCGCGCGGGGCTGCGCAGGCCCCGCAGCGGCGTGACACGGTCCCGCAGGCCCGGCAGGTCGCCCTGGGCATAGACGCGGTTGGTGCGCATCCGCACCGCCTCGTCCGGGGCGGGCAGCGGGGGGCCGTGGTGCCAGCTCGTGACCGGCCCGGACGCGGGAGAGAGATGCAGCGTGGCGCTTTCGGCGCGGGTCTGGCGGGCCAGCAGGGCCAGGAAATCGGGCCAGCCCGCGGCGGACAGGCCGCTGGCGGCGGCGAAGAGGGCGTTCAGGACATCGTCTTCAAGGGCCATGGCGGATCCGTTTCGCGGCGGTGCAGGGGGCGCCGGGATGGCACCGGGCGGGGCAGGGCGGCTGTTCTGCCGGCGGGCGGTTTCGCGGGGTTCCGTTCCGCCTGTCGCGGCGATGCTGCGGCTTTTGGTCCGGAATTCATGATACCTCCCATATGGGGGGTTCGGCCAGTAGAGCAGTGCTCTAGATCTGGTGCAACTGCGAATTCACAGGACCGGCCATGACCAGCAAGACCCTGACCCACCTCCAGCGGCTTGAAGCCGAAAGCATCCATATCCTGCGCGAAGTGGCCGCCGAGGCCGAGAACCCGGTGATGCTCTATTCCGTGGGCAAGGACAGCGCCGTCATGCTGCACCTGGCCAAGAAGGCCTTCTACCCGGCGCCGCCGCCCTTCCCGCTGATGCATGTGGATACCACCTGGAAGTTCCAGGACATGTACAAGCTGCGCGACAAGGCCGCCGCCGAGGCCGGGATGGAGCTGATCGTCTACCAGAACCCCGAAGCCAGGGAGAGGGGCATCAACCCCTTCGATCATGGCTCCCTGCACACCGACATGTGGAAGACCGAAGGGCTGAAGCAGGCGCTGGACAAGCACGGCTTTGACGCGGCCTTCGGCGGCGCCCGTCGCGATGAGGAAAAATCCCGCGCCAAGGAGCGTGTCTTCTCGTTCCGCACCGCCAGCCACCGCTGGGATCCGAAGAACCAGCGCCCCGAGCTCTGGCGTCTCTACAATGCCCGCAAGGCCAAGGGCGAGAGCATGCGGGTCTTCCCGATCTCGAACTGGACCGAGCTGGACATCTGGCAGTACATCCACCTGGAAGGTATCGAGATCGTGCCGCTCTACATGGCCGAGGAACGCCCCACGGTCGAACGCGACGGCATGCTGCTGATGGTCGATGACGACCGCTTCCCGCTGCGCGAGGGCGAGACCCCCGTCATGCGTTCGATCCGCTTCCGCACCCTTGGCTGCTACCCGCTGACCGGCGCTGTCGAAAGCACCGCCAAGACCCTGCCCGAGGTCATCCAGGAAACCCTGCTGACCACCACCTCGGAACGCCAGGGCCGCGCCATCGACCACGATCAGGCGGCCTCGATGGAGAAGAAGAAGCAGGAAGGCTACTTCTGACCGCTGCGCCCCCGGCCTTTCCAGATTTCAGGTGACCCCATGACCAAAGACCAAGACCCGATCTACAAGACCGACGCGCTGATCGCCGAGGATATCGACGCCTATCTCGAGACGCACCAGCACAAGACCATGCTGCGCTTCATCACCTGCGGCTCGGTGGATGACGGCAAGTCGACGCTGATCGGCCGGCTGCTGTACGATTCCAAGATGATCTTCGAGGACCAGCTGGCGACGCTGGAAGCGGACAGCAGGAAATCCGGCACGCAGGGCGAAGGCATCGATTTTGCGCTGCTGGTCGACGGCCTGGCCGCCGAGCGCGAGCAGGGCATCACCATCGACGTGGCCTATCGCTTCTTCGCCACCGAGAAGCGCAAGTTCATCGTCGCCGACACGCCCGGCCACGAGCAATACACCCGCAACATGGTGACCGGCGCCTCGACCGCCGACCTGGCGGTGATCCTGATCGACGCGCGCAAGGGCGTGCTGACCCAGACCCGGCGCCACAGCTACCTGGTGAACCTGCTGGGCATCAGGAACGTGGTGCTGGCGGTCAACAAGATGGACCTGGTGGACTACTCCCAGGAGGTCTTCGACAAGATCGTCGCGGATTACACCGCCTTCGCCGCCTCGATCGGCATCGAGGCCTTCGTGCCGATCCCGATCTCGGGCTACATGGGCGACAATATCACCGCGCCGTCGGAAAACATGCCCTGGTACAGCGGCACCGCCCTGCTGCCGCACCTGGAAACCGTCGAGATCACCAGCACGAAAGAGCCGGCCGCGGCCCCCTTCCGCATGCCGGTGCAATGGGTGAACCGCCCCAACCTCGACTTCCGCGGCTTTGCCGGGCTGATTGCCTCGGGCGTTGTCCAGCCGGGGGATCCGGTGCGGGTGCTGCCCTCGGGCAAGACCTCGAAGGTGGCGCGGGTGGTCACCTACGAGGGCGATCGCGCCATGGCCGTGGCCGGCGAGGCGGTGACCCTGACCCTGGAAGACGAGATCGACTGCTCGCGCGGGCAGGTCATCGTGGCGGCGCAGTCGCCCCTGGAAGTGGCCGACCAGTTCGAATCGACGCTGATCTGGATGGATGAGGTCGAGATGGTGCCGGGCCGGGCCTACTGGCTGAAGATCGGCACCCAGACGGTTTCGGCCACGGTGCAGCAGCCCAAGTACGAGGTGAACGTCAACACCCAGGAACAGCTGGCCACCAAGACGCTGGACCTGAACGCCATCGGCGTGGCGAACATCACTACCGACCGCGAGATCCCCTTCGCCCCCTACGCGGAAAACCACGACCTCGGCGGCTTCATCCTGATCGACAAGATGAGCAACCAGACCGTCGCGGCGGGGATGATCAACTTCGCCCTGCGCCGTGCCCAGAACATCCACTGGCAGGCCACCGACATCACCCGCGACAACCACGCGGCGATGAAGAACCAGAAGCCGGCGGTGATCTGGCTGACCGGCCTGTCGGGCTCGGGCAAGTCGACCATCGGCAATATCGTCGAGAAGAAGCTGGCGCGGATGAACCGCCACACCTTCCTGCTGGATGGTGACAACGTGCGCCATGGGTTGAACAAGGACCTCGGCTTCACCGAGGCCGACCGGATCGAGAACATCCGCCGCGTCGGTGAGGTCGCCAAGCTGATGACCGATGCCGGGCTGATCGTGATCACCGCCTTCATCTCTCCGTTCCGCAGCGAACGCGAGATGGTGCGCCAGATGATGCAGCCGGGCGAGTTCCTCGAGGTCTTTGTCGATACCCCGCTGGAGGTGGCCGAGGCGCGCGACGTCAAGGGCCTCTATGCCAAGGCGCGCTCGGGCCAGCTGAAGAACTTCACCGGTATCGACAGCCCCTACGAGGCGCCCGATGCGCCCGAGCTGCGCATCGACACCACCGAGATGACGCCGGAAGAGGCCGCCGAGGCGATCATCGCGCGCCTGATCCCCTGATCCTGTCGCGCCGCTCCCTCTCGGGGGCGGTGCTGTCACCTGACATTCCCGAAGGAGAGAGCCTTGGACTACGAAAAGCTCGTGACCGTGATGCGCGCCCTGGCCCTGGAGGCCGGCGAGAAGATCATGGAGATCTACAACTCCGACGACTTCGAGGTGAAGACCAAGTCCGATGAAAGCCCGGTCACTGCCGCCGACGAGGCCGCCGATGCGCTGATCTCGGCCGGGCTGCGCGCGGCCTTCCCGGATGTGCTGCTGGTCACCGAAGAGCAATCGGCCTCGCACGGGCAATCGGCGCCGACCTTCCTGATCGTCGATCCGCTGGACGGCACCAAGGAGTTCATCAACCGGCGCGGCGATTTCACCGTCAATATCGCCCTGGTCGAGAACGGTGTGCCGACCCGCGGCGTGGTCTATGCCCCGGCGCGCGAGCGGATGTTCTACACCCTGGCCGATGGCAGCACGGTCGAAGAGCTGGGCCCCTTCGGCGCCGAGGCCGGCGAGGTGAAGCCGATCCGCGTCGCCGCCAGCGACAATGGCGCGCTGATGGTCGTCGCCTCGAAGAGCCACCGCGACCAGGCCACCGACGACTACATCGGCAAATACGCGGTGAAGGACATGACCAGCGCCGGCTCCTCGCTGAAGTTCTGCCTGGTGGCGACGGGCGAGGCGGATCTCTATCCGCGCCTGGGCCGGACGATGGAATGGGATACGGCGGCGGGCCATGCGGTGCTGCTCGGCGCCGGCGGCCAGGTGGTGCGCTTCGACGACCTGACCCCGCTGGCCTATGGCAAGGAGGGCTATGCCAACCCCTTCTTCATCGCCCATGCCCCGGCGGTGGAGCTGAAACAGGGCTGAGAGTAGGGCGATGACAGAAGTGAGCTTGGATCCCGTCCTTGTCACCGGGGGTGCGGGCTACATCGGCTCGCACGCCTGCAAGGCGCTGAAGGCGGCCGGATTTCTTCCGGTCACCTTCGATTCGCTGGTCACCGGCTGGCAGGATGCCGTGAAGTTCGGCCCCTTCGAGCAGGGCGACCTGCTGGACCGCGCCCGGCTGGACGCGGTCTTTGCCAGGTACCAGCCCGTCGCCGTGATGCATTTCGCCGCCCTCAGCCAGGTCGGCGAGAGCATGCAGCAGCCGGGTCTCTACTGGCACAACAACGTGCTGGGGTCGCTGAACCTGGCCGAGGCGGCGGTCGCGGCGGGCTGCATGAACTTCGTCTTCTCCTCGACCTGCGCCACCTATGGCGAGCATGACAATGTCGTGCTGGACGAGGACACGCCGCAGCATCCGATCAACGCCTACGGCGCCTCGAAACAGGCGGTGGAAGAGATCCTGAAGACCTTCGGCGAGGCCCATGGCCTGCGTCACGTGATCTTCCGCTACTTCAACGTCGCCGGTGCCGATCCCGAGGGCGAGGTGGGCGAGCATCATCGCCCCGAGACCCACCTGATCCCGATCATGCTGGAAGCCATCGACGGCCAGCGCGAGGCGCTGACGGTCTTCGGCACCGATTACGAGACCCCCGACGGCACCTGCATCCGCGATTACGTCCATGTCTGCGACCTGGTTGACGCCCATGTGCTGGGCCTGCACTGGCTGCAGGAGGGCGG
>NZ_AFPM01000094.1 GCF_000220565.1 Oceanicola sp. S124 | reverse complement strand
ACCGGGGCCGGTGCCTCGGACATCGTGGTGTCGGGGCAGGGCGACACGATCACCGTCCAGCTCTCCGAGGCCGAACGGACCGCCACCGATGACCGCACCGTGCGCCAGTCGCTGGAAATCATCCGCCGCCGCATCGACGAGGTCGGCACCCGCGAACCCACCATCCAGCGCCAGGGCGCCGACCGGATCCTGATCCAGGTGCCCGGCATCGGCAGCGCGGATGAGCTGAAGGCGATCATCGGCACCACCGCGCAGCTGACCTTCCAGCCCGTGGTCTCTTCGACCAGCGACGCCGACGCCCGTGTGCCCGCCGGGCAGGAGGTGGCCCCGGCCACCGACCAGCAGGGCGTCTATTACATCCTCGAACAGGCCGCCGTGGTTTCGGGCGAAGAGCTGGTCGATGCCCAGCCCTCCTTCGACCAGAACGGCAACCCCGCCGTCTCGTTCCGCTTCAACCCCTCGGGGGCGCGCAAGTTCGGCGACTACACGGCGCAGAACATCGGCAACCCCTTCGCCATCGTGCTGGACGGCGAGGTGATCAGCGCCCCGGTGATCCAGGCCCATATCGCGGGCGGTTCCGGCATCATCACCGGCAACTTCACCGTCGAGGAAAGCACCAACCTGGCCGTGCTGCTGCGCGCCGGTGCGTTGCCCGCGGGCCTCGACTTCCTCGAAGAACGGACCATCGGGCCGGAACTGGGCGCCGACAGCATCCAGGCCGGCAAGATTGCCTGCATCGTCGCCGGCGTCGCTGTGCTGGTCTTCATGGCGCTCAGCTACGGTCTGTTCGGCATCTTCGCCAATATCGCGCTGATGCTGAACGTGGGGCTGATCTTCGGCCTGCTGTCGATGATCGGTGCCACGCTGACCCTGCCGGGCATCGCCGGCATCGTGCTGACCATCGGCATGGCGGTGGATGCCAACGTGCTGGTCTTCGAGCGTATCCGCGAGGAACTGAAGACCGCCAAGGGGCCGGCGCGGGCCATCGAGCTGGGCTACGACCGCGCCCTCTCGGCCATCGTCGACGCCAATATCACCACCTTCATCGTGGCGGTGATCCTCTTCGTGCTGGGCTCGGGCCCGGTGCGCGGCTTCGCGGTGACCCTCGGGCTCGGCATCCTGACATCGGTCTTCACGGCCATCTACATCACCCGCCTGCTGGTGGTGATGTGGTTCGAACGGGCGCGGCCCAAGACACTGGAGGTGTGACATGCGGCTGCGATTCGTTCCCGATGTGACCAACTACGACTTCTTCAAGTACCGCTACCTGACCTTCGGCATCTCGGCCGTGGCCATGGTGGCCTCGCTGGTGCTCTGGCTGATGGTCGGCCTGAACTTCGGCATCGACTTCCGGGGCGGCACCACCATCCGCACCCAGTCCGAAAGCGCGGTCGAGGTCGCCGACTACCGCGCCGCCATCG
>NZ_AFPM01000095.1 GCF_000220565.1 Oceanicola sp. S124 | reverse complement strand
CTGGTCTGCGAAGCCCGCGCCTGGCGCACACCGATCACCTGGAAGGTGCAGGCCGCGGGGCGGCACTTCGCGCTGAACGCGCTGGCGGTGCTGGCGGCCTCTCATGTGCTGGGGCTGGACCGCGCGCTGGCGCTGGCGGCGCTTGGTCGCTGGGTCCCACCTGCGGGGCGCGGGCTGCGCCAGCGCCGGGTGCTCGACCCGCTGGAACGGGCGCTGTCCTTCGAACTGATCGACGATGCCTTCAACGCAAACCCCGCCTCGATGGGGGCCGCGCTGGACGTGCTGGCCGCCGCCCATCCCCGAGACAACCTCGGCCGCCATGCCCAGGGCCGCCGCATCGCCGTGCTGGGCGAGATGCTGGAACTGGGTGCCGCCGAGATGGAGATGCACGCCGAGATGGCCCGTCACCCGGCGCTGGACCATATCGACCTGGTGCATTGTGTCGGGACCCGGATGCAGCCCTTCTACGAGGCGCTGCCCGATCATCGCCGCGGCCGCTTCAGCAAGACCGCCCGGCCCCTGGCCGACGAGGCCCTGCGGCTGGTCGATGCCGGCGATGTCGTGCTGGTCAAGGGCTCCAAGGGGTCGAAGGTCTCGACCGTGGTTGACGCCCTGCGCAAACTGAGCCATCCCGCCGACGACTGACGTCCCCCCGGAAAGGACCACTCCCCGATGCTCTACTGGCTGACCGCTCTCTCGGATGGCGGAGACCTGTTCAATCTCTTCCGCTACATCACCTTCCGCGCGGGCGGAGCCTTCCTGACGGCGCTGCTCTTCGGCTTCTTCTTCGGGCCGCGGCTGATCAACGTGCTGCGGCGCAGCCAGGGCAAGGGGCAGCCGATCCGCAGCGACGGTCCCGAGGGACACCTGGCCAAGGCCGGCACGCCGACCATGGGCGGGCTGCTGATCGTCGGCGCGCTGACCAGCTCGACCCTGCTCTGGGCCCGCTGGGACAATGCCTATGTCTGGCTGGTGCTCTTCGTCACCCTGGCCTTCGGGCTGATCGGCTTTGCCGACGACTATGCCAAGGTCTCCAAGCAGAACACCAAGGGGGTCTCGGCCCGCACGCGACTGGTGCTCGGTTTCCTGATCGCGCTGGTCGCGGCGCTCTGGGCCAGCTGGTTCCACCCCGACGACATGCGCTTTGCCCTGGCGCTGCCGGTGTTCAAGGACGTGCTGCTGCACCTCGGCGTCTTCTTCGTGCCCTTCGCCATGTTCGTCATCGTCGGTGCCGCCAATGCGGTGAACCTGACCGACGGGCTGGACGGGCTGGCGATCATGCCGGTGATGATCGCCTCGGGCGCGCTTGGCATCATCGCCTATTTCGTCGGCAACACCACCTTCACCGACTACCTCGGCCTGCACTACGTGCCCGGCACCGGCGAGATCGTGATCTTCGTCGCCGGGCTGATCGGCGGCGGCCTGGGCTTCCTGTGGTACAACGCCCCGCCGGCGGCTGTCTTCATGGGCGACACCGGCAGCCTCGCGCTTGGCGGCGCGCTCGGCGCCATCGCGGTGGCCACCAAGCACGAGATCGTGCTGGGCATCGTCGGCGGCCTTTTCGTGGTCGAGGCGCTCTCGGTGATCATCCAGGTGCTCTACTTCAAGCGCACCGGCAAGCGGGTCTTCCTGATGGCCCCGATCCACCACCACTACGAGAAGAAGGGCTGGGCCGAGCCGACCATCGTGATCCGCTTCTGGATCATCTCGCTGATCCTGGCGATGATCGGCCTCGCCACGCTGAAACTGCGCTGAGGGGCCATTTGGGGGGCAGGGGGGGGCGCTGCCCCCCGTCAGCAAGCTGACTCCCCCCGCAGTATTTGTGGCCATCGGATAGGGGCAAGAGGTCCTTGTTCCATCCGATGGCTGGAAATACTGCCGCCGGAGGCAGCGCCCGGCACTGGCGCCCCCCTTGCATCCCGGCGCGGCGCCGCATCACTCTTCATTCGCAGATCAAGGGAGTAGCAGATGATTCCGGTTCAGGGTTTCGAAGGCCAGATGGTCGCTGTCCTGGGGCTTGGCCGGTCGGGCCTGGCCACCGTGAGGGCGCTGCGTGCGGGCGGTGCCGAAGTGGTGGCCTGGGATGACGGCCCCCGCGCCGCCGAGGTGGCCGAGGCCGAGGGAATCGCGCTGCGCAAGCTCTCCCGTCCCGAGGCCTTCGAGGGGATCGCCTGCCTGGTGACCTCGCCCGGGATCCCGCATCTCTATCCTGCGCCCCATCCCGCCATCGCCGCCGCGCTGGAGGCCGGGGTGCCGGTCGACAACGACATCGGCCTGTTCTTCCGCTCGCTCGGGCAGGGCGACTGGGACGAGTTCGACACCCTGCCCAAGGTGGTCGCGGTGACCGGCTCGAACGGCAAGTCGACGACCTCGGCGCTGATTGCCCATGTGCTTGAGCATGTCGGGCGCGATGTGCAGCTGGCGGGCAATATCGGGCGCGGTGTGCTGGACATCGACCCACCCGGCGATGGCGGCGTCGTGGTGCTGGAGCTGTCGTCCTACCAGACCGATCTGGCGCGGGCGCTGACGCCCGACGTGGCGGTCTTCACCAACCTCTCGCCGGACCACCTCGACCGCCATGCCGGCCTGGGCGGCTATTTCGCCGCCAAGCGCCGGCTGTTCGCCGAGGGCGGGCCGGATCGCGCCGTGGTGGGGGTGGACGAGCCCGAGGGGCTGTTCCTCGCCGGGCAGCTTTCGGTCGCGCCCGAGGATGACCGGGTGATCCGCGTCTCCTCGGCCCGCAAGCTCTCGGGGCCGGGCTGGATGGTCTATGCGCGCAAGGGCTTCCTGTCGGAATACCGCAAGGGGAGGCAGGTCGGCTCGATCGACCTGCGCGAGGTGACCGGCCTGCCGGGCGCCCACAACCACCAGAACGCCTGTGCCGCCTATGCGGTGGCGCGCTCCCTCGGCCTGGCGCCGCGGGTGATCGAGGCCGCCTTCCACAGCTTCGGCGGGCTGCCGCACCGCTCGCAGCGCATTGCCGAGGCGGGCGGGGTGATCTTCGTCAACGATAGCAAGGCGACCAATGTCGACAGCGCGAAACAGGCGCTGCGGGCCTTCCGGCGCATCCGCTGGATCTGCGGCGGCTTGCAGAAGGAAGGCGGCCTGGCGCCGCTTC
>NZ_AFPM01000096.1 GCF_000220565.1 Oceanicola sp. S124 | reverse complement strand
CGCCTGCCTCCGGCGGCGAAACCGTGCCGGTCATGGTCCCCACCCTGGGTGAATCCGTGACCGAGGCCACCGTCGCCACCTGGTTCAAGAAGGAAGGCGAAAGCTTCGAGGCCGACGAGATGCTCTGCGAGCTGGAAACCGACAAGGTTTCCGTCGAGGTTCCCGCCCCGGCCGCCGGCACCCTGACCAAGATCCTGGCCAAAGAAGGCGAAACCGTCGAGGCTGGCGGCCAGCTGGCCGAGATGACCTCGGGCAAGGGTGGCGCAACCGCCGCTCCGAAGTCCGAGGCCGCGCCTGCCGCAGCCCCTGCCGCCTCGGGTGGCAAGGATGTCGAGGATGCGCCCTCGGCCAAGAAGGCCATGGCCGAAGCGGGTCTGTCGCCCGACCAGGTCACCGGCACCGGCAAGGACGGCCGCATCATGAAGGACGACGTGGCCAAGGCCCTGTCGGCGGCCAAGTCGGCCCCCGCCGCGCCCGCGGCCGCACCGCGCGCGCCCGTCGCCGCCGATGACGCTGCGCGCGAAGAGCGCGTGAAGATGACCCGCCTGCGCCAGACCATCGCCCGCCGCCTGAAGGACGCGCAGAACACCGCCGCCATGCTGACCACCTACAACGAGGTGGACATGACCGAGGTGATGGCCCTGCGCAACCAGTACAAGGACATGTTCGAGAAGAAGCACGGCGTCCGCCTGGGCTTCATGTCCTTCTTCACCAAGGCCTGTGTCCACGCCCTGAAGGAAGTGCCCGAGGTCAACGCCGAGATCGACGGCACCGACGTGGTCTACAAGAACTTCGTCCACATGGGCATCGCCGCCGGCACGCCCCAGGGCCTGGTGGTTCCGGTGATCCGCGACGTCGACCAGATGTCCTTCGCCGACATCGAGAAGGCGATCGCGGAGAAGGGCAAGCGCGCCCGTGACGGCAAGCTCTCGATGGCCGAGATGCAGGGCGGCACCTTCACCATCTCCAACGGTGGTGTCTACGGCTCGCTGATGTCCTCGCCGATCCTGAACCCCCCGCAGTCGGGCATCCTCGGCATGCACAAGATCCAGGACCGTCCGATGGCGATCAACGGCAAGGTGGAAATCCGCCCGATGATGTACCTTGCCCTCAGCTACGACCACCGCATCGTCGACGGCAAGGGCGCCGTGACCTTCCTCGTGCGCGTCAAGGAAGCGCTGGAAGATCCCCGCCGCCTGCTGATGGATCTGTAATCCGGACGGTGGGTTGACCCCACCCTACGACACCGGCCCCGCCCGCGCATCGCGCAGGGCGGGGTTCACCCCGCCACGGCACCGCAGCAGAGATAGCCTCCCCCATGCCCCGCCGCACCCAGGAACAGCTTCTGAAAGAGATTACGCGGGCAGATGAAAGCCTGCGGGCTATCTGCGCGATCCTGGGTCCCGTCTTGGAACCGGAATGGCCTGACTACCTGGTCGCGCACCTACCCTCTCTATCCGAGGCACTCGAGGCTATTGCCGAAGGACGCCGCAACGCTTCCAGCGTTCTCTCCGGCACCAGAGAGGCCCTGTCCGACATGGGTCTCGCGCTGATGGACCTCGAACGCCGCGATCCCGAAAGCGCAACCCAGGTGGCTCAGGCCTACGCTGCGGCCACGGGTCGCGACGTCTGGGCAGACACCCTGACACCGGTCAGGCGCAGCAAGGCCATCCTCAAGCGTGGTCAGATCGCCAATGCGGAAGAAGCCCGTTTGATCTCGGGTCTCGTCGCCGATGGCGAGCTGACCGGCAAGTCGCTCGAAACGGCGGAGCGCCTTCTGCTCGCCGCCCAAACGGAGGTACGTGACCAATGACCCCCGAACTCATCGCCCTCACCCTCGTCGCCCTGGAACATGTGGTCCTCGTCATGTGGTCCCAGGCCCTGCTGAACCGCGATGTCGGCGCGGACGTCAACGCCAGCCCGCGCGACGAGATGCCGCCGCTCTCGACCCGCTGCAACCGCCTGCGCCGCGCGCTGGCCAACCATACCGAGAACTTCCCCTTCTTCATCGGAGCCGTGGTGCTGGTGATGTTGTCGGACAGCGCCTCGACCACCACCGCCGTCGCCGCGCTGACCTATGCCGCCGCCCGCGCGCTCTATATCCCGGCCTATGCCTATGGTTGGGCGCCCTGGCGGTCGGTCATCTACATGGTCGGGCTCATCGCCACGATCATCATGTATGCCGCCGCATTTTTCTGAGGCCCCGAGATGAGCACCCTGCCCACCGAAGTCACCGTCCTCGCCCTCGCCGGGCTGCTCCAGGTCCTCCAGATCGGGCTGATGTCGGTCACCGCGAACATGGAACTCGACCGCGGCAAGACGCTTGGGCCGCGTGATCCGGACCGACTGGGCAAGCCGCTGATGGAGCAGGTCAGTCCGCGCACGGGCCGCATCTTCCGGGCCATGAACAACCACTTCGAGGCGCTGATCCTCTTCACCATCGCCGTGGCGGTGGTGACGCTGGGTCAGGCCGCCTCGCCGCTCACCGCGACCTGCGCCTGGATCTACCTGGGCGCCCGCATCCTCTACATCCCCGCCTATGCCTTCGGCTGGGTGCCCTGGCGCTCGCTGTTCTGGATGACTGGGCTGATTGCCACCACGCTGATGATCCTCGCCGCGCTCTTCTGATCATCCGGCGGCCCGAAATACTGCGGGGGAGTCGGCCCAACCGACGGGGGCAGAGCCCCCTCCCCGCCCCGAAACGACAAAACTCCCGGCGCCCGATGCGCCATACGCTAGAAGGAGATCCCCATGGCCCAATACGACGTGATCGTCATCGGTGCAGGCCCCGGCGGCTATGTCGCCGCCATCCGCTGCGCCCAGCTTGGCCTCAAGACTGCCTGTGTCGAGGGCCGCGAAACCCTCGGCGGCACCTGCCTGAACGTCGGCTGCATCCCCTCGAAGGCGCTGCTGCACGCCACGCACCAGCTGCACGAGGCAGAGCACAACTTCGCCACCATGGGCCTGAAGGGCAAGTCGCCGTCAGTCGACTGGCCGACCATGCAGGAGTACAAGCAGTCGGTCGTCGACGGCAACACCAAGGGCATCGAGTTCCTGTTCAAGAAGAACAAGATCGACTGGCTGAAGGGCTGGGGCTCGATCCCCGAGGCCGGCAAGGTCAAGGTGGGTGACGAGGTCCACGAGGCCAAGAACATCATCGTCGCCTCGGGCTCCGTTCCCTCCTCGCTGCCCGGCCTGACCATCGACAACGAGGCCGGCGTGATCGTCGACAGCACCGGCGCCCTGTCCCTGCCGAAGATCCCGAAGAAGATGATCGTCGTCGGCGCTGGCGTGATCGGCCTGGAAATGGGCTCGGTCTACGCACGTCTGGGCGCCGAGGTGACGGTGGTCGAATTCCTCGACACGATCACCCCCGGCATGGACGGTGAAGTGCAGAAGAACCTGCAGAAGATGCTGAAAAAGCAGGGGATGAACTTCATCCTGGGCGCCGCCGTGCAGGGCGCCGAGGCGACCAAGACCAAGGCCAAGCTGACCTACAAGCTGAAGAAGGACGACAGCGAGCACACGCTGGACGCCGACGTGGTGCTGGTCGCAACCGGGCGGCGCGCCTTCACCGACGGGCTCGGCCTGAAAGAGCTGGGCGTCGAGATGACCGAGCGCGGCGTCGTCAAGACCGACGCCCACTGGGCCACCTCGGTCAAGGGCGTCTACGCCATCGGTGACGCGGTCGCCGGCCCCATGCTGGCCCACAAGGCCGAGGACGAGGGCATGGCCGTCGCCGAGGTCATCGCCGGCAAGGCCGGTCACGTGAACTACGACGTGATCCCCGGTGTCATCTACACCCACCCCGAGGTCGCCTCGGTCGGCACGACCGAAGAGCAGCTAAAGGAAGAGGGCCGCGCCTACAAGGTCGGCAAGTTCTCCTTCATGGGCAATGCCCGCGCCAAGGCTGTCTTCTCGGGCGACGGCTTCGTCAAGCTGATCGTCGACAAGGAAACCGACCGCGTGCTGGGTGCCCATATCATCGGCCCGGCAGCCGGCGACCTGATCCACGAGGTCTGCGTGACCATGGAATACGGCGGCTCCGCCGAGGACCTGGCCCTGACCTGCCACGCCCACCCGACCTTCTCGGAAGCGGTGCGCGAAGCAGCACTGGCCTGCGGAGACGGCCCGATCCACATGTGATCACCCCCGCCGGGGCTCCGCCCGTTTGCCCCTTGAAAGCCCCACCGGGGCTTTCACCGGCGTTGCCGGACCGGGGCGCACCCTTCTCGGAAGCGGTGCGCGAAGCGGCTCTGGCCTGCGGAGACGGCCCGATCCACATGTGATCGACACGGACCGACAGCGCCCGCCCCCTGCAAGGGGCGGGCGCTGCGCTTTCGATATTGCCCGTTGTGCAGGCATTGGGC
>NZ_AFPM01000097.1 GCF_000220565.1 Oceanicola sp. S124 | reverse complement strand
AAGCTTCTTCGACCTCGCCCCGCGCGATGCTGGCTGGTGCTATGTGGTGATCCAGCACCTGTCGCCAGACTACCGGTCGATGATGGACGAGCTGCTGGCGCGACGCTCGTCGATGCGGATTGTCCATATCGATGACGGGATGGAGCCGGAAGCTGACACGATCTACCTCAACCGGCCCAATGTGCAGGTCCGGCTCGAGGGGCGCAAGTTCGAGGTATCTGCCTTCAATCCCGAGGAAGCACTGCCTCATCTGCCCATCGACACCTTCCTGACGTCGCTGTCGAAGAACCCGGTGATGCGCAGCTGCGCGGTGATTCTCTCGGGGTCGGGATCGGATGGCACGCGGGGGGCGCAGGCGATGCGCGCGGCGGGTCAGTCAGTCTTCGTGCAGTCGCCGCAAGAGGCCGCCTTCGGCTCCATGCCGCGCTCGGCGCTGACGGTCGGCGCGGCCGATCGGGTGTTGCCCGTGGCCGAAATTCCGGATGCGGTGCGTGACATGCTGGAGGGGATGGACCGCGTGCCGGCCGTAACGACGGAGGATCCCGATATCCAGGCCGTGATCACCCTTTTGCAACGTCAGCATCAGGTTGATTTCTCGGCCTACAAGACGCCGAATGTGCATCGCCGGATTGAAAGGCGGCAGCATTTGCGCGGTATTTCCCGAATGCGGGAATATTTCGAATTGCTGGAACAGAGCCCGACCGCATTGGAAGAGCTTTATCACGATCTGCTAATTGGCGTGACGGAGTTCTACCGGGATCGCGATGCCTTCCGGCAGCTGCGCGAAAAGGTCCTGGAGCCGCTGGTAGATCGCAGCACCCCGGACAGCTCGCTGCGTATATGGGTGCCGGGCTGCGCCTCGGGGGAAGAAGCCTACACGATCGCCATCGAGCTGTCCGAGATCCTCCGCCGTGCCGGGATCGAGCGCAAGTTCCGCATCATTGCCACCGATGTGCACCGGGGATCCATCGAGAAGGCCTCGCTGGGGATCTTCACCCCGCAGGCCATGGAGAAGGTCGACCCCGAGCTGCGCGACCGCTACTTCAACCGGATCGACGATCACTACGTCATCGACCCGGTACTGCGGCAGAAGCTGATCTTCTCGATTCACGATGTTCTCAGCGATCCGCCCTTCCTGCAGATCGACCTGATCACCTGCCGCAACCTGCTGATCTACCTCAGCGAAGAGGCGCAGACCCGCGTCATCTCGATGTTCCTTTTCGGTCTCAGGCAGACCGGGTTCCTTATGCTTGGCCCCTCGGAAAGTCTGGGCCGTTTCGTCAGTGACTTCGAACAGTTGAACGGCCGCTGGCGCCTCTACCGCAATGTCTCGAAACGATCCTCGCAGGATCGCTTCCTGAGCCTGGGGGCGCGGCCGAGTTTTCCCAGGATGGACTTTGACATGCCTGAAGCCCGCCGTCCGGTGCCCGCCGTCCCGCAACCCCTGTCCCGGGGACAGACCCTGCATGCCGACCGCGAGCGGCTGATCCGCACCTATGATTCCCTGCTCAAGCGCTATGCGCCCTCGTCCATCGTGATCACCGCCGAGGGTGTCGTGCTGGCCTGGTTCGGCCTGGCGACGACCTATATCGACACCCTGAACAACCTTGCGGACTGGACGGTCGAGGAGATCGTGCACCCGGATCTGCATTTCGTGATCAACGTCGGCATCGAGCGCCTGCGCAAGGGCGAGGACGGGGACTATCAGCGCAAGGTCAAGGTGACGCTGGGCGATGACGAGGTGCACAACCTCGCCGTGAAGATGGAATCCCTGCAGTCCAAGGGCCAGTTCCGCTGCATCCTGGTCGGGCTGACCCGGATCGAGGAGGGGGCGCGCGTGGGCTCTGCCGAGGCCGGTGCCGGGACGATCCCGGTGGCGGTCGACGACGAGACCATGCTGAGCCGCCGCATCCAGGAGCTGGAACGCGACCTGCGCCTGACAGAGGAAACCCTGCAGCATGTCACCGAACGGCTGGAAGCCAGCGGTGAGGAACTGCAGGCCTAGAACGAAGAGCTTC
>NZ_AFPM01000098.1 GCF_000220565.1 Oceanicola sp. S124 | reverse complement strand
GGAGCTGCGCATCGACAGCTCGCCCGGGCACCCGCGTCCATCTCTCCCTGGTAGCGCGGACGATCCCGGACGGGCGCCGCCGGGGGACGGCGCCACCCGGGAAAGGGAAACACCGCCCCCGGTAAGGGGCGGTGCCTGAAGCGAGGGAACGCCTGCTGCGCGGGTCCGGGCGATTACTCGGCCGCGAACTGGTTCATCGTGTTGGCATGGCCACCCGCCTTCAGCGCGCGCTCGCCGCCAACCATCTCCTTGAAGGTGTCGCCCAGGTCCGAGCCGACCTCGTGCTGGTGCTTGACCGCCGAGATGCCACGGCGGATCTCTTCGCGCTGCACTGTCTTGACGTAGGCCAGCATCTTGTCCTCGCCGAAGTAGCCACGGCTCAGCTCGTCCACCGACTTGGCGGTCAGGTGGAAGGTCGGCAGGGTGATCAGGTTGTGGAACACGCCCGCACGGGTCGAGATGTCGTGCTGGAAGTTCTGCAGGCGGGCATCGGCCTCCTGTCCCAGCTCGGTGGCATCATAGTCGGGGCGCATCAGCTCGTTGCCCTCGGGGTAGTCGGCCTCGGCGATGCGACCCTCGGCCAGCCACTGGCTGCGGACCTGCTTGCGCAGGTTCAGCGTCCAGTTGAAGCTGGGCGAGTTGTTGTAGGTCAGCTTGGCATTCGGAACCACGGCGCGGACCTCGTTCACCATGCCGGCGATCTCGTCGACATTGGGGGTGTCGGTCTCGATCCACAGCAGGTCGGCGCCGCCCTGGGTCAGCGAGGCGATGCAATCCTCGATCACCCGGGCGCGCCCGGTGCCGGCCTTGAACGGGAACAGCCCGTTCGCCAGGCGGCGCGGCTTGACGAAGCTGCCGTCCTGGTAGAGCGCCAGTTCGCCGTCGCGGATCGGGTTGGCTTCGGAGATCTCCTCGGTGTCCAGCCACTTGATGTAGTCCGACGCAAGGTCGCCGGGGGCGGCGCTGACCGGCACCTTCTGGGTCAGGCCGGCCCCCAGGCTGTCGGTGCGCGCGACGATCACGCCGTCATCGACGCCGAGTTCTTCGAAGGCCAGGCGGCAAGCGCGCAGCTTCTCGATGAAGTCCTCGCGCGGGACGGTGACCTTGCCATCCTGGTGGCCGCACTGCTTGGCGTCCGAGACCTGGTTCTCGATCTGCAGGCAGCAGGCGCCCGCCTTGATCAGCTCTTTCGCCAGCAGGTAGGTGGCGTGTTCGTTGCCGAAGCCCGCGTCGATGTCGGCGATGATCGGCACGACATGGGACTCGAAAGAGTCGATCCTGGCGATGACCGCGGCGCGGCTGGCCTCGTCGGGGGCGGCGTTCAGTTCCTGGAACAGGTCGTTGAGGGCGACCTCATCGGCCTGGCGCAGCGAGGTGTAGATCTCTTCGATCAGGTCGGCGACGGCGGTCTTCTCGTGCATCGACTGGTCGGGCAGATGGCCCCAGCGGTTGCGCAGGCCGGCAACCATCCAGCCCGAGAGGTAGACATAGGTGCCCCGCGCCGTGCCGCGCATCCGCTTGACCGACTTGATCATCTGCTGCGCGTGGAAGCCCGACCAGCAGCCCAGGGACTGGGTGAAGCGGGTGGGGTCGGCGTCGTAGGCTTCCATGTCGGCGCGCATCACGCCAGCCATCTCGCGGGCGATGTCGAGGTGGGTGTCGTAGGTGTTCTGGATCTTCAGCTGCACGATGTCGTCGACGGAGATGCCGTTCGAGGTCTGCCCCGAGGGGTAGCGGGTCAGCAGCTCGGCACGCAGCGCGGAATAGCTCTTGCGGGTGGTCATGGTCCTGGTCCTTTCAGTCATCTGTCCAGAGGTCTCGATGGGATTGTGGCTGCCCGGCGGTTCCGCCCCCTGTCGGGGCGGGCGGCCGGGCACGCCGTTGGCTGGCTGGCGTCAGTCCAGCGCGTTCAGCACCGCATAGGCGGGGGTGGTGATGAAGTCGGGCAGGTCGCGGGCCGTCGCCGCCTCCTGCACGATCCGCGCCGCCGAGGCATAGCGGCCACGGTGGAAGCCGGTGGCGCCGATGCGGCCGAGGATCGCCTCGATCTCGTCCTGGATCAGCTGGGCCAGCCAGTCGCCGTCCATCAGGCGGCTGCCCCCGGCGGCCAGCTCGACCTCCGAGCGGTGGCGGATCCACTGCCAGATCTGCGCGCGGGCGATCTCGGCAGTGGCGGCATCCTCCATCAGGTTGTTGATCGGCACGGCGCCGCGCCCGGAGA
>NZ_AFPM01000099.1 GCF_000220565.1 Oceanicola sp. S124 | reverse complement strand
GAAACGGGCGCGGGAGGGCGCATCCCTTTCGGAGCCTCGGAGCCTCGGAGCCTCGGAGCCTCGGAGCCTCGGAGCCTCGGAGCCTCGGAGCCTCGGAGCCTCGGAGCCTCGGAGCCTCGGAGCCTCGGAGCCTCGGAGCGCGCGAAGGTCAGTCGTCTTCGACCTGCATCAGGATCGCGCGGGATTGCGAGGTGAACTCGCGCCGCCAGAGCATGGCGCAGGTTACCGCCGTGCCGGCCAGCAGACCCCAGGGACCGGCGAACCAGCAGGCGGCGGCGAGGGCGAAGTAGATCGACCGCAGGCCGCGGTTGAAGCTGCGCGCGGCGAAGATGTTGATCTGTGCCGCCTTCAGAGCGCGGGGGATCGCCTTGGGGTCCTTCGGATCGTTCGGCACCGCGCCCATCAGGACCCCGCAATAGCCGAACAGCCGGCTGGACCATACGAACTTCAGGAAGGCATTGGCGAGGAAGAGCAGCACGAGGAACAGCTTGATTTCCCAGTAGACCGCCGGGCTGCGTTCGGCGCCTAGATCGGTGGCGATGCCGCGCAGCTGGTCGGAATTGCCCAGCAGGGCCAGGGCCCCGCCGATGGCGATCATCGTCGACGAGGCAAAGAAGCCGACATTGGCGCGCAACGTGCCGAGGATCTGGGCGTCGAAGATCCTCGGGCTGCGCTCTGTCATCTTGCGCAGCCATTCGCGCCGGTATTCCCCCATCAGCAGCGAGACCGAGGGTTTCGACTGGCTGGGATGCTCTATCCTCCAGCCGATCAGCAGCCACGAGCCAAGGATGACCGCCACGCCCAGGGCGTCGGCGAAGCTGAAGAGGGAGAGATAATCGCTGAACATCATGGCCCTTAGTTACCTTTCCCATGTCGGCCTTGCCTACGGGAAAAATTGGTTCTAAAAACTTACCAATCATGCAGGGCGCACCGCGCCACAGCCATCCGCGAGGGAGGAGAGCCATGCAGATGCCTCAGCCGGACGCCCGCGTCCTGGCCCGCAAGCCCGAGGTCGTGGCCGCCTTGCGCAAGGTGCTGCCCGTAAGCGCGGTCATCGACGATCCGGCGGAAACCCGTGCCTATGAATGCGATGCGCTGACCGCTTACCGCTGTCCGCCGCTCTGTGCCGTGCTGCCCGCCAGCACCGAAGAGGTCGCCGCCGTGCTGAAGATCTGTCACCGCATGGGGGTGCCGGTGGTGCCGCGCGGGGCCGGGACCTCGCTGGCCGGGGGCGCCTTGCCGACGGCGGATTCGGTGATCCTGGGCGTGGCGCGGATGACGCAGGTTCTTGAGACCGACTATGCCAATCGCTTCATTCGTGTGCAGACCGGGCGGACCAACCTGTCCGTCTCGGGCGCGGTCGGGGAGGAGGGCTTCTTCTACGCCCCCGATCCCTCCAGCCAGCTGGCCTGCGCGATTGCCGGGAACATCGCCATGAACTCCGGGGGGGCGCATTGCCTGAAGTACGGGGTGACGACGAACAACCTGCTGGGCGTGACCATGGTGACGATGGAGGGCGAGGTGATCGAGCTGGGCGGGGCGCATCTGGATGCTGCCGGGCTGGACCTGATGGGGCTGGTCTGCGGCTCCGAGGGCCAGCTGGGCGTGGTGACCGAGGCGACCCTGCGCATCCTTGCCAAGCCCGAGGGCGCGCGTCCCGTCCTGATCGGCTACGACAGCCTGGAGGTCGCCGGGCAGTGTGTCTCGGACATCATCGAGGCGGGGGTGCTGCCTGTCGCCATCGAGTTCATGGACCGGCCATGTATCCGGGCGACGGACGCGTTCTCCGGTGCCGGCTATCCCGATTGCGAGGCGCTGCTGATCGTCGAGGTCGAGGGCAGCGAGGCCGAGATCGCCGAACAGCTTGAGATCATCACCGGCATTGCCCGCAAGCACGACCCGGTGGAGCTGCGCGAGAGCGGCTCGGCCGAGGAAAGCGCGCGGATCTGGCTGGGGCGGAAGTCTGCTTTCGGCGCCATGGGCCAGATCAACGATTACATCTGCCTGGATGGCACCATCCCCGTGTCCGCGCTGCCCGAGGTGCTGCGGCGGATGGGGGATCTGAGCCGGAAGTTTGGCCTCGACGTGGCAAACGTCTTCCATGCGGGCGACGGCAACATGCATCCGCTGATCCTGTTCAACGCCAACCAGGAGGGCCAGCTGGCCCTGGCCGAGGGCTTGGGCGCCGAGATCCTGAAGCTTTGTGTCGAGGTCGGTGGCTGCCTGACCGGAGAGCACGGCGTCGGTGTCGAGAAGCGCGACCTGATGGAGCACCAGTATCGGCCCGCCGATCTGGAAGCGCAGATGCGCGTCAAGGATGTCTTTGATCCGCAATGGCTGCTGAATCCCGCCAAGGTCTTTCCGCTGTCGGTGTCTGCGGGACGCCGGGAGGGGGGCCTTGCCCCCCATGTCGCCTGACGGCGCCATTCCCCCCAGAGTATTTGGAGCCTAGTGATGATGAGACCCGGAACCGAGGCCGAGCTGGCCGAGATCCTGGCAGGCGCGCGCGCACCGCTGGCCGTCAGGGGCGGCGGGACGCGGGGTGTGGCGCTGACCGGTGACGTGGTCGAGACCGGCGGGCTGTCGGGGGTGCGGCTGTACGAGCCGGGCGCGCTGACGCTGGTCGTCGGGGCTGGCACGCCACTGGCCGAGGTCGAGACGCTTCTGGCCGAGAAGGGGCAGCGGCTGGCGTTTGAGCCGATGGATCACCGGGTCTTGCTGGGCGGTTCGGGCGAGCCGACGATCGGCGGGGTCGTGGCGGCCAATGTCTCGGGGCCGCGCCGGGTGCAGGTCGGGGCCTGCCGCGATCACCTGCTGGGGGTGCGGTTCGTCGATGGCTCGGGCGAGGTGATCTCCAACGGCGGGCGGGTGATGAAGAATGTCACCGGCTACGACCTGGTGAAGCTGATGGCGGGAAGCTGGGGGACGTTGGGGGTTCTCTCCGAGGTCTCGCTGAAGGTGCTGGCGCAGCCGCAGTCGGAGGCGACGTTGGTGCGGCGCGGAGTGGGGGCGGCAGAGGCTGTCGCCGATCTGTGTCGCGCCATGGGCACGCCCTATGACGTCTCGGGCGCGGCCTGGCTGGAGCAGGGCGAACAACTGCGCCTGCGGGTCGAGGGGCTGGCCGGGTCGATGGCCTACCGGGCTAAGTCGCTGGGCGAGGCGCTCGGCGGCGGGTTGGAGCTGGTCGAGGGTGAGCAGAGCGCCGCGCTCTGGCGCGAGGTGCGGGACGTGGCGCCCTTTGCCGGGACGGCGGGGGCCGTCTGGCGGATCTCGGTCAAGCCGACGGATGCGCCGGGGCTTCTCGACGCGCTGG
>NZ_AFPM01000100.1 GCF_000220565.1 Oceanicola sp. S124 | reverse complement strand
GCAGGTCGGCACCACCACCTTCCGACCGCCCTACACGCCGATCTCGATGGGCGCCATCGCCGGTCAGGGCCGGGGAGAGACCTTCCAGCCGCTGCGCCGCACCCCGATCCACGCCTGGCACGAAGCCCATGGCGTGCAGTGGGAACCGGTCGGCCATTGGCGCCGCCCCTACGCCTTCCCGAAGGCCGGCGAAAGCACCCATGACGCGGTCAACCGCGAGATCACCACGGTGCGCGAGAAGGTCGGCCTGCTGGATGCCTCGACGCTGGGCAAGCTGATCGTCAAGGGGCCGGACGCGGGCCGCTTCCTCGACATGCTCTACACGAACATGATGTCCACCCTGAAGCCGGGGCGCTGCCGCTACGGGCTGATGTGCAACGAGAACGGCTTCCTGATCGACGACGGCGTCATGGCGCGCATCGACGAGAACACCTTCCTCTGCCACACCACCACCGGCGGCGCGGACACCATCCATGCCCATATGGAGGAATGGCTGCAGACCGAATGGTGGGACATGAAGGTGCATGTCGCCAACGTGACCGAGCAATACGGCCAGATCGGTGTCGTCGGTCCCATGGCGCGCCAGCTGCTCGAGGTGCTGGGCACCCCGGAGATCAGCAAGGAAGAGCTGCCCTTCATGGCCTGGGCGGATCGCACCGTGGGCGGCATTCCCTGCCGGATCTACCGCATCTCCTTCTCGGGCGAACTCAGCTACGAGCTGTCGGTGCCGGCGGGCCAGGCGCTGGCCCTCTGGGAGGCGCTGATGCAGGCCGGGCACGGGTTGGGCGTCGCCCCCTACGGCACCGAGGCGCTGCACGTGCTGCGGGCCGAGAAGGGCTTCATCATGATCGGGGACGAGACCGACGGCACCGTGACGCCGCAGGACCTGAATATGCACTGGGCGATCTCGAAGAAGAAAGAGGACTACCTGGGCAAGCGCGGCCAGATGCGCAGCCACCTCTCCAGCCCCGACCGCTGGAAGCTGGTCGGCCTGCTGAGCGAGGACAGCTCGGTGCTGGAGGACGGGGCCTATATCCTCGACGCGGGCGAGAACGACCGTGGCCAGCGCAACATGCAGGGCCGCATCACCTCGACCTACTATTCGCCGACGCTCTGCCGGGGAATTGCCATGGCGCTGCTGAAGCACGGGCCCGACCGCATGGGCGAGGTGGTGCAGGTGACGAAACTGGGCGCAGAGCCGGTCTTGGCGAAGGTCGTCGACCCGGTGTTCTACGACAAGGACGGAGAGAAGCAGGATGTCTGATCTGACGGGACCGGCGCCGGTGACGGCGCTTGGCGGCGCGGCCTTCGACGGCTACGTCCGCATCGCGGAAGAGCCGCAGCGCGCCATGTTCACCCTGCGGGGCGATCTCTCGGCGGCAGCGCTGACGACGGCGGCCACGGTGCTGGCGGCGGTCGACATGCCCGAGCGTGGCCGCATCGCGCTGAACGGAGAGAGCGCCATCGCCTGGATGTCGCCGGACGAGTTGCTGCTGATGGTGCCCTGGTCCGGCCATGCCAGCGCCATGGCCCAGCTTGATGCCGCGCTGCAGGATCCGGCGCTGAACTGGACCGATGTCAGCCAGGCGCGCACGCTGTTGTCGATCTCGGGCCCCGACGGGCTGGTGCGGGAGGTCGCGGCCAAGCTGGCGCCGGTGGATTTCTCGCCCGAGGCCTTCACGCCCGGCAGCTTCCGCCGCTCGCGCATCGGCCAGGTGGCCGGCGCCTTCTGGTGCCCCGGGCCGGGCCGCATCGAGGTGGTCTGTTTCCGCTCGGTCGCCGACTACGTCTTCGCCCTGCTCAGGGACGCGGCGCGTCCGGGCAGCGAGGTCGGGCTTTTCGCCTGAGCCCCGGGGGCCTTGAAAGCACTGTGGACAGGGCCGGCAGAGCCATGCCGGCCCTTCGCGAATACGGCCCCCACCGGGGCGGCATCATTTTGCGAAACAACCGGCTGTGCGAAGGTGCACGGGGATATTCCCTTGACCTTCCGCTCAGGGAAATACCATGTAAGCGCAGACGTGATAACCCAAATCCAGGAAAGGGGGCCCTCCCATGGCTTTTGAACTTCCCGATCTTCCCTATGCCCACGACGCGCTCGAAGCGCTTGGCATGTCCAAGGAGACGCTGGAATACCACCACGATATCCACCACAAGGCCTATGTCGACAATGGCAACAAGGCCATCGCCGGCACCGAGTGGGAAGGCAAGTCGGTCGAAGAGATCATCAAGGGCACCTATGACGCCAATGCCGTCGCCCAGAATGGCATCTTCAACAACGCGTCGCAGTTCTGGAACCACAACCAGTTCTGGGAAATGATGGGTCCGAACCAGACCGGCCTGCCGGGCGAGCTGGAAAAGGCCCTGGTCGAGTCCTTCGGCTCGGTCGACAAGTTCAAGGAAGAGTTCTCGGCCGCCGGCGCCGGTCAGTTCGGCTCGGGCTGGGCCTGGCTGGTCAAGGACACCGACGGCGCGCTGAAGGTCACCAAGACCGAAAACGGCGTCAACCCGCTGTGCTTCGGCCAGACCGCCCTGCTGGGCTGCGACGTGTGGGAACATTCCTACTACATCGACTTCCGCAACAAGCGTCCGGCCTACCTGAGCAACTTCCTCGACAAGCTGGTCAACTGGGAAAACGTGGCCTCGCGCCTATAAGTCCCGGATTGGCGGGCAGGCATCCGCCTGCAGGCTCTCGACCCCCGTGCGGTTCTCCGCGCGGGGGTTTTTCTTTGCGGAACTGCCATGGGCTCCATGCGTTTTCCCCCTGACGGCCCCGAGGAGGGGGCCAGAATGAGAAGGAGACATCTGATGGCAGAGCGCGCACGATCGAAGGATCTGAGCCGCGAGACCGAAGAGGTTCTCGGCGAGACCCCGGAAGAGATGGGGCAGGCGCCGTCCCACGGCGGGCGCAAGGGCGGCGAGATCCAGCGCAAGGTCGGCACCCGGGACGAAGAGAAGATCAACCGGGATGGCAGCTCGGCCGGGCGCACCACGCCCAAGGCGCAGGATCAGGACGGCAGCGGCGACAAGGAGCAGGTGTGATGAGCGAACAGAAGACCGAACTTCCCCACAAGGCCTGGGTGCTGGTTGCCGATGGCGAGAAGGCGCTGTTCATGCGCAATGTCACCGATGGCGCGGATCCCTTCCTCGAGGTCATCCGCAAGGAAGAGCAGGACAATCCCAAGGACATCGACCAGTCTGCCAACCGCCCCGGGCGGATGCAGGACACCGGCGTCGGGCAGCGCTCGGCGCTGGATGACACCGACTGGCACGAGCTGGCGAAAGAGCGTTTCGCCGACGAGCTGGCAGATATGCTCTATGCGCGGGCACATCGTGGCGCTTTCGACCATGTGGTGCTGGTCGCCCCGCCCAAGGTGCTGGGAGAGCTGCGCAAGAAGCTGCACCAGGAGGTGACGCAGCGCGTCATCGCCGAGCTGCCCAAGACGCTGACCAACCACCCGCTTGACGAGATCGAGCGCCAGGTGAAGGCCGACCTGGCCACCTGAGTGCTCTCGCCCCGGCTGGCTGTCCCCCCCGGCCGGGGCCATTTCCTCCGCGTTACGCCCCCTGCTGGGCGAAATGCCGGGCAAGGCTGGTCGCGGCCTCCTGGGCGCCCTCGACGACGCGGATGCTGTGCAGCATCGAGGTCTCGGCAAAGCCCTGGGCGGCGATCTTTTCCAGCATCTGCAGAAGCGGGTCCCAGTAGCCGGCGACATTCATCAGCAGGATGGGTTTCTGGTGCAGGCCCAACTGGCGCCAGGTCAGGATCTCGAAGAACTCGTCCAGGGTGCCGGCCCCGCCGGGCATCACCACGGCGGCGTCGCAATTCATGAACATGACCTTCTTGCGCTCGTGCATGGTCTGGGTGACCACCAGCCGGGCCAGGTCGCTGCGGCCCCGTTCAACACCCAGCAGGTGCTGCGGTATCACTCCGAACAGATCGGCGCCCTCTTCGCGTGCAGTGCGGGCCACTTCGCCCATCAGGCCGACGTCCCCCGCACCATAGACCAGCTGCCAGCCGTTGCGCGCCAGCAGGCGGCCGAACTGCCCCGCCTGGTGCAGATAGGCGGGCTCGAGCCCAGGACGTGAGCCACAATAGACACAGATGGATGCTTTCGTCATGGCGGCTTCCTCCGACAGGTGTTGCGCTTTTGACCGGACTTGTCCGTATTGATATACGGTCGCAACCGCTTCCAAAGGGTCAATAAACTGTCGAAATCTGGGGGATTTGGCGTGAATAAGGCGAAACTGGGCGGCCCTGCCGGCCTTGCGTCTGCGGGTGTCGCGGTCGCGGCACTGGTCGCAGTGGCCATCTGGCAGGGCTGGATCGGCCCGCAGGCTCCGGCCGGACAGGCCGAGGGTGGGGCGCCCGAGATGACCCCCGCCGCCCCCGTTTCTGCCGCAGAGACCCAGAGCGCCGGGGCCCCTTCTACCGAAACTGCGCCTGCCGAAACTGCACCCACAGAGACCCCCGCGATCCTGCCCGAGCCGCCCAGTTTCGACGTGGTCCGGGTCGAGCCCGACGGCACGACTCTCGTGGCGGGCAAGGCCGCGCCCGAATGGTCCGTCACGGTGCTTCTGGATGGCTCCAGGCTGGACGGGGCCGAGGCCGGTGAGGATGGCCGCTTCGTTGCCTTTCTCGATCTGGGCACCTCGGACGAGCCCCGGGTGCTGACCCTGCTGATGACTGATCCGAGCGGCGCCACCGAGATCACCTCGGAAGAACAGGTGATCCTGGCGCCCAGCCCGACGGTGGCCGAGGCCCCGGCCCAGGTCGCGTCCCTGGCGGCTGCCGAGAACGCTGCCGAGGCGCCGGGCACATTGCCGGCGGCACCTTCGGGCGACGCGGCCCCGAGCGCGCCGGCGATTGCCGATGCCGGGGCGGATGCAGGACCCGCGCCCGCAACCGGCAGCGATCCGCGCCTGCCCGAGGCTCAGCAGAGCGCCGGCGCCGAGACCGCTGTGCCCGCCGCGGGCGGGTCCCTGGCCCTGGCTGCAGGATCCGAGGCCCCGGCGAGCGGGGCTGCCGCGCCCGAGGCCCCGGCCGAGATCGCGCCTGAAACCGCAGCCTCTGCCCCTGCCACGCCGACGGTGCTGCTGTCGGACGCCGGCGGCGTGCGGGTGTTGCAGAAGGCGGAGGCACCGCTGGCGGGGGACGAGGTCGTGCTGGACGCGATCTCTTACGACGAGGCGGGGGAGGTGGTGCTGACCGGGCGTGGGCTGGCCGGGGCCTTCGTGCGCGTCTACCTGGATGATGCCGCGATCACCACGGCTCCGATCGCCGAGGACAGCCACTGGCGTGCCGCGCTGCCCGATGTGGCAACCGGCCTCTATCGCCTGCGCATCGACATGCTGAACGAGGCCGGTGATGTCCTGAGCCGCGTCGAGACCCCCTTCCAGCGCGAGGATACCCGCAAGGTCGCGGAGGTTCTGGCCGAAAAGCCGGTGACCCGCGTCACCGTGCAGCCGGGCAATACGCTCTGGGCCATTGCGCGCGATAGCTACGGCGACGGCATCCAGTATGTTCGGGTGTTCGAGGCCAACCGCGCGCTGATCCGGGATCCGAACCTGATCTATCCCGGACAGGTCTTCACCGTTCCCGAGGCCGGGACGTCGGGCGGAGAGTGAACGCGGGGGGCAGGATCAGAGGTGGCGCCCTGCCGAGGGCGCCACGGCCCGGCAGCAGGCGCTGACCTGGGGGTCGCCCCGGCAGCAGTCGTTCAGCAGGTAGTGGATCAGCCCGCCCATGGCGCGCCGGTCGAGCCGGTAGAATACCTGGCGGCCGCGCTTCTCGGCGCTGAGCAGCCCGGCCTGTTCCAATGCGCTCAGGTGAAAGGACAGCCGCGAGGCCGAAACCGCGACCTCGCTGGCGATGACACCGGCCGGAAGCCCGGGGTCCTCCTCGGTGGCGGGACCGGCGCGCATGCAGCCGGCCTCATGTCCGCGACCGACCAGCAGGCGCACGATTTGCAGCCGGGTCTCGTTGGCGAGGGCCGAGAGGGCGTCGAGGGCCTGGGGCTGATCCATCGTTTCAATTACTCATGAAGTGTTGAACTGTCCGAGGGATAGTCTATATCTCGCCCCCGGGCAAGTCCGCGCCCTGCCGGGATCCGGTGCCGTCGCGGCCCTTGCCGTTTCGACAGCCGCCGCCAGAAAGACAGCCATGCGTTCCTCAAGACCCGCGCCCTCGGGCGACAGCCCGACGGACCTTCCCGACAACTCTGGCCGCATCCTTGCAAGGGTTGTGCCCTACTTCTGGCCCTCGGACGAGGCCTGGGTGAAGCGGCGCGTCGTGGCCGCCATGCTGGTGCTGGTGCTGGCAAAGGCCGTGACCGTGGGCACGCCGTTCCTCTACAAGGCCGCCGTCGATGCTCTGGCGGGCGAGGGCGACAGCGCGGGCTGGCTGCTGGCCTATGGCGCGGTCGGGCTGACGCTTGCCTATGGCGTGGCGCGCGCCATGTCGGTGGGGTTCCAGCAGCTGCGTGACGTGATCTTCGCCCGCGTCGGCCAGCGCGCGCTGCGCAAGCTGGCGCTCGAGACCTTCACCCACATCCACCGCCTGTCGATGCGCTATCACCTGACACGCAAGACCGGCGGGCTGAGCCGGATCGTCGAACGCGGCGTGAAGGGGGTGGAATTCCTGCTGCGCTTCCTGGTCTTCTCGATCGGGCCGCTGATCATCGAGCTGGTCATGGTCTCGGTCGTGCTGGCCCTGGTCTTCGACCTTTCCTATGTCGCCGTGGTGGTGGCGGTGATCGCGCTCTACGCGGTCTTCACCTTCCTCGTCTCGGAGTGGCGGGTGAAACTGCGGCGGGTGATGAACGAACAGGACACCGATGCCAACCAGAAGGCGGTCGACAGCCTGCTGAACTTCGAGACCGTCAAGTATTTCGGCGCCGAGGCCCGGGAGGCACGGCGCTACGACAGTGCCATGGCGCGCTACGAGGGGGCGGCGATCAAGACCCAGTACTCGCTGGCCTTCCTGAACTTCGGCCAGTCCCTGCTGATCACTGCAGGCCTTGTCGCGGTCATGGTCATGGCGGCCATCGGCGTCGAGCAGGGACGCCTGACCGTCGGTGACTTCGTGCTGGTCAACAGCTACATGGTGCAGATCTCGATCCCGCTGAACATGCTGGGCACGGTCTACCGCGAGATCCGGCAGGCGCTGGTCGACATGGGCGAGATGTTCCACCTGCTCGACCAGCCCGCCGAGGTGCAGGACGCCCCCGACGCGCGCCGGCTGGAGGTGCGGGGCGGCGAGGTGGTCTTCGACGACGTGCGCTTCGGCTACGATCCCGACCGCGAGATCCTGAAGGGGGTCACCCTGCGCGTGCAGCCGGGA
>NZ_AFPM01000101.1 GCF_000220565.1 Oceanicola sp. S124 | reverse complement strand
GCGGGCGACACCGATGAAACCCATGGCATCCAGCCGGTCGGCGTCCTGCAGGATTCGCGCCTCTTTCGTCTCGGGGGTGATCCCCGCCGAGAAGCTGTGCGCCTCGATGGCATGGGCAACGCGGGCGATATCGCCCTCGCCCCAGCCCAGACCCGCGAGTACCTCGCGCGCTTTCACTGCTGCCATGCGCGAGGCCATCCGCCGCTCGGGCGAGGCCTTGTCCACCCAGATGCAGTCATGCAGTAGCGTGGCGGCCAGCAGGATGCGGGTATCGCCCCCCTCTTCCGCCGCGATCCGGGCGACGTTGCGCCAGACCCGCAGCAGATGCGCCTCGTCATGGGCGCCGTCGCGGATGTCGAAGGCATGGGGCAGCAGGGCACTGGCAAGATCGGGGTCGGGGAATTGGGCGTGCATCGGATCCTCGGGAACTGTGCGCCGCTTATAGGCCATGGCGGCGGCTCTGTCCCCTGGCAGGGCCATCCGGCCCGGATGCGACGGCGCCGCCCCCGGCCCGAGGAACCTGCGGCCGTGGCTTCGCCGCGCGGCCTTCCAGGCGGCCCCGGCACGAAAAAGGGCGCCCGGGGGCGCCCTTTTCCAGGTCTCGCTGACAGGGGTCAGCTTTCGTCCAGCGGCAGGGCCACGAAGCGGGGATCCCCTTCGCGGCGGATCAGCAGCAGGATCGACTTGCGACCGGCTTCCTTCGCAACGATGATCTGCGCTTCGAGATCGGCAATCGAGGCCACCTTCTGCTGGCCGGCATCGGTGATCAGGTCACCGGCGCGCACGCCCTTCTCGAAGGCTTCTGCCATCTCGTCGACATCGGTGACCACGAGGCCGTCGATGTCCTGGCCCAGTTCCAGCTGCTCGCGCAGATCCGGGGTCAGCTCCGACAGGGACATGCCCATCAGGTCCAGCACCTGCGGATCGGCCTGATTTTCCAGCGTCTGGGCTGCGGGCACGGCGGCTTCAGAGGTTTCGCGGCGGCCGAGGGTGACGCGCAGCGTCTCGGTTTCACCATTGCGCCAGACCGTCACACGGACCGTCTTGCCGACTTCGGCATTGCCAACCTGGCGCACCAGGCCACGGGTGTCCGCGACCTCGACACCGTCGAAGTTGGTGATCACGTCACCGGCTTCCATGCCTGCTTCCATTGCCGGACCTTCGGGCACGTCGGTGACCATCGCACCGGCGGCTTCGGCCAGGCCCATGGCCTCGGCCATGTCGGGGGTCACGTCCTGGATACGCACACCCAGCCAGCCGCGCCGGGTCTCGCCGTATTCCTCGAGCTGGGCGATCACGCGCTTGACCACGTTCGAGGCCATCGAGAAGCCGATACCGATCGAGCCGCCATTGGGCGACAGGATCGCGGTGTTCACGCCGATCACCTCGCCGTTCATGTTGAACAGAGGCCCGCCCGAGTTGCCGCGGTTGATCGCCGCGTCGGTCTGGATGTAGTCGTCATAGGTGCCCGAAAGCGCCCGGTTGCGCGCCGAGACGATACCGGCCGAGACCGAGAAGCCCTGACCCAGCGGGTTGCCCATGGCGACGACCCATTCGCCCACGCGGGCAACGTCGCTGTCGCCGAAAGAGACGAAGGGCAGCGGCTTGTCGGCCGCGACCTTGAGCAGCGCGATATCGGTATTCGGATCGGTGCCGACCACTTCGGCATCCAGAAGATCACCGTTGAAGAATTCCACCTGGATCTCGTCGGCGTTCTCGATGACGTGGTTGTTGGTCACGATGTAGCCGTCTTCCGAGATCACGAATCCCGAGCCAAGTGCCTGGCTGCGACGCGGACGGGCTTCTCCGCCCCCGCCGTTGCGGTCCTGGAACTCGCGGAAGAAATCCTCGAACGGAGAGCCTTCGGGCACGATCGGCGAGGGGCCGCCATCGCGCGCGGTGACCGTGGTCGACGTGGTGATATTGACCACCGAGGGGCTGATCTTGTCCGCCAGGTCGGCGAAGCTGTCGGGCAGTGCGCGGGCCGAGATCGCCTGCGCCAGCAGCAGCATCACCGCCATCACGCCCAGCCAGAGCCCCCGCATTCCGGGCCCCACGCGGCGCTCGGCCGCAATGTCGGACCCCGCTCCGATCATGTCGCGGTCCGCCGGGGATCGCAGGGCCAATGCCTGTCTCGTCATTCCCAATTCTCCTTCTTGCTGAAGAAACCCTGGTCCGCCCCCGAGGGGTATCCCGAGGACCGGGCCTGTCGTTGTTTCTAATCTAGGCCGATCAGGGCGCAACACAAAGGCCCGTCGCGGCGCGTCAACAGGATGTGAGGCCCGGGTGAGAGAAGTCTTGCCGACCCGCGGCGCAGCCGCCTGCCCCCACCTTTCCCCGCAAACCCCTTATTTTTCGTAAATTTTTCACCGCTGCGCGTGCCCCCGTGCAGGGCTCATTTCGTTGAAATGACAAATCACGTCACGCCCCCAGCGTCTTCGCCGCCCAGAGCAGAAGCACCCCCGCCGCCATGGCGAGAAGCCCGATCTTTCGGCGGTCAGCCTCGCTCATCGTCGCAAGGGCGGCCAGCAGACGCTCGACAAGCGAAGGGGCCAGCCCCCAGGCCAGCCCCTCGACAAGACAGACGATGCCAAGGGCCAGGAGGCCCGTGGCAAGCGCCTGCTGGATCATTCACTCACCGGAGCGGCGTCGCCTTCCGGGGCCGCCTCGGGGGCGGCTTCGGGAGCGACCTCGGGGACGACATCGGCGGCGGGTGCGGCCTCTTCGGCGCCTTCCGCTGCCGGATCCTCGACCGGGACCACGGGTTCGGGCTGCACGCCGCCCGGGTTGTTGGCCTTGAGGTAGTTGAAGAACTCGCTGTCAGGCGAGATCACCATGGTCGAGGTATCGCCCTTCAGGGCGTTCCGATAGGCGGTGAGCGAGCGGTAGAAGTCGAAGAACTCCGGATCCACCCCATAGGCTTCGGCGAAGACCGCGTTGCGGCGGGCATCTGCCTCACCACGGATGATATCGGCCGCGCGCTGCGCTTCCGAAACGGTCTCGACGCGCTTCCGGTCGGCCTCAGCGCGGATCTCCTGGGCGCGTTCGTTACCGCGGGCGATCTGGTCGGCCGCCTCGCGTTCACGCTCGGCCCGCATCCGGGCGAAGGTGGCGTCGAGGTTCTCGGTCGGCAGGTCGGTCCGCTTCAGGCGCACGTCAATGATCTCGAGCCCCAGCGACTGGGCCTCGTCGAAGGCGCCATCCCGGATCCGCACCATCAGCGCGGCACGGTCGGCCGAGAGGATCTCGTCCGAGCGGACCGAGCCCAGCACTTCCCGGGTCTGCGAGCGCAGGATCGAGTCGAGCCGGGCCTCGGCGGCAACGATGCCGCCGACGCCGTTGGCCTGGCGGAACTGGCGCACATCGGTGATGCGGTAGCGGGCGAAGGCGTCGACCACCAAGCGGCGGTCATCCAGCGGGGTGATCTCCAGCGGGTCGATATCACGGCTGAGGATACGGTCGTCGTAGGTCACGACTTCCTGGATCAGCGGGATCTTGAAGGCCAGGCCCGGATCTTCCTTCACGTCGATCACCCGACCGAACTGCAGGACAAGCGCCTTCTCGCGCTCGTCCACGATGAAGAAGGAAGAGAACCCGACAATGGCCACCACGGCCGCCAGGGGCAGAAGGATCGCAGACTTTTTCATGATCTCTCTCCCTTACTGGTTGCCGGCGCCGGAGGGCGCGAGCTGGTTGAGCGGCAGGTAAGGCAGGACACCGGATCCGGCCTCGCCGTCGATGACCACCTTGTTGACGCCGCCAAGGACCTCTTCCATCGCTTCGATGTAGAGACGCTTGCGGGTCACCTCGGGGGCTTTCTGGTACTCTGTCAGGACGGCAGAGAAACGGCTGGCTTCACCCTCGGCCTGGTTCACCACCTGGGCGCGGTAGCCTTCGGCTTCCTGGCGCAGCTGAGCGGCCTGGCCGCGGGCCTCGGCAGTGACGCGGTTGGCATAGGCGTCGGCCTCGTTGGTGAGGCGTTCGCGCTGCTGTTCGGCGGCCTGAACTTCCCGGAAGGCCCCGATCACCTCGGCGGGCGGGTCGGCCTTGTCGAAGTTGACACGGATCACCGACATGCCGGCCCCGTAGCTGTCCAGGGTGGACTGGATCAGGTCGCGCAGGCGCTGCGAGATGGCGCCCCGGTCCCGGTTGAGGATCGGCGACAGCTCGCTCTGGGCGATGATCTCGCGCATGGCGGATTCCGACACGGCCGAGATGGTCATCTGCGGATCGCGCAGGTTGAACAGGAACTGTGCCGGATCGGTGATGTTCCAGACCACCTGGAAGTCGATATCCACGATGTTCTCGTCGCCGGTCAGCATCAGCCCGGCATCCGAGCCACGGCCGCCAACTCCCACGTCGACCGTGCGCTCGCGCGTCACGGCGATCACCTCATGGGTGACAAAGGGCCAGGGGGCGAAGTTCAGACCCGGCTGCCCGGTCGAGGAATACTGTCCGAGGAACAGTTCGACCGACTGCTCGTCGGGACGCACGGTGTAGACACTGGCAAAAAGCCAACCGACGACCGCCGCGGCCAGGCCAAGGCCGACCATCGAGCGGCTGATCAGCGGACCGCCACCACCGGGGGCACCGCCGCCCGAGTTCTGGCCACCGGCGCCGCCGCCCATCAAGACGCGCAGCTGATCCTGGCCCTTGCGCACCAGTTCGTCGATATCGGGAATGGAAGGCTTGTCGTCGCGTCCACCGTTGTTACCACCGGGGCCGCGGCCTCCGCCATTGCCACCCGGGGGCGGTGTCGGACGCCCGCCCGAGCCGCCGCCTCCTCCCCAGGGGCCGCCATTCTGTCCAGCCATTGTCTGCCTTTCTGTCGAACATACTCCCCCTCCAACTGTGCAGCCGGAGGGCAATTTTCAAGTTTTGCTCCCTTGCGAACGGGTCACGATCGCGTCCGGGACAGCCAGGCCTCAGCCCAGGGTCCGCGTCGGGTTGCGCATGGTCACGATCTCTTCCGCCGCGGTCGGATGTACGGCCACCGTACGGTCGAAATCCTCTTTCGTCGCCCCCATCTTTACGGCGATTCCCGCAAGCTGGATCATCTCGCCCGCCGAGGGGCCGACGATATGACAGCCCAGAACCTTGCGGCTCTGCTTGCCGACGACCAGCTTCATCAGGATCTTCTGCGCCGCGGTGCCGGCGAAGCTCTGCTGCATCGGCTTGAACGAGGTGGTGTAGATCTCCAGCGGCTCGCCGGCCTTCTGGATGGCCTCCTCCTCGGACATGCCCACCGTGCCCATCTCGGGCTGGGTGAAGATCGCCGTCGGGATCAGCTCGTGGTCGGGCTTCATCGGCACGCCGCGGAACACGGTCGAGACAAAGGCCATGCCCTCGCGGATCGCCACCGGGGTCAGCTGCACGCGGTCGGTGACGTCGCCGATGGCCCAGATCGAGGGCACGGCGGTCTGGCTGAAGTCATCCACGATGACCTCGCCATTGCGGCCCAGCTCGACGCCGGCCTCGGCCAGGCCCATGCCGTCGGTGTTGGGCGCGCGGCCGGTGGCAAAGAGCACCTGGTCGAAGATGGTCTCGCGGCCCCTGGTGTCGAAGACGCGGATGCCGTCGGCGTCCTTCTCCAGCTTCACGACGTCGGTTTCCACCTGCAGGTCGATCCCGGCGGCGCGCATCTCGTCGGCGATCAGCCCGCGCGCCTCGTCGTCGAAGCCGCGCAGCACCTGGGTACCGCGATAGTACTGCGTCACCTCGCTGCCCAGACCGTTCAGGATGCCCGCGAACTCGCAGCCGATGTACCCGCCGCCGATGATCAGGATGCGCTTGGGCAGTTCGGCGACGTGGAAGATCTCGTTCGAGGTGATGCCCAGCTCGGCGCCCGGCAGATCCGGCTTCACCGGACGCCCGCCGGTGGCCACCAGGATATGCTTGGCCGTTTTCGTGGAGCCATCGGCCAGGCGCACCGTATGGGCATCGGCCACCGTGGCGCGCTGGTTGAACTTGTCGACGCCCGAGCCGTCCAGCAGGCGCTGGTAGATGGCTTCCAGCCGGTCAAGCTCGGCTTCCAGCTTGGGTTTGAAGGCATCCCAGGAGAACCCCTTCTCCTCGATGTCCCAGCCATAGGCGCGGGCCTCGTCGGCCATGCGGCCGTAGCCCGAGGCAAAGACCATCAGCTTCTTCGGCACGCAGCCCCGGATGACACAGGTCCCGCCGTAGCGGCTTTCCTCGGCGATGGCGACGCGGGCGCCGGTCTCGCCTGCGGCCACGCGGGCCGCGCGCACGCCGCCGGAACCGGCGCCAATGACGAAGAGATCATAGTCGAATGGGGTTTCGTCGCTCATGGACGCTCCTTCGGGTCTTGCAGGGGTCGCGCAAGGGGAGGATCGGCGCGACGAAATTCAGGGTGGAGCGACCTGGCCGGTCAGTCCGAGAGATCGCGGAACAGGTTGTCGTCCTCGACGAAGTCCAGGCGCATGTCCTCGACCGTTCCGTCATTGATGTCGCGGGTCTCGACCCGGCCCGAGCCGTGGCCGATGACCAGCGTGTCGCAGATATCAATGAAGAGCCCGTTTTCAACCACCCCGGGGATCTGGTTCATCACCAGTGCCAGTTCCCGGGCATTGCCGATGCGGTTCAGGTGCAGGTCGAGGATGTGGTTGCCCTCGTCGGTGACATAGGGCGCGCCGCCGTTCATCCGCAGCGTGGTGTCCCGGCCCAGCACGTCCATCGAGATCAGCATCTCTTCCACCAGCGCCTGCGTGGTCTGCCAGCCGAAGGGGATCACCTCGACCGGCAGGGGGAAGGCGCCCAGGGCCTCGACCTCTTTCGCCGCATCGGCGATCACCACCATACGGTCGCTGGCCGTGGCGACGATCTTTTCCTGCAGCAGGGCCCCGCCGCCGCCCTTGACCAGGTTCAGGTCACCGTCGACCTCGTCGGCGCCGTCGATGGTCAGGTCCAGCCACTTCGCCTCGTCGAGCGAGATCACCCGGATGCCCATGTCGCGGGCCAGCTCCGCCGTGCGTGTCGAGGTCGGCACGCCGGCGATCTTCAGCCCCTCCTCGCGCACCCGCTCCCCCAGCAGACGCACCATCCAGGCTGCCGTGCTGCCGGTGCCGAGCCCGACGCGCATGCCGTCCTCGACGAAATCCACCGCCCGCTTGGCGGCAAGGAACTTGGCCTTGTCGATGGGGGAAAGCTCTCCGCTCATCCTGGGTCTCCCTTGTTTCTCCGGGTTATAGGAATTCGAGGCCGCGGAAGCGAGTGCGGAATCGTCCCCTATCCCGATGCGCCCGCGACAAATGGGCATCTGGTCGGGACTGCAGCCTGGCATCCCGCCGGGGACAAGCGCCACCTTCGCCGCACCTGTCGCCACGGGCGCCACCGAAAGCGGCCCACATCCGGCCCGCATGCGGCCCACGTCCGGCACTGGCCCGATGCCGCGCCCACGCCGCCCCGGGTCGCTTTCGGTGGTGCTTGCCCCCGGCCATAAGCTAGGCTGGGCGCAAACAGGGGTACTGCATGTTTCTTTCCGTCTTCGAGATCTTCAAGATCGGCGTTGGCCCGTCTTCCTCCCATACCATGGGGCCCATGGTGGCGGGCGGACGCTTCCTCGACCGGCTGCGCGCCGCGCCGTTCGAGGCGAAGGGCCTGCGCGCCTCGCTGCATGGCTCGCTGGCCTTTACCGGCAAGGGCCACGCCACCGACCGCGCCACCATCCTCGGCCTCGCCGGCTTCCTGCCAGACAGCTACGACGACGCCAAGGCCGAGGCCGCGCTGGCGGCGATCAGCGGGTCCGGCACCGTCACACCGCCGGGCCTCGGGACGCTGGCCTTCGCCCCCGAGACCGACCTGATCTTCGACTACGACACCCCGCTGCCCGGCCACCCCAATGGCATGAAGCTGATGGCGCTGGACGCCCAGGGCGACGTGATCCTGTCCGAGATCTACTACTCGGTCGGCGGCGGCTTCGTGCTGACCGAGGCCGAGCTGGCCTCGGGCGAGGACAAGGCCGAGGGCAGTCCCGTCCCCTACCCCTTCAAGTCGGCGGCGGAGATGCTGGAGATGGCCCGCGCCTCGGGCCTGACCATCGCCCAGATGAAGGCCGCGAACGAGACCGCTAGGGGCCGCCCCGACCTGTCGCAGGGCGTCGGCCGGATCTGGCAGGTGATGTCGGATTGCATCGACCGGGGGCTGAGCAACGAGGGCCTGCTTCCCGGCGGCCTCGCCGTGCGCCGCCGCGCCCGCGCCATCCACGAAGCGCTGAAACAGGAAGCGGGCAAGAACCTCGCCCCGCCCCATGTCGTCAACGACTGGATCTCCTGCTACGCGATGGCAGTGAACGAGGAAAACGCCGCCGGGGGCCAGGTGGTCACGGCGCCGACCAACGGAGCGGCGGGCGTGATGCCAGCAGTGGTGAAATACTGGCTGACCCATGTCCCCACGGCCACCCCGCAGCGGGTAACCGAGTTCTTCCTGACCGCTTCCGCCATCGGCGGGCTGGTCAAGTACAACGCCTCGATCTCGGGCGCCGAAGCCGGGTGTCAGGCGGAAGTGGGCAGCGCCGCCGCCATGGCCGCCGCCGGCCTCTGCGCCGTCATGGGTGGCACGCCCGAGCAGATCGAGAACGCCGCCGAGATCGCGCTTGAGCATCACCTGGGCATGACCTGCGACCCGGTCGCGGGCCTCGTCCAGGTCCCCTGCATCGAGCGCAACGGCCTCGGCGCGATCAAGGCCGTCTCGGCGGCTTCTCTGGCGCTGCGCGGAGACGGTCGCCACTTCGTCCCGCTGGATGCCTGTATCGAGACCATGCGCCAGACGGGGCGCGACATGCACGAGCATTACAAGGAGACCTCGCTGGGAGGGCTCGCGGTGAACGTGCCGAATTGTTGAGGGGGCTTGGACGCGAGTGTCGGCTTGCAGGCCTTCCACGATGTTCACACGACCCGTAGCATGACGCCGGGCATCAGCACGAAGGGCGGTTTCCGGACCTTCTCTGCCCTTTCAAAGGTGCCTTTGCCGGAAACTGGAAGCAGAAGTCTTCGAGGGCGTTGTTGCACATATCGATGGGAAGGATTCACCTCGGGAAGCCCAATGGTTTGATGCGATGGCCTGCCAAGGCCTTCCGACACCCGCCACCGCGCGACGAATTGGTCCGACTATGGCGCCGCCCTGAAGCGGCGTGGATCGTTGTCGGTCTGGTACGATCCTGAGATGTCGTGGCAAGCGAACCGAAGCGGCAAGCTTGGGCTTCCAGAGACCTTCTCCGGTAGCGCCATTCAAACCTGTTTGATGCTGAAAGTGCCGCTCAGCCAGACCCTGGGTCTGGTGGCCAGCCTGATTGAGACGGCTGGGCTCGACTGGCGCGTTCTGGACTATTCGACGCTGTGCCGGCGTCAGGCTCGGATCGCGGTGCGGATCCCGTATCGGTGCTCCGGTGCGCCTTTGAATTTGCTATCAACAGCGCTGGAAGCCGCTTTCAAAGGGGTGGAGAATGGCTTTCGCGCAAGCATGTTGCGACGCGCAACCGCGAATGGCGCAAGATGCATCTTGCGATGGACACGGCTTCTGGCGACATTCGCGCGTTCGAAAGCACCTCGAGGCGACAGGGCAAAACCTGATCCAGCCGCAACTACTGTCGCAGATACCGGCCGCAGAAAAGATCGAAGCTGTCACCGCCTATGGAGCCCATGACACGGGCCGCTGTCATGCGGCGGTTCTGGAACAAGAGACCCCTCCCGCCAAACCGCCGGATTCCATAGGTGCAACGCTATCGTGAACCTCTGCTCGGCCTTGGGGAGGGCCGAGATCAAGGCCGTCGCATGAGACCAGCGGGAAAGGGGCACAGCAGTCGATCTCGCCGGGCTTTTGCGTCATCGCCCGGCCGCTGCGCGCAGGGCCGGGCGACAAGGGTCAATCCGGCAGGCGGTAGACCGACACCATGTCGCCGACCGACGGCTTGAGGATCGAGTTACCGCCCGAGACGAAAGCGACATATTGCTGTCCCTCGTGCTCGTAGATCGCGGGGTTGGCGACGGCGGGCGCTTCGGTCAGATCCTCCCACAGTTCGTCGCCGGTTTCGAGATCATAGGCGCGCACCTTGGCGTCCATCGTCGCCCCAATGAAGATCAGCCCCGAGGCCGTCACCGCAGGGCCGCCGATGGTGGGCGAGCCCCACATCTCGGGCATGAAGAAGCCGTAGCGCTGCGACGCGCCCAAGGGCTCGCGCCACAGGATCTCCCCGGTGGTCATGTCGAGGGCCGCCAGCTCGCCGAAAGGCGGCTTCCAGCAGGGCATGCCCCAGCGGTTCAGCGCAGTCCTGAGCGACATGCCGTAGGGCGCGCCGGTCTGCGGGTGGAAGCCGCTTTCGCCGGGTCCGGCCTCGCCCTTGATCTCCTCGTATTCCGCGCGCTCGTAGAGCTGGATGTACTGAACCACGTGGCTGAGGTTTACCACGGCGATCTGCCGCTCCGGGTCGAAGCCGACGCCGCCCCATTGCACGACGCCTGCGGAGTTCGGGTAGGCCCCGGCGCCGACGCCCTCCGTGGTGGGCGGCTGGTACATGCCGCTGTACTGCATCTCGTCCCAGAGGGCCGAGCATTCCCCGAAAGAAGCGATGTCGGCGATGGGCCAGACATCGGGCAGCTTGCTCTGATCGAGCAGCGGCGCAGGGTTGGTGGGGAAGGGCTGGGTCTCGGCGTAACGCTCACCGGGGATGTCGCCCGCGGGCACCGGGCGCTCCTCGATCGGCCAGACATCCTCGCCTGTCTCGCGGTTCACCACGAAGAGAAAGCCCATCTTGTTGGGCTGCATCAGCGCCGGGATCTCCTCCCCGTCGACGGTGATGTCCATCAGCGTCGGCGCGGCGTTGATGTCGTAATCCCAGATGTCGTGATGCACCCATTGCCGCGACCAGATCACCTCGCCGGTGTCCACGTCGAGCGCGGTGGTCGAGGTGGCGTAGGGGATGTCCTCGGTGCGGTTGCCGCCGTAGTAGTTCGGCGAGGGCGAGGCGACCGGCAGGTAGACGATGCCCCGTTCCTCGTCGGCGCTCATCGCGGTCCAGACGTTGGCCGTGCCGGTGCGCTCGCGGATCTCCTCGGGGATCGTGTCGAAGGTCCATTCCAGCTCGCCGGACTGAGCGTTCACGCTGAACACCGATCCCGGAGGTGCCTCGGCCCAGTCCCAATCATTGCCGGCCCAGCCGATGATGACGTGATCCCCGACGATGGTCGGCGGCTGCAGGAGCGACAGCGGCCATCGGTCGTTGACCGTGTTCCACTGGTTCACGTCGAGCTGCCCGCCGTCGGCAAAGTCCTCGCAGAGCGCGCCGGTGTCGGCATCCATCGCAAAGAGCCGCGCATCCATCGTGCCGAGGTAGATGATCTTCTGGCAGCTCTCACCGGGGGCGGGCTCGGCGGCCTCCCAGTAGGCGACGCCGCGGTTCTTCAGCGCGGGCTGCGTCAGCGCCTCGAGGGTGGACTGGGTGTCGAAGCTCCAGACCTCCTCGCCGGTGGCGGGATCATAGGCGATGACCCGGTAGAATGGCGTGCCGATATAGAGCAGCCCGTTGGCATAGATCGGGGTGGCGGACCAGACCGTCGCCGGCGTGTTGCCGGAGCCGTCGGAGACGTCGCCCGTCTCGGCCCGCCAGGCCAGTTCCAGATCGCTGACATTCTCAGGGGTGATCTGCGTCAGCGGCGAGTATTTCGCGCCGGAGAGCTGACCGTGAAAGCTCGGCCAGCCGGTGCCGGGGGTCGGCACGCGGGCATCCGAAGGAAAGCGGGCGGTTGCGTCGGGGGCGTCCTGCACGGGGGCGTCGATCTGCGCCTGCGGTGCGGGGCTCTCGGGGGACTGCGTGGCGTCCTGCGCCAGTGCGGCCCCGGCGACAAGGCTCAGAAGGGCGGTGGTGTGCAGCAGATTCATGCGTTGGCTCCTTTGGGCGCGCGGAACGACAGCAGCCAGCCGATCGCGCAGACGGCAAGCGCCGCCAGCATCAGCCACTGGTGCAGCAGCGCGGTGGCGAAGGCGGTCAGGACGAGCCCAAGCGCGACGAGCGCCAGCAGCAGGCCTCGCGCACGCGTGCCCATGAGCAGGGCGCCACCGATGGCAAGGCATAGCGCGCCGAAGCTGGCGACGAGCGGCCCCCACACGCCGGTCACACCGGTCAGCGGGGCGAAATAGGCATAGAGCCCGAGGGCAAGGGCGATAATGGCGGCAACGACAAGGATGGTTGGTCCGAGTTGATGGGAGGACATGGGAGGCTCCTGTTCCGGAAGACACCGCAGGCAGCGGCTGCTCGCCTAAAAGGGATAGGTCGGCTCACGAGGCAGACAAGGCAGCGTGAGACTTTCGTGACCGGCCTCGCGCGCCGCGCTGGTCCCGGTGGCCTGCCGCGCCGGACAAGCAACACGGTAAACGGAGGGCGGTATGGAATCAGCGGCGATCTGTCTGGGGGCAGCCCTGCCCTGCGTGGTGCTGTGCGACATCCTGATGTCGGCGCTCGGCACCGGCAGCGCGGGCCCGGTCGCACCGCGCGGCGCTTGGGCCATGTTCAGCCTGCTGCGGGCGCTGCCGGAGCGCCCCTTCGTGCACCGCATCTGCGGGCCTGTGGTCACGGCCGTGGTCGGGGCGGCGTGGATCGTGCTGATGTGACTTGGCTGGACGCTGGTGTTTCACCGCGCGGCAGAGGCGGTTGTGACAGGATCGGACCAGACGCCCGCGCCCTGGCTTGGCCGGGTGAGCCTTGCCCTGCATCTGCTCCCGACGCTGGGCGGCGGGCTGAACCAGCCGGGAAACCAGATGTGGGGCGGCGTCTCCATGCCCACGCGGGTGACAGGGATGATCGTGCTGACGCTCTTGGTGACCTTCGTCTATTCGACGACGCAGGCCGATGCCACGGGCCGCGCAGTGCTGGCCCTGGCGGAGATCCACGGGCCGGGCAGGACGAGCTTCGACACCGCGCTTCTGCCCGAACCGACGACGCTGGTGGCGCAGATCAAGGCGATCCCCATCAGCCTCTATTCCAGCAGTGTCCGGACACATCGCCGGGGGCGCTGTTGCGGCTCTGTCGCGACACACGGATGACAGAGGAGGACCGGACGCGGCTGCGCTTCTTCTGGCGGAATTGCCGGGGCTGGAGCACGTACCCGAGAATGGCTTCGATACCAGTCTCGAGGACCGGGCAGCCCGGTTTTCCATCCGAAGACCGGCCTGAGGGTCAATCCACCTCAAGCGCCACGCAGCACTGCAGCATCTTGTGGCGTGCGAAAGCCAGCTATCGGCCGTTCGCGTCATCGGCCTTCTTCTTCTGGCTGGGTCAGCTCCCTGCGCATAGCCACCACTAGTGCCAAGCCTAGCGAATGCCCGGAACAAGCCAGATGCCAGCCGTCGATCCAAGTGATACCAAAGCCAACCTCAGCACCACTCCAGCGCCGCACGCCAAGCGCATCGGAGGCCTGCTTAGCGTACTCATTGACCGATGGCGCAATTTGAAGGAGCGTCGGGTTCAACAACAAAAAGAGAGAATGAATGACCTGCAAAAACTCCTCGTGGAAGGGCGTTGTCGCAGCAATCTCAGCCATGTTGGCCTGGGCCAATCCAAGTCAATCGCAGAGTTCCACACAAGACTTCGAAGACCTTCTTGAACGTTGTCGTTTGTCCGTTGAAACAAGCTCGGCATTCAACACCACGGGCCTTGAAGTGCGAGACGTCGGTGCGGCCCAGGCACGTAGCTGGGGGACCGAAACAGAGCAGGAGGCCTGGGCACCCCCGGGATCGGATCTCTATGCCGTTCTTACCGTTTGGACAGCTCGCGACGGCACGAAGCGGCACCTTTGCACCGTTGCACTCGCTGACGAAGACTATGTCCTAAGCCAAGTTGAACAGGGATTGCTTCTGAGGCATTTCCTCATTCGGGCAGCCGAACTCCTTGGGGCCGGTACGCACGTGGTTGACGCGCAGCTATCTCCTATACCACCTCTCGTAAATTCCGGATTTCTGAAGACCGAAAAGAACCCAAACGGCTGTATCGGGAGCAACAATTTGGCTCTGCTGGCTGATGGCACCTTCTTTGCAGCAGGCGCCGACGAACAGGCGATCCGCCCTTGTGGACCGAATTAGATGCGCACGTAGTGACAATCCTCGCGTTGGCGGGACGGGACGATCAAATCCGAAGCGGCCTGTTGCACAGCTGCCTCCAAGGTCCGCGAACGGACGGACACTGCGACAGCTGCAGAAGGTGAACGTCGGAAGCCGCGCCAAACGGTCAGCCCGATGCTACCGCTCAAACGGCAGGTCCCTGCCCAGAGCGGTCATCAAGGCGCCTCGGCTTGAACCGCGGCAATTTTCGCCTTGCGGATACCCGGGGGCCCCATCGAAGGCTTTTGCTCCCTGCGCGTTGCAGCCTCCAATCCCCCATGGACACCCCCCCGCCCCGCGCCTAACGTCGCGCCATGACAACCCCTGCCGCATTCTCCGACGACCGCCCCCTGCTGGGCATCACCCTGATGATGGGCTTCTGCCTTCTGGCCCCGCTTGGTGACTCTCTCGCCAAGCTGCTTGGAGAGGTGATGCCCGTCTTCGCCCTGCTGACCGCGCGTTTCGCCATGCAGGCGCTTTTCCTGACGCCCATCGTCATCGCCTCGGGACGCAGCTGGCGGATGTCGGCGCGGGCGACGCGGTTCACCTTCTACCGCACCATTTTCCATATCGCGGGCATCGGCTTCATGTTCTCGGCCCTGCGCTTCCTGCCGCTGGCCGATGCCATCGCGATCGCCTTCGTCATGCCCTTCCTCATGCTGTTGCTCGGCTGGCTGGTGCTGGACGAAGAAGTCGGTCCGCGCCGCCTTGCCGCCTGCGCGGTCGGCTTCGTCGGCACGTTGATGGTCATCCAGCCCTCCTTCGCCGAGGTCGGCCTGCCCGCCCTGCTGCCGCTCGGCGTGGCGGTCTTTTTCTCCCTGTTCATGCTGGTCACCCGCCAGATCGCCAAGGAGATCGACCCGATCGCCATGCAGGCGACCTCGGGGTTCATGGCCATGGGGGTGCTGCTGCCGGTGGCCCTGGTGGCGCAGCTGGCCGGCTGGGAAAGCTTCGCGCTGGTGTTGCCGCCCGCCGACAGCTGGGCGCTGCTGGCGGGGATCGGCCTCATCGGCTCGTTCGGGCACCTGCTGATGACATGGTCGCTGCGCTATGCGCCTTCGGCCACGCTGGCGCCGATGCAGTACCTCGAGATCCCCTTCGCCACCCTGATCGGCTGGCTGATCTTCCGCGACTTTCCCGACGGGCTGGCGCTGGCGGGGATCCTCGTCACCATCGCCGCCGGGCTTTACATCATCCTGCGAGAGCGCTCCATCGCGCGGGCGAACCGGCAAGCGCCGCTGCCACATCCTCCAGCGCCGCCACCGGCAATATGACCACCATGCCGGGGCGATCCATCCAGAGGTGAAGCGGCCCCTCGATGCGGTTCGAGGTGCCGATACGGCCATCGGGGGCGAACTCTGGCCCGTCGATGGGCCAGACCAGCCCTTCCGAGCGCCCCGCCACCGGCCCCATGGGGAAGAGCGAGAAGCGCTCTCCCCTCGGCCGGTCCAGGACCAGCTCGGGCGGGCAAAGGAAGGCGATATCGGTGTCACTGGCCAGGAGGCAGCGGCGCTCGGGGAACCGCGCCAGCACCGAGAGCGCCGCCAGCATGTGATCGGCGCGCGGCCCGAGGAAGCCGGTGCCGATCACCAGCGGCGCCTCGATCCGGGTCAGGCATTTCTGGAAATCGGTGCTTTCCTGCTCGGCCACCGGATACATGGCCGTGGCCGGGACGCGCCGCGCCCAGGTGGCGCCCAGGCTGTCCATGTCGCCGATCACGGCATCGGGCATCCGGCCCCGGCGCAGCAGGACCTCGGCCCCGCCATCCGCCGCCACGACCGGGCCGCACAGCGCCAGGACGCGCTCGGCCACGCCGCCGGGCACCGCGCCGCCGCCCACCAGGGCCACCGGGCCCGCGCTTTCGATCACCGTTTCGATCGCCATGGCCTCAGCTGACTCTCGCCCGAATTGGACAGTTACCACAATATCGTCACAAAATGAGACCTTCTGCACCTTAGATTCGGACCGGTTGTGTCCCATCCGGTTAAGGATGATCGGGTGAGAAGCCTCCGTGCAGCGGTGCGTACCGCCAGAACGAGCGAGAAGTAAAGTGGTAGAGTCGAGCAAGATCCTGACAGTTTCCTACGGGACGTTCTCCTGTACGCTTGAGGGATTCGACGACGCTTTCGACACCATGAAGGCGATTGCCGAGTATTTCCGCGACCTCGCAGCCGATGACCGCTACTTCGGGGCCGAGCCCCCGACCCCCGACGCCGAGATGCTGGCCCGCTTGGCCGAGCGCAACTCGGCCCGCCGGGTCACCGCCCGCACCGAAGAGGGCAATATCGTCCTGTCGCCCGACCGCTCCCCCGCGCCGGACCAGGCGGCCGGCAAGGCCCTGGTTCAGACTGCGGCCGACGCCGCACCAGAGCTCGAGGCCCCGCACGAGACCGCGGTCGCCGCTTCCTCTCCCGCCCCGCTTCAGCAGGACTTCCCGGAACAGGATGACGGCCCCTTGCAGTCCAGCGGCCCCGAGGACGGGACCCTCTTCGATGAGGACCTCTCGGAGGAAGAACTGCCGTCCCGCCCGCTGCGAGCCCCGCGCATTGCCGCAGCCCTCGCGGCTGCCGCCGACGCCGCCCTGCTGGCATCGCAAGCGCCGCCCACCCGTAGAGAGGCCCGCCCCTCCGCAGAGATGGCGCCCGCCGGTCAGACCGAAGACCCGGATGACACGGTGCTCTCCGAAGCATGGCCCGAGGCCCCGGAACTGGACGCGAGCCCTGAAGGGGGCCTGCCGGCAGAAACCATGCCTCCCGCCCTGGCGGAGACGGAAGAGACGTCCGCCGCCGGTGTCGCCCTCGTCGAAGAGACGCCCGCCGAAACACCCGTCGGAACCGTTGCTGCCGAGGCCGAGCCAGCCCCCACCCTGTCGGCCCCTCTCTCGGCTGTGTCCGACCTGCCCGAGACCGATGACGCACAGGCGCCGGACACCCCGGCCGCTGCCCTCCCGTCCGAAGAACGCGCAATCTCACCCGCCGACGCTGAGCTGACCGGACCTGCCGATCCCGTCGCCGAGCCTCTGCCTGAGGACGACCTGACGCCCAGTGGCGAGGGCTGGGACTCGATTGCCGAGGCCGAAGAGGCCATCGCCATCGCCCGCGCCGAAGCCGAGGAGGGCGAAGAGCTGCCCGTCGCCAGCCCCGCGCCGACCGACGTGGCTCTGAAGCTGCAGCGCATCCGCGACGTCGTGGCCCGCCGTCGCGATGCGATACGTGTCGCGGCAGCTGCCGCCGAACCCTCCGCCACCGACGCACCGATTGCTGAAGAGCCCGCCGCACAGATCCAGCCGGAGGACACCTCCGGCGCCCCTGGCTCCGAACAGGAGAGCGCCGCGCCCGAGCTGGCGGCAGAGGATGTGCCCCAGGTCTCCGACACTCTGCCCGACGCCGAGGCCGGGCTGACGTCCGATGACGCCACATTCGTCGACCTCGACGCCGAGGCCGCCCCGGACTTCGCCGCCGCGGCAGATCCCGAGGCAGCGACCGAAGCGGCCTCCTCGCGGGGCGGCGCCACTGCGCGCCCGATGGCCCGGATCATCAAGGTCAAGCGCCGGGAGGCGGCCGAAAGCTCTCTCTCGCCTGAACAGGAAGACGAGCTGCAGCGCGAGCTGGCCGCGATCGAGGCCGAGGCCCGCCCCGCCGCCGAAATCGCCAGCCAAACCGCCTACGACGCCGAGGGTCAGACGCTCCGTGCCGGTCTCGGTGCCCGCAGCCTGCGCGACACCGACCACGGCGCCCAGATGGACCGCATCCTGCGCGAGACCGACAACCAGTTCGAACAGGCCGACTCGACCCGCCGCCGCTCGGCCCTGGCACATCTGCGCGCCGCCGTCGCCGCCAAGAAAGCCGAGAAGGAAGCCGGCTCTGACTTCACCCCGCGCGAAGACACCACCGACGCCTATCGCGAGGACCTGGCCCAGGTGGTCCGGCCGCGCCGCCCCGCCATCGCCCACCAAAGCAGCGAACCCGCGCGCCGCAGCACCACGGCGCGCCCCGCGCCGCTGAAGCTGGTGGCCGAGCAGCGGATCGATGTCTCGGGTTCGGCGCGCGGTCCGGTCCGGCCGCGCCGGGTCTCGATTGCCGACCTTGCCCGCAGGGAAGAGGTCGCACCGCCCCCATCCGGAGCTGCTGCCGCCACCCCGGGGGGACAGGAAGAAAGCTTCGCCGACTACGCCCGCGCCGTCGGCGCCCGCAGCCTGGGTGAACTGCTGGAGGCCGCGGCCTCCTACATGTCGTTCATCGAGCGCCAGCCGCTCTTCTCGCGCCCGCAACTGATGAGCCGGGTGAAATCGCTTCACCCCGAGGGCTTCAGCCGCGAGGACGGGCTGCGCGCCTTCGGCCAGCTTCTGCGCGAAGGCAAGATCCGCAAGGCCGATGCCGGGCGGTTCTCGGTCTCGGACAGCATCGGTTTCCGCCCCGAGGAACGCGCCGCCGGCTGAACCGCGCAGGCCACCAGGACCTCTGCCATGGGTGCCGTCCGCCCGGACAGGCGCCCCGTGTCATGCCGAGGCCGTCCCGGTTGATAGGGCGGGATCGGGCCGGTGCGGAATGGAGCGGCGGAACCGGACCCGTCGGGATCGGGCAATCCATCGAAAGACAGCACCGGACGGGCTGTCCGACGCCGCCTGAAGGTCGACGCGACACGGGAGATCCTGCCCGGCAAACCACCGTTGGCACGCGCCGCGACGGGCTGCGGCCCTCTTTCGGGCCATCGCCGCAGCGCCGCCGACTGAGCGGCGCGTGCGGTCATCCGCTCTCAGTCGAAGTCGGGCGCCCGTCCCGCCATGTTGGCGGCGATCACCTCCATCTGGTGCTTGCCGCCGATCAACCCGGTCTGCGCCCGGCTCTCCTCGTAGAGGACCTGATCTGCCGGAGCGCCGCTTTCGGCCAGGGCGATCAGCGCCTTGGCCGCCCGCATGGCCGAGGGCGACTTGCCGGCGATCTCGGTGGCCAGGGCCTGGGCGGCGGCCAGCGGATCCTCGGCGATCTCGGTCACCAGCCCCCAGTCCAGTGCCTGCGCCGCCGTGACCGGACGCGCCGTGTAGGTCAGCAACCGCAGCACGTCCGAGCGCAGCAGCCGCGGCAGCAGCACCATGCCGCCCATGTCCGGCACGAGGCCCCACTTGGCCTCCATGATCGCCAGCTGCGTCTCGGGATGGGCAATGCGCACATCCGCCGCCACCGCCAGCTGCAAGCCGGCGCCGAAGGCCACCCCGTGCAGCGCCGCGATCACCGGCACCGGAAGCTCTCGCCAGACCAGGCAGAGCTGCTGGTAGAGGTTGGCATCGCCATGAGTGCGCGGCATCACCCGCGCCTCGGGGTCCGTCCCGGCGAATTCGGTGAACGAGGCCACGTCCAGCCCCGCGCAGAAGGCGCGCCCCTCGCCCGCAAGCACCACGGCGCGGATGTCGCTGCGCCCGCTCAGCGCCTCTCCGGCTCCGATGATCGAGCGCGCCATGTCGGTATCCACGGCGTTCATCTTGCCCGAGCGCACAAGGGTCACATGGGCCACGTGGTCGCGGATCTCGACACGCACGCGCGGGCCATCGCCACCGAATTGCAGGTTGTTGCGGTCCATCTGTCTGATCCTCCTCATTCCCTGGGGGGATCATCTGCCCCGCCCCGCGATGTGTCGAGAGGGCCGCCGCGGCGTCAACGCAACGTCACGAACAGGGCCTCGCCGCCCGCCGGGGCGGCGGCGGCATGCCCCCGGGGCCGGAGGAGGCGATCAGTAGAGAATGCAGACTTCGACGCTGCCCTGGTTGTCGCCCAGCCCGGTGTCGTTGATGCGGAAGTCGAGGTTCAGCGCCGAGAGCACGCGCTGCGCCTCGTCGTAGGAGGGGTCGCTGCCCACGTCCAGAGCCGGGCCGCCATCGGCGCGCGCCAGCATGCGGCCGAAGGGCAGGTCGCGGCGGTACTTGTACTGCGCATAGGGCGCCAGCGCGGCCTCGTCCGCGGCCCCGTGCCCCATGTAGGTCACCGGGTCATAGCGCGCCGCATCCACCGTCCAGCGATCGCGCGAGCCGGTGCGGAAGTCGAAGGCAATGGGTTCGTCCAGCAGTTCGACCCGCTGCCAGCCCTTGCGCGACGAGATCAGGAAGCATTCCTCGTCATATTCCTGCAGGGTCGCTTCGGCCATGGTCCAGTCCCGCGCCAGCGCCGCACCGGCAGGCGCCAGCAGCAGGGCGGCCAGCATCAGGCACCGGAAGGCTCCGGCGCGCGGGGCGGGGGAGTGAAGACTGGGGCGGGTCATCTCGGGCTCTCCTGTCCGGCATGTGGCAGCGCCGGTCCGTGGTCTCTGATCTCTTGGCCTTTGCCGCCCCCAGCTTTCCCGCTACCAGCCTTCAATGCAAGAACCGGACGATGACGAATGTCGTCACCTTTTGCGCAAGGGGCCCGAGGCTGCCGCCGCGCGCCACCTGCCCTGCCGCGCCCCCTGCCGTGCCCCGGTCCTGCGCCCCCGATCCTGCACCAGCGCAAGGGCCCTGCATCCGCTCCGGCGGACCGGCAGCGGGCCTGTCCCCCTGCTGCCCTGCCCCGGCTGCCTGCGCATCCTCCCGACCGCCGCCGATTTTTCTTGCGCCGCGCCGCAACCGAGGCTTACTTCCGCGTTCATGACAACCAATGCCCGCCTGACCGCCCTCGCCGCTGCCCTGCCCTCGACCGTGCCCTTCACCGGCCCGGAAGAGCTTGAGCGCCGCCGGGGCGCCCCCTTCGCCGCCCGCCTCGGCGCCAATGAGAACGGCTTCGGCCCCTCGCCCCGCGCACTGGTGGCGATGACCGGCTCGGCCAGCGGGATCTGGCAATACGGCGATCCGGCCAGCCACGAGCTGCGCGCGGCGCTGGCCGACCACTGGGGCTGCGAGGTGGCCAATATCGTCGTCGGAGGCGGCATCGACGGGCTGCTCTGCGACCTCGTGCGCCTGACCGTGGCGCCGGGAGACGTGATCGTCACATCTGCCGGGGCCTATCCGACCTTCAACTACCACGTCGCAGGCTTCGGCGGCCGGATCGAAACAGTGCCCTATCGCGATGACGCCGAGGACCTGCCCGCCCTCATCGCCCGCGCCGCCGAGGTCGACGCCAAGCTGGTCTATTTCGCCAACCCCGACAATCCCATGGGCAGCTACCTGCCGGGCGCTGCGATCGCCGAGGCGCTCGCGGCGCTACCCGCCGGCACCCTGCTGGTGCTGGACGAAGCCTATGGCGAATTCGCCCCGGAAGAGGCCGCCGTGCCGCTGCCGGTCGACGACCCCCGGCTGGTCCGCATGCGGACCTTCTCGAAGGGCTACGGCATGGCCGGAGCGCGCGTCGGCTACGCCCTCGGCCCCGAAGAGCTGATCCGCGCCTTCGACAAGGTGCGCAACCATTTCGGCATGAACCGCTCGGCCCAGGCAGGCGCGCTGGCGGCGCTGCAGGATCAGGACTGGCTGGGCCATGTGCGCGCAGCCGTCGCCGCCTCGCGAGAGGCCATCGCGGCCATCGCCCGCGACAACGGGCTGGTGCCCCTGCCCTCGGCGACGAATTTCGTCACCATCGACTGTGGCGGCGACGGAGACCGCGCCCGCGCCCTCGTCGCGGCTCTGGCCGAAGAGGGGATCTTCGTGCGGATGCCCTTCGTCGCGCCGCAGGACCGCTGCATCCGCATCTCCTGCGGACCCGAGAGGGAGATGACCCTGCTGGCCGAGGCCCTGCCCCGCGCCCTCGCCCGCCTCGGCTGATCCCGGTCGGGTGGGCCTATCCGGGTTAGCCTGTTCGGGTTAGCCTGTTCGGGCGCTTTCCGAATGGTCCGATCCTGACTGGTCCAAGTCTGCACGAGACAGTTTGCCCCCGTCAGACTTTCCCCTGTCAGACTTGCCCCTGTCAGCCCGGACCATTTCAGGCTTGCCCGTGTCAGACCTGTCTGTGCCAATCCCGCTCGGCCCGGGCGAGCAGATTGCCGCGCCGGACGCTTGGTGCGGTCGAGCCCGGCGCTCCGAAGCGCGCCCTTCCGGGCCTGCGCGGTCTCCGCCGTACCGGGGCCCCTGTCCCGGCCCTGCCTCAGGGAACCGGACCAGTTGAAAGACACTGCCGCAGCGCGGCGCGTAGGGCGGGGGTCACCCCGCCGCCCCCCTCTACGTGGCGCCGACCGCGTCGGCGCTGGTCGCCCTCAGAAGGCAACCGCGCCGGGCTGGGCCACGACCTCGGCGGCCTTTTCCAGCGCACCCTTGCCATGGGGGATCTGCAGGGCCTGAAGTCCGGCCTCGATCACCCCGACCGCGCCCAGCACCATGTGGGCATTGAGATGCCCCATGTGCCCGATGCGGAAGAAGCCGGTGCCCTCCGGGTCCTCTGCGGTTGCCATGCCAAGACCCAGCCCCAGCGTCAGCCCGGCATTGTCCGCCGTCCAGCGCCGCAGCTTCTGGCCATTGCCGACCCCGAGGCCAAGCGCGGTCACCGCATGGCTGCGCAGCCCGCGCTCGGCGATGTTCAGCGTCAGGGCCCCGGCCTCGGACCAGCGCTCGCAGGCGGCCCAGACCACCCGGGCCAGCGTGGCGTGACGGGCCCAGACCTGCTCCATCCCCTCGCCGTGCAGCATGTCCAGCGCGGCGCGCAGGCCAAACAGGTGGTGCGTCGGAGAGGTGCCGCCGAAATACTGGTAGACCGCCTGCGCCTCGGTGCGCGGCACCCAGTCCCAGTAACGCGAGACCCGCGGGTTCGCCGCCCGCAACTCCTTGGCGCGGTCGTTGAAGAAGACGAAGGACAGTCCCGGCGGCACCATCAGCCCCTTCTGCGAGCCGGTGATCGCCACGTCGACGCCCCAGGCGTCCATGTGGAACTCGTCGCAGGCCATCGAGGCGATGCAATCGGCCATCAGCAGCGCCGGGTGCCGGGCCACATCCAGCGCGGCGCGCAGCGGGCGCGGATCGTTGCGGATCGAGCTGGCGGTGTCCACGTGGCTGAACATCACCGCCTTGATCTCATGGGCGGTATCGGCGGCCAGGATCTCTTCGATGCGGGCCGCGTCGATGGGGGACTTCGTCCCGAACTCGATGATCTGCGGCACGATGCCCAGACCGACGGCCATGTCGGCCCAGCCATGGGCAAAGCGGCCGGTGGCGGGGATCAGCACCCGGTCACCGGGCTGGAACAGGTTCGACAGGGCGGCCTCCCAGGCGCCGTGCCCGTTGGCGATGTAGATCGCCACCTCGCCCTCGGTCTTCGCCACGCGCTTGAGGTCGGGCACGATGCCCTCGACCAGGGTAACGATATCGCCCTCGTAGATGTTCGGCGCCGGCTGGTGCATGGCCTGCAGCACCGCATCGGGCATGACCGAAGGTCCGGGAATCGCAAGGTAGGGGCGACCATGGGCAAGGCTCATGTCAGGTCCTTTCACTGGAACAGGAGGCGTCCGGGGCCGGAAGTCTCCGGCGGTCACGAGGCGCGCGCCAAGCTTTAGCGGCGCGCCGGGCAAGGTCAATCCATGGCGCGCCCGGAAAGGCCCCCGCCGCTGCCACAGACCGAACCGCAGGCATCTGCCGCAGCGCCCCTGCGAGGGACCTGTCTGCGCAATGCCGACGGCGCCCCTGCGGTCGGGCTGCCGGACCGGGAACGGGCCGACGGGCCTGCCGTCGCCGGATGGCTGCAGCTGGACGGGTCACGGGGGCAGAGCTGCGTCGCCGGACGACCCGCTGCTGAACAGCCACAGTCAGCGGCCGCGACTGAGGTACGGGCTGCGGATCATCGGCTGAGTCAGAGCCGACTGGGGCAGCGTCGAACCGGGCTACGACAATCCCGGATGATGCCGCTCCTTCAGCGGCGCCCCCGCGTGGTGCGGCGCCTGATGCGCCTCTCCGCGGTCCTGCCGCGCTCTGTTCCATGCCGGCCCGCGGGCCCTGACGCCCCGCCAAGCTTGCCTCGCGCCGCCTCCTCGCCTACATGGAGGCGGGTTTTCCCCGGGGGCATACTGCCGGTCATCGCGCCGGAACCAAGGACAAGGGCTCGGCATGACACTCACCGACAGGATCCGCCAATGGGAGCGTGATCTGCGCAATCACTACAATACCGACCTCTCCAGCCCGGAGAAGCGGCGGCGGGCGCATATCTACAATCTCTGGTTCGATCATGCGGTCCTGCGCACCTTCTGGACCAACTTCTTCCAGATCGCCCCGGGGGTCTGGCGCTCGAACCACCCGACCCACAAGCGGTTCGCGCAGATGAAGGAGATGGGCATCACCCATGTGCTCAACCTGCGCGGCGCCGGCGGCGCGGCCCATTACCTGACCGAGCGGGAAAGCTGCGAGGCCCTCGGCCTGACGCTGGTCGACTGCAGCCTGCACGCCCGCCGGGCCGTCCCCGCCGAGGAAATCCTGAAAGTGATCGACACCTTCCGCTGGATCCCCCGCCCCTTCGTCATGCACTGCAAGTCAGGCGCCGACCGGGCCGGCTTCGCCTCGGCCATCTACCTGATGTGCATCGAGGGCCGCCCGGTGGAAGAGGCCCGCAAGATGCTGTCGACGAAATACATCCATTTCCGCAAGAGCCGCACCGGCGTGCTGGACTACATCCTGGACCTCTACGCGGCGCGTAATGCCGCCTCGCCGATCGGCTTCGAGGACTGGATCCGCGCAGAATACGACCCCGTGCAGATCAATGCGGACTTCAAGGCCCTGCCCTGGTGGCAGCGATGAGCAAGCCTCCCCGCCCTCCCGCCAGCGGCGCTCCTTCGACCCCGACCGACCAGCCCCGAGGGGATGAAAACCGAACCGCGACAGGGGCCCCCGCCCCGCAAGGCTCCGGATCGGCCTACGGTCCCGGGACCACCGCACCCCCTGCCACGGAGGCGACCGGCCACGGCGAGAAGCGCAGCCGTGACAAGGCCAAGGCCGACAAGGCCAGTCCCGACAAGGCCAGTCTCGAAAAGGCCAGCCTCGAAAAAGCCGGTGGCGCCGCCGCCACTTCCCCCACGGAAGAGCACGTGCCCGGTCGCATTCTGGGCAAATGGCTGTGGAAGGGCTACCTGCGCAAGCACAGCTGGGCCCTGCTGGCCGCCTTCCTGCTGATGTCGCTTGAGGGGTCGATGCTGGGGGCGCTCAGCTGGATGATGAAACCGATGTTCGATACGGTCTTCATCGAGGGCAAGACCGGTGCGATCGGCTGGGTCGGCGCGGCGATCCTCGGCATCTTCATCGTCCGTGCCCTCGCCTCGATCGGGCAGAAGGCGCTGCTGGCGCGGATCGCCCAGCTGAATGCCGCCGACCTGCGCTGCGACCTGCTGGCGGTGCTGATGCGCCAGGACGGCACCTTCCACCAGACCCATCCGCCGGGCTTCCTGATCCAGCGTGTGCAAGCCGACGTGGCCGCCGTCAACGGCGTCTGGTCGGCCATCCTCACCGGTGCCGGGCGGGACCTGATCGCCCTGGTGATCCTGATGGGCGTGGCGGTCTCGGTCGACTGGCAGTGGACCTTCGTCGCCCTGATCGGCGCGCCGATCCTGGTCGCCCCCTCGATGATCGTGCAGCGCTTCGTGCGCGCCCGCTCGCGCGAGGCGCGCGATCTCGGCGCCCGCCTCGCCACCCGGCTGGACGAGATCTTCCACGGGATCGTCCCGGTCAAGCTGAACCGCCTCGAAGAATACCAGGCCCGCCAGTACGGCCAGCTCACCGATCAGCTGGTGCGCGCCGAGATCCGCTCGACCCTGGGCACCGCCGCCATCCCCGGCATGATCGACATCATGGCCGGGATCGGCTTCCTCGGGGTGCTGATCTTCGGCGGCGCCGAGATCATCTCGGGCGAGAAGACAGTGGGGCAGTTCATGGCCTTCTTCACCGCCATCGGCTTTGCCTTCGAACCGCTGCGTCGCCTTGGCTCTGTCTCGGGCACCTGGCAGGTCGCCGCCGCCGCGCTGGAGCGCATCAAGGAGCTGATGGAGACGCAACCCACCCTCGTCTCGCCCCCTGATCCCGTCGCCCCGCCGACCGGCATGCCCGGCGTCACCCTGCAGGACGTGCGCCTCTCCTACGGCGAGACTCCGGTGCTGAACGGGTTGACGCTGGAGGCCGCGCCGGGCCAGACCACGGCCTTCGTCGGAGCCTCGGGCGCAGGCAAGTCCACCGTCTTCAACCTGCTCACCCGGCTGGTCGATCCGACCGGCGGCCGCATCGAGATCGGCGGCGTGCCGGTCGGTGCCATGGCGCTGGAAGACCTGCGCAATCTCTTCTCGGTGGTGTCCCAGGATGCCGCACTCTTCGATGAGACCCTGCGTGAGAACATCCTGCTCGGCCGCACCGATGTGTCCGAGGCGCGGCTGCAGGAAGTGCTCATCGCGGCCAACGTCTGGGATTTCGTCAAGAACCTGCCCGCCGGCCTCGACACCCCGGTCGGCCCACGCGGCTCCAGCCTTTCGGGCGGACAGCGCCAGCGGGTCGCCATCGCGCGCGCCCTGATCCGCAACACGCCGATCCTGCTGCTGGACGAGGCCACCTCGGCCCTCGACGCCAAGTCCGAGGCCGTGGTCCAGGAAGCCCTGGACAAGCTGGCGCACGGCCGCACCACGCTGGTCATTGCGCACCGCCTCTCGACAGTGCGCAACGCTGACCGGATCGTGGTGATGGATCGCGGCGTGGCCGTCGATCAGGGCACCCATGAAGAGCTTCTGGAACGTGGCGGGGTCTATGCGCATCTGCACGACCTGCAGTTCCGCACCGATGGCCGCACCGCCGACCGCATGGCCCTGGCCGAGCAGCGTCGCAGCACCCGCCAGCGCGGAGAGGCGATGGCCGACGAGGACGCGGGCTTCTTCCGTCGCGCCTTCTTCCGGCTGTTCGGCTAGGGCCCCTCAGCCGCGCCGGCACCGGGCCTGCAACAGGCGGGCACGGCCGATCCGGCCGGCCCGGAAGTCACGGGCCGGCACCAGCAGCGCCCGGCCCCGCGGCATCCCGAAGCGCGCCATCAGATCGCAGGCCCATCCCAGCCGGAAGACCGCCGCTCCGCCGCGCGGCAGGTGATCGGCCACGGCACGGGTCCATCCCGCCTGCGGAAGGTCGCGCTGATCGAGGAACAGCAGCCAGTCGCCCCGCGCCAGGGCCGCCCCGGCAGCGCGCGGATCGGTGCCCGCCGCGACCAGCTCGGCCCCTGTCGCCTCGGCGATCGCCGCCGTCTCGTCAGTCGAGCCGAGGTCGGCGAAGATCAGCTCGCGCAGCAGATCCTCCTGCACCGCCTCGAAGAGCACCGGCATCAGCCGCGGCAGGTCTTCCTGCGCGTTCCGCGTCGTCACGATCACCGATACTGCTGCCGCCATGGCGCGCCCTCCTTTCTGCACTGACGTCGGGGCCCCTGTCGCCCCGGCGCGGGGGCAGCTATAAGGGAGACAACCAAGATCCGGGAGTCCCAGATGAGCGAAAGCCACCGCAGGATCCTGCGCCTTTCCGGCGCCGATACCGCAGAGTTCCTTCAGAACCTCGTCACCAATGACGTGCGCCGTCTCTCCGAGGGGCCGGTCTATGCCGCGCTGCTGACCCCGCAGGGCAAGTACCTTGCCGACTTCCTGCTGGTGGCCGATGGCGACGACGTGCTGCTGGATGTCTCGGACAGTCTCGCGGACGGGCTGGCGCAGCGGCTGACCATGTACAAGCTGCGCTCGGCGGTGACGATCACCGACAGCGGGCTGCACCTGCGCCGCGGCACCGGACCTGCCCCCGAAGGTGCGGTCGCAGACCCGCGCCACCCGGCGCTCGGCTGGCGTCTCTACGGCGCAGAGGCGGGTGACGACGGCAGCGACTGGGACGCGATCCGCACCGCCCATTGCATCCCCGAAACCGGGATCGAGCTGACCCCGGACACCTTCATCCTGGAAGCCGGGTTCGAACGCCTGCACGGCGTCGACTTCCGCAAGGGCTGCTACGTCGGCCAGGAGGTCACGGCGCGGATGAAGCACAAGACCGAGCTGCGCAAGGGCCTGGCCTTGGTCTCGGTCGAAGGCAGTGCCCCGGTCGGCACCGCCATCGAGGCAGACGGCAAGGCGGCCGGCACGCTCTATACCCAGGCCGATGGTCGCGGCATCGCCTACCTGCGCTTCGACCGCGCGTCCGACGAGATGACCGCCGGAGAGGCCCGCCTATCCCCCCTGCCCGCCCCCGGGGCCTGAGCCACCGCGGGCGCCCCTCGACCGGTCATCCGCACCGCCCCGGGCGTCACCTTTCGGCAACAGTCCGTTGCCTGAATTTTATGCAGGACCTCCAAAGCCCTCTGTCCCGAAGTTGCCACCGGGGCAAACTGACGGGAAAGCAGGCCATCCGGACCGCCGCGACCCGCGCGTCGCACAGCCTGTCCCGACGGGGTGGCTGCCCAACTCAGTCATGCAGCCCGATCATAGGCATGAAAACGACTGCCCTCGCCCGGCAACCCGCCTTCTCCGGGCGGGCGCTGGCGCGAATCCCCCGCGGCCCCTCGGGACGGCAAAAGGGCCGCGCCTGGCGGCACGGCCCCTGATCTTGCTCCCGCTTCGGGCGGGATCCCTCTGGTGCGGCTCAGGCGCGCTCGGAGTATTCCATGGTCTCGGTGTTGACGACGATATCCTCGTCCTGACCGACGAAGGGCGGCACCATGACCTTGACGCCATTGTCCAGAATCGCCGGCTTGAACGAGTTCGCCGCGGTCTGACCCTTCACCACCGGCTCGGTCTCGACGATCTTGCAGGTCACCTTCTGGGGCACGGTCGCGTTCAGCGCCTCGGCCTCGTAGAATTCGACCACGATGGTCATGCCGTCTTGCAGGAAAGGACGGCGATCGCCCAGCAGGTCTGCGGGCAACTCGACCTGGTCGAAGGTCTCGACATCCATGAACGACAGCATGCCGTCGGTCTCGTAGAGGAACTGCATGTCCTTCTGTTCCAGACGGACGCGTTCGACCTTGTCGGCGCTGCGGAAGCGTTCGTTCAGCTTCGAACCGTTGCGGAGGTTCTTCATCTCGACCTGGGCAAAGGCGCCGCCCTTGCCGGGCTTGACGTGATCGACCTTCACCGCGGCCCAGAGACCGTCGTTATGTTCCAGCACGTAGCCGGGGCGGATTTCGTTACCGTTGATCTTGGGCATCGGGGATAGCCTGTGCTGGTTGATCCAATTCAGACGCAGCCTATATATGGCCCTCGTGCCCGTGACAAGCTTTCGGCAGAGCACCGGAGGGGGCGGGAAAGAGGAGTCGCAGCCATGCACAGGCAGCATGACAGGGATGCGCGATTGCGCTATCCGAATCGTCTCTTTTTCGTCATAAGGGGCGGCACGCCCGAAACACAAGAGCAATAAGCAAGGACGGATCATGAAAGATTTCGTTGATGGCACCGCCTTCAATAACGAACAGGGCAACCGCGCACGGAAGCTTTTCGCTGCCGTGGTGCTTGCCGCGCTCGACGATGCCATCGCCGACGACAAGAAGTACGGCAACGGCCCCGAGCAGATCGCCCGCTGGGCGCGTTCGCGCGATGGCCGCGAAGTGCTGTCCTGCGCCGGCATCGACCCCAGCGAACGGGTCGTCGGTGGCCTGATGGAGTTCGTTTCCAAGGGTATCCGCACCTCGGTCGCCCTGTCGCGTGAGGAAAGCGAACGTCGCCATGCCGCGGAGCAGGCAGAAGCTGCCTAATCCATTGATTCGCTGAAAAAATCAGCGTAAAAACGCGCCCACGCAGGGCGCGTTTTCGTTGGGGGTATGCCATGGCACGGGCGATCATGATCCAGGGCACCGGCTCGAACGTTGGCAAGTCGTTGCTGGTCGCCGGCCTCGCACGGGCCTTCCGCAGACGCGGGCTGCGCGTCGCGCCTTTCAAGCCACAGAACATGTCGAACAACGCTGCCGTTACCGAGGACGGCGGAGAGATCGGCCGCGCCCAGGCGCTGCAGGCGCTGGCCTGCGGCCTGCCGGCCTCGGTCCACATGAACCCGGTGCTGCTGAAACCCGAGACCGACACCGGCGCGCAGGTCATCGTGCAGGGGCAGCGCTATGCCACCGCCCGGGCGCGGGAGTATGCGACGCTGAAGCCCCGGCTTCTGGCGCCGGTGATGGACAGCTTCCACCGGCTGGCCCGTGAGGCCGACCTGGTGATCGTCGAGGGGGCCGGCAGCCCCGCCGAGATCAACCTGCGCCGGGGCGATATCGCCAACATGGGTTTTGCCGAGGCCGCCGGGGTGCCCGTGGTGCTGGCCGGCGACATCGACCGGGGCGGCGTCATCGCCCAGATCATCGGCACCGCCGCCGTGCTGCCGCCCGAGGATCGGGCGCGGATCAAGGCCTTCCTGGTCAACAAGTTCCGCGGCGATCCCAGCCTCTTCGACGAGGGCTTCGCCCAGATCGCCACGCTGAGCGGCTGGCCCGGTCTCGGTACCCTGCCCTGGTTCGCCGAGGCCTGGAAACTGCCGGCCGAGGATATCATGGACCTCGACCGCGCCGGCCCGTCGCGCAACGGCGGCGTGAAGATCGTCGTGCCCCGCCTGCCCCGCATCTCGAACTTCGACGACCTCGACCCGCTGACCGCCGAGCCGGGCGTCACGGTCGAGATCATCCCCCCGGGCCGCGCCCTGCCCGGCGATGCGACGCTGGTACTGCTGCCCGGCTCGAAGTCCACCCTTGCCGACCTCGAGGCCTTCCGCGTCCAGGGCTGGGATATCGATCTGGCGGCCCATATCCGGCGCGGCGGTCATGTGCTGGGACTTTGCGGCGGCTACCAGATGCTGGGCCGCATGATTGCCGATCCCGAGGGTATCGAGGGCCGGCAGGGTCAGCAGCCCGGGCTGGGGCATCTCGATGTCAGCACCGAGCTGACACGGGAAAAGCGTCTAAGTCTGGGCCAGGCGGTGCATCCGGCCAGCGGCGCCGCGCTCAGCGGCTACGAGATCCATCTCGGCTGGACCGAGGGCCCGGACCGCGCCCGGGCCTGGCTGACCCTCGACGGCCGCCCCGAGGGCGCGGCGTCGGCGAACGGGCGGGTGCGGGGCTGCTACCTGCACGGGCTCTTTGCCTCGGATGCCTTCCGCGCCGCCTATCTGGCCGAACTGGGCGCGGCCTCGAGCGCGGGCTACGAAACCCAGGTCGAGGCCACGCTGGACACGCTGGCACAGCACATGGAGGCCCATCTGGACCTCGACCTGCTCTGGGACCTCAGCGAAGAGGTCCCGGCAGGGGATCAGATGTAGTCCTGGCTCTGCAGGGCGCGCTGGATCTCGCGACGGACCAGCTTGCGGACATTGCGGGTGATCCGCTCGCCCAGGGCGCCCTGAAGCTCCTGGCGGACGATCTCGGAGACCATGTCGCGCAGGATCTGTTCATCCAGCGAGAGGCCCTCCGCCGGATCGTCGGCCTTTCCGGCCTGCTCCCCGGGCGCCTGCGCCTCATCCCCGCGCAGGGCAGTGTCCATCTGGGTCTCTTCCGATGCCAACCCGGCCAGAAGCCCCCCGTCGGCCTCCGGCAGATCGGGGGCATCGCCCGCGGCCAGACCGGCCCCGAAGGGATCGACCGCGCCGCCCTCGTCGAGAAGCGCTTCGGGATCCGCGGCGGCTTCGATTTCGGCATCCGCAGGATCACTGTCGGCAAAGCCGGTATCGGACAGGCTATCCTCGGAAAGGTCTGCTTCGACCCGGACGCCTTGCTCGGCCTCGGTCGCGACAGTCTCCGCGTCCCATGCCGTCGGCGCCACCTCGGCGTCTTCCGCAAGAGGGCTGATCATCGCCGCATCCTCATCCTCGGACGAGGTCTCGAGCAGATCGGCCTGATCCTGCGGCCCCACGGACGTGGCGTCCTCATCCTGCAGCGCGGCGGCGGCGTCGATTTCTGCGCCGGTCTTGCCGAAGAGGCGGTCCAATCCCGTCCAGGTTTCACCCTCTTCCAGGATCTCGGCATCCTCGATTTCGGCACGCGCGGCCCGCGCCCGATAGGAGCCCTGCGGTTCGGGATCGAACTCCAGCGTGCTGAGCACGGCATCCAGATCGTCGAATCCGGCTTCGTCGCCCTCGACCTCGTCGACCTCGTCGCGGGTCGCCTCGGAATGGCGGGCGGATTCTAGGGCCTCTGCCGCGCCATCGCCGTAGGCCGCAAAGTCGTCGTCTGCCGGATCGCCCTCTGCGCCGAATTCGAGCGCCCGAAGAACCTCGTCGAAGTCGCGTTCCGCCGCCTCTTCCGCGACCTCGGCAGGCTGGCTGCCAAAGCCGTGGAACACCTCGGCGCTTTCCGCGAAGGCGGCCTGCTCCTCCTCGGGGACCTCGGTGAAGGGCGCGATCTCTTCGTCATCGCGCGCAACGAAGGCTTCGTCTTCAACGGCTTCGGGCACATCGGGGGCGAAGTCCTCGGCGCTGTAGCGCAGCGGCGCTTCGTCCGGCTCTTCCGCCGCGCCATCGACCGTCGCCACGCGCAGATGCGGCGACAGGATCAGCTTTTCGGCTTTCGGTGCGGGTTCGCGGGCCGGCTCGGTGGCAGCCTGACCGGGCGCGGCAGCCCCCTGCCGGAACGGGCTCTGACGCGCTGCGCTCGCGGGGTCTCCCTGCGTCTGGGCGCGCACCTCTTCGGAGACCAGCCGTCGAATCGACGCCAGCACATCCTCAATCTGGACGTTGGTTACAGGATCACTCATCTGCTCATACCGTTATGCCCCGCCCCAAGACTATCTTGGAGCGGGGGTCTTGCCAATGGATAGGCCGAGTTTCACTCTTTGCCGATGGCGCGCAGGACGGTGTCCAGCTTGCGGCCCTGGGCCGAGATGCCGGCGGGGGCATCCTTGACCATGTTGTAGTAGGCTGCGGGGTCGTAGATCTCGACGGCCAGGCCGAGGCTCTGCGCGGTCAGCAGACCCATGGTGGACAGCAGCGAGTAGCGCGCCAGCACCTCGTCGACCTGGGACGACAGGTAGGAGACGCGGGCATCCAGCAGGTCCTGTTCCTGGGTCAGCACGTCCAGCGTGGTCCGGGAGCCCAGGCTGGCCTCTTCGCGGACGCCCTCGAAGGCCACTTCGGCGGCGCGCACCTGTTCGGCCCCCGAGGCCGAGGCGGCCCGGGCGATCTGCACCGCCGAGAAGGCATTGCCGACCGACAGCCGCACGTCCGAGGTCACGACATGCAGGTTGGCAAGCTGGGCGTCACGGTTCAGCACCGCCTGGCGGCGGGCCGAGGCAACGGCGCCGCCGGAATAGATCGGGCCGGACATCGACAGGCCGACAGAGCCTCCGCGCGCATTGCTCGAAGCATCCAGGTCGCGGTTCAGCGAATAGCCGACGTTAAGATCGAGCGAGGGCTTGATCGCCGCATCCGCCTGGGCCACCGCCAGCTCGGCCAGGGTGACCTGGCGGCGGGCGACGTTCATGCTGGGATGGTTCTGCACGGCGATGTTGACCGCATCGGCCACGGTCGAGGGCACGGACCCCAGACGCGCCGCCGGGGCGAGGTTGCCGGGCTTGTGGCCGACAGCGGCCTCATACTCGAGCTGCGCCTGGATCAGCGCGCCTTCGGCAGAGGTCAGGCCGCTGCGGGCGGCGGCCAGGGCGGCCTCGGCCTGCGACACGTCGGTGCGGGTCACTTCGCCCACGTCGAAGCGGTCCTGCGCGGCCTGAAGCTCTTGCCCCAGAAGGCGGACGTTGGCGCGGCGCAGCTGCACGGTTTCAAGCGCGCGGCGGACTTCCATGTAGGCGCTGACGGCGCGCAGCAGGATCTGCTGCTCGATCGCCAGAAGCTGCTGGCGGGTGACCAGCACGCTTTCCTTGGCGATATCGACCGACAGCTTGCCGACGCCGAAGTCGAACAGCGTATAGGACAGCGACAGGCCGGCCGAGGCGCTGTTCGAGGTTACGCCGGTGGTATCGCTCCACTGGTGGGTGGCCGAGGTCGTCCAGGCCAGCACCGGGCGCAGCGAGGCAAGGGCCTGGGCGGCATCCTCGTCGGCGGCCTTCAGCACCAGGCGGTTCTGCTCTAGCAGGCCGCTGTTGCGGTAGGCATCCGCAAGGGCCTCTCCGAGGGTCTCGGCGGCGGCGGCACCGGCCGAGGCCAGCAGGGCGGCTGCACAGGCTGCCCCCGTCAGAGCGGTCTTGAGCCTGCCTGCGAAACCGCGGCGCGCGGGATTGGTCCCGTGGTCGTTCATCCTGTCATCCTCGTTTTGCCGGTCTTGCGCCGGCGAGCTTGTTATCCGCGCCATCGCCCGGCCCCGAGGGGGCTAGAGGGTGAAGGCTGCGTGCCGTTCGAAGCCCGGCAGAACCGGGGCACCAGCATTGAAAGCGAAACGCCAGTTCACATGCCCGTCGATCTTGTAGCCGACGCGCACGACACCAAGGTGACCCTCGGCAAAGAGCGCGACGATCCGGCCACCGTCCTTGAGCTGCGCGGTGATCGCCTCGGGCATGTGCTCGACCGCGCCTTCAAGAAGTATCACGTCGTAGGGGCCATGTTCCGGCGCCCCCTCGGAGAGTTTCGCGTCGTGCAGGATCACATTGTCGGCACCGAGATCGCTCAGCACCTGCTGGCTGTCCGAGGCCAGATCCTCGTCTTCCTCGACCGCGACCACGGCAGCGGCCATCCGCGCCAGCACCGCAGAGGAGTAGCCCTGCGCCGCCCCCAGATCCAGCACCAGGTCCTCGGGCTGCACATCGACCGCGTCGAGCATCTTGGCGAAGGTGCGCGGCTCGAGCAGCACGCGGCGGCCACCGAGAGAGATGTTCTCGCCCAGGTAGGCTGCCTCCTTGCGTTCCTGCGGCACGAAAAGCTCGCGCGGGACGGACAGCATGGCCTCGATGATCGGGAACTTCGTGACATCGGAGGGGCGAACCTGCGCATCGACCATCATCGTGCGGCGGGCGGCATAGTCGGTCATAACTAAACTCGTTCGTTCAGAATCCTCTTGGCGAGTGTTGTGCCACAGAGATCAGCGGGCGGCAACGCTGCGATAGGGCGCATTCGCCGATTGCGTCCGGCAGGCCCGATTTGGCCCGGAAAGTGCCCTCTGGTTCAACGGATCTTAACTGCTCTGCAGCCACTGTGCCCCCCTGAACTCAGTTTCCCGTGACGGAGGGGACATGCAGGAACTCGACGGGCTCGCCGCCTTCGGCCAGACGCTGCGCAACGCGGCGCGACGATTCCCCGACCGCAAGGATGCCCGCCATGCCGGCCAGATGCTGATGCCCGAGGTGCGGCCGGGGTTCAGCCTCGGACCCGGCGACAGCGTCTTCACCATCGGCTCATGTTTCGCCCGCAACGTCGAGGACGCGCTGCTGGCCCGGGGGCTGCGGGTGCCGACCGCCCGGTTTTCCGCGCCCGAGGGTGAGGCGCCCGGGCGCCCGAACCGGATCCTGAACCAGTACAATCCCGGCACCATGCTGCAATGCCTGCGCGACATCGACACCGGCGAGACCGGCGCCGGCCTCTATGCCCAGGGCGACGGGGTGATCGACTGCCTGCTGGCCAC
>NZ_AFPM01000102.1 GCF_000220565.1 Oceanicola sp. S124 | reverse complement strand
CGGCCCTCCTGCAGCCAGCGCAGGCCAAGCACATGGGCGTCAACCAGGTCGCAGACATGGACGTAATCGCGGATGCAGGTGCCGTCGGGGGTCTCGTAATCGGTGCCGAAGACCGTCAGCGCCTCGCGCTGGCCGTCGATGGCTTCCAGCATGATCGGGATCAGGTGGGTCTCGGGGCGATGATGCTCGCCCACCTCGCCCTCGGGATCGGCACCGGCGACGTTGAAGTAGCGGAAGATCACGTGACGCAGGCCATGGGCCTCGCCGAAGGTCTTCAGGATCTCTTCCACCGCCTGTTTCGAGGCGCCGTAGGCGTTGATCGGATGCTGCGGCGTGTCCTCGTCCAGCACGACGTTGTCATGCTCGCCATAGGTGGCGCAGGTCGAGGAGAAGACGACGTTCATGCAGCCCGCCGCGACCGCCGCCTCGACGAGGTTGAGCGAGCCCAGCACGTTGTTGCGCCAGTAGAGGCCCGGCTGCTGCATGCTCTCGCCGACCTGGCTGAGGGCGGCGAAATGCATCACGGCGACGGGCTGGTACCTGGCAAAGACCGCGTCCAGCCGGGCGCGGTCCAGCAGGTCGCCCTGCTCGAAGGGGCCGAATTTCACGGCATCCTGCCAGCCGGTGACCAGCGAATCGAAGGTAACCGGGACGAACCCGGCCGCCTTCAGCGCCTTGCAGGCGTGCGAGCCGATGTAGCCCGCACCCCCGGTGACAAGCACATGATCCAAGGTCCCGCCGCCTTACTGCGCGGCCTGGGGATGCTGGACGACGTCCTGCAGGTAGCCCATCAGCTCGTCCCGCAGATCGTCGCGGGCCAGACCGAAGGACACGGTGGCCTGCAGGAAGCCCGCCTTGGACCCGCAGTCGAAACGCTGGCCGTTGAAGCGGAAACCATGCACCGGACGCCCGGCGGTGATCTCGTCCGCGATGGCGTCGGTCAGCTGGATCTCTCCGCCGGCGCCTTCCTTCATGTGATGCAGGTTCTCCATCACATGGGGCGTCAGCACGTAGCGGCCGATCACGGCGAGGTTCGAGGGCGCAGTGCCCGGCTTGGGCTTCTCGACCATGCCCTTCACCGTCACGACCGAGCCCATGTCCTCTTTCACGTCGAGGATGCCGTAGGACTTGGCCTTGTCGGCCGGCACTTCCATGGCGGCAACCATGCAGGCGGGGTTTTCCTCGAAGGCCTCGACCATCTGCTGCAGGCAGGGCTTTTCGGCGGCGATGACGTCATCGGGCAGGATCACGGCGAAGGGCTCGTCGGCGCGCAGCAGGCGGCGGGCACACCAGACCGCATGCCCCAGGCCCAGGGCCTTGTGCTGGCGGATATAGGCGATCTGGCCGCTGTCCATGTAGGTGGATTGCAGCACTTCCAGCAGGTCGTCCTTGCCCTTGGCGGCAAGCTCGGCCTCGAGAACGGCGCTATGGTCGAAATAATCCTCGAGCGCGGACTTGCCGCGCGAGGTGACGAAGATGAATTCCTCAATCCCGGCGGCACGGGCCTCGTCGATCGCGTATTGGATCAGCGGGCGGTCGACCAGGGTCATGATCTCCTTGGGGACGGACTTGGTTGCGGGAAGGAAGCGCGTCCCGAGACCGGCGACGGGGAAAATTGCTTTCGTGACTTTGTTCTTCACTGGGTGCCCTCAATTTTTTCTGCGGCATGCCATTCAGGCGTCGTGCCGGAACGATTGTGCCGGGACAGGACCGGCGGATCGAATATGCGAACCAGATCTACTGACCAACCTGACCATTGCCCAATCGGGGGCAGGATGCCACCGCCGAGCGTAATACATGTGACGCGATCCGGGCATTTTCCCGACTTTCAGCCCTGCCTCCGGTCGGCCCAACCCCTGAACCGGCGACGGGTTCCGATGCCGGCAACCGGCACGCGTCCCTGCCGCCATGGTAGAGCAGCGCCGAGACAATGACAAAGCCGTACCCCGAGAAACCCTTCCCCAGCGGAAACTTTGATCCGGTCGGCATGAAAATGCGGCACCCACCGGAGCTGCCGGGTGCCGCACGAGGATGGGCTCCGGCGGCGAGAAAAAATCGCAAAACAATGATTTAATTTACTTAATTTACAGACACGGCATCTGCCTAGCGGCCGGTTGGCCGGTCTCATGCCACCGCCAGCACGGCATCTTCCGGCTCGCACGCAGGCGCGGGCCCCGCGCCGGCCCGGGTCACAGCAGACGCGATCCGCAACGCTCGGCGGGAATACGCCGCTGCGCCGCAGCTCAACCCATGCGGGCAATGGCGGCACGGATCGAAAGCGGGAAGCTCCGGGCCACTGACTGTTTTTTAGGCCGGAATGCGGCAGCGGGGCGCGAAAGGGTGATCGGATCACCCTCCAAGCGCATTTGCCTGCCGTCCCCGGTCGCGGTAACCTGCGCGGATGTCGATGCCCGCGCAGGGCGCGGCGGGCAGAGGGTGAAGACATGTTTCAGCAAAGGGCCAGCAGGACGCGCCTGCAGTCTGCCATTTCCATGGCCGAGCTGATCTTCCATTCCACGGCCCACAACATCCGCAAAAGCCACAACAACGCCGTGCTCTCGATCGTCAACAACCTGGTGCGGGTGGCGATCATGCTGGCGGTGTTCTACTTCATGTTCACCCTTCTGGGCCTGCGCCGCACGGCCATCCGCGGCGACTTCCTGCTGTTCATGCTGTCCGGCATCTTCATCTACATGTGCCACGTGAAGACCGTGACCTCGGTGATGGGGGCGGATGGCCCCAGCTCTCCGATGATGAAGCATGCACCGATGAACACGCTGATCTCGCTGGCCTCGGCGGCGCTGTCGACGCTGTACCTGCAGGTGCTGACGCTCTTCGTCATCCTTTTCGTCTACCATGTCGCGGTCCGACCCTTCGACATCTACGATCCGGCGGGCGCCTTCGGCTGCATCATGGTGGCCTGGTTCTACGGCATCGCGGTCGGGGTCTGCTTTCTTGCCCTGCGCCCCTGGTTCCCCGAGTTCACAGGGATTGCCGCACAACTCTATACCCGCGCCAACATGATCGCCTCGGGCAAGATGTTCGTCGCCAACCAGATCACCCCGACCATGCGCAACATGTTCGACTGGAACCCGCTGTTCCATTCCATCGACCAGGCGCGCGGCGACACCTTCATCAACTACAATCCGCATTACTCGTCGTTGAGCTACGCGATCACCGTGGCCGTGGCGATCTTCTGCCTGGGCATGATCGGAGAGTTCTACACCCGCCGTCACGCCTCGGTCAGCTGGAACGCAAGGCGCTAGGGCGCCCAGTCCGGTGTGCCTAGTCGACGACCCGGCAGGTCAGGTTGATCCGCCCGCCCTGGGCCAGCAGGGTGGATGATCCGGGGCGGATCCGGTCCACCCCGTGATGCAGCAGCCGCGCCGCGCCGCCCATCACCGCCACGTCGCCGCTTTGCAGCCAGATCGATTCGGTCTTGCCGCCGCGCGTCTCGTTGCCGATGCGGAACAGCCCGTCATCCCCCAGCGAGACCGAGAGCACGGGATAGCCGAAGTCGGCCTCATCCCGGTCCTGGTGCAGGCCCATGCGGGCGCCCTCTCGGTAGAAATTGACCAGGCAGCAGTCGGGCAGGCGGTCCAGCCCCGTCACCGCGCGCCAGATCGCCAGCACGCTCTCGGGGATCGGCGGCCAGTCCACGCCCGAGGGGTGCCGCCGCTCGTAGCGATAGCCGCGCCGGTCCGAGAACCAGCCGTATTTCCCCGCCGAGGTCATCTGCACCGACATCTTCTGACCGAAACGGGTTTCCGGCGAGAACAGCGGCGCGGCCCGCTGCACCGCGCGCAGGTCATCGACCAGCGCCTGCTGCGCGGCGCGATCAAGGAAGTGCTGGTAGATCTCGACCCCGCGCAGGGTCAGGCTTGGCGCTGTGCTCATCGGGGCGTTCCTTCCGTGCCGCAAGGGTAGGCGCCCCGGGCCGCAGGGCAACCCGGTTCCTGCGCCGCGCCGGCGTCGGCCAAAATTCCGCGATTTGCAGTTTTTTCGCGCCAGCAGACCGCCAAACGACGCTGCGGCGGTAAGGATGGCGCATTTTTTGCCGATCTCGCAGTTGTGACCGGCTTGCAGCGCCGAAACCCCCTCCTTATATACCCCTCGAGCCCGGCGGGCGGGGCGAAACCCCCGCCGGACCGGGTCTCGGGACACCGATGCCGTAATCGGGTCGGGACCCGGACCATCGCCTTAAGTAGAAGGGATTGCAAACATGGGTAAAGTGATCGGGATTGACCTCGGCACCACCAACTCCTGCGTAGCCATCATGGACGGCGCGCAGCCGAAAGTCATCGAAAACTCGGAAGGCGCACGTACCACGCCTTCGATCGTCGCCTTCACCGATGAAGAGCGGCTGGTCGGCCAGAGCGCCAAGCGCCAGGCCGTCACCAACTCGACCAACACCGTCTTCGGCGTCAAGCGCCTGATCGGCCGTCGTGCAGACGACGCGGATCTGGCCAAGGACCTGAAGAACCTGCCGTTCAACGTCATCAACGGCGGCAACGGCGACGCATGGGTCGAAGCCAAGGGCGAGAAGTACTCTCCCTCGCAGATCTCCGCCTTCATCCTCGGCAAGATGAAGGAAACCGCCGAAAGCTACCTCGGCGAAGAGGTCACCCAGGCCGTCATCACCGTGCCTGCCTACTTCAACGACGCCCAGCGTCAGGCCACCAAGGACGCCGGCAAGATCGCCGGCTTGGAAGTGCTGCGGATCATCAACGAACCGACGGCTGCCGCCCTGGCATACGGTCTGGACAAGCAGGAAACCCACACCATCGCGGTCTATGACCTCGGCGGCGGTACTTTCGACGTCACCATCCTGGAAATCGACGACGGCCTGTTCGAGGTGAAGTCGACGAACGGCGACACCTTCCTGGGTGGCGAAGACTTCGACATGCGGATCGTCAACTACCTGGCCGGCGAGTTCAAGAAAGAGCACAACGTCGACCTGACCCAGGACAAGATGGCCCTGCAGCGTCTGAAGGAAGCCGCCGAAAAGGCCAAGATCGAGCTCTCCTCCAGCCAGTCGACCGAGATCAACCAGCCCTTCATCTCGATGGGTGCCAACGGTCAGCCGCTGCACATGGTCATGAAGCTGACCCGTGCCAAGCTGGAAAGCCTGGTGGGTGACCTGATCAAGGGTTCGCTGAAGCCCTGCCAGGCAGCCCTGAAAGATGCCGGTCTGTCCACCTCGGACATCGACGAAGTCGTTCTGGTCGGCGGTATGACCCGCATGCCGAAGGTCATCGAAGAGGTGACCAAGTTCTTCGGCAAGGAACCCCACAAGGGCGTGAACCCGGATGAAGTCGTCGCCATGGGCGCCGCCATCCAGGCCGGCGTTCTGCAAGGTGACGTGAAGGACGTGGTCCTGCTGGACGTGACCCCGCTGTCCCTGGGCATCGAGACCTTGGGCGGTGTCTTCACCCGCCTGATCGACCGCAACACGACCATCCCGACCAAGAAGTCCCAGGTCTTCTCGACCGCCGAGGACCACCAGAACGCCGTGACGATCCGCGTGTTCCAGGGCGAGCGTGAGATGGCCGCCGACAACAAGATGCTCGGCCAGTTCAACCTGGAAGACATCCCGCCGGCGCCGCGTGGCATGCCCCAGATCGAGGTGACCTTCGACATCGACGCCAACGGCATCGTGTCGGTCTCCGCCAAGGACAAGGGCACCAACAAGGAACAGCGGATCACCATCCAGGCCTCTGGCGGTCTGTCCGATGCCGACATCGAACAGATGGTCAAGGACGCGGAAGAGAACGCCGAAGCGGACAAGCAGCGCCGCGAGCTGGTGGAAGCCACCAACCAGGCGGAAAGCCTGATCCACTCGACCGAGAAGTCGATCGAAGAGCACGGCGACAAGGTCGACCCCTCGACCGTCGAGGCGATCGAGCTGGCCGTGGCCGCGCTGAAGGACGAGCTGGAAAAAGGCAACGCCGACAAGATCAAGTCGGGCATCCAGAACGTCACCGAAGCATCGATGAAACTGGGCGAGGCGATCTACAAGTCGCAGATGGACGAGGGTTCCGATGAACCCGAGGCCGCCGACCGTGCCGCCGAGGGATCTTCGGATGACGACGATATCGTCGACGCCGATTTCGAGGATCTGGATGACAACAAGCGTGGCTGACCTGTTCAGCCCACGCTGAGGAACCACTGGGGCCGGTCCTCCCTTCGGGCGGGCCGGCTTCCACGTTCCTGAGGCAAGGGATAACCGACCGTGGCAAAACGCGATTACTACGAGGTGCTCGGCCTGTCGAAAGGGGCCTCGGCGGAGGAGATCAAGAAGGGCTATCGCAAGAAGGCGAAAGAGCTTCACCCCGACCGCAATGCCGACAACCCCAAGGCCGAAGACCAGTTCAAGGAAGTGAACGAGGCCTACGACTGCCTGAAGGATCCCGACAGGAAAGCCGCCTATGACCGCTACGGCCATGCGGCCTTCGAGGGCGGCATGGGCGGTGGCGGCCGTCCGGGCGGCGGGGCCGGCAATGCCGATTTCGCCTCGGCCTTCTCGGATGTCTTCGACGACCTCTTCGGCGACTTCATGGGCGGGCGCCAGCCCGGCGGGCGCCAGCGCGCCACCCGTGGTGCCGACCTGCGCTACAACCTGCGCGTCACCATGGAAGAGGCCTATGCCGGCCTGCAGAAGGCGATCCGCGTACCGACCTCGGTGCAATGCGACGTCTGCCACGGCTCCGGGGCCGAGGGCGGCGCCGAGCCGGTGACCTGCCCGACCTGTTCCGGCATGGGCAAGGTGCGCGCGCAGCAGGGCTTCTTCACCGTCGAACGTACCTGTCCGACCTGCTCGGGCATGGGGCAGATCATCAAAAACCCCTGCAAGGCCTGCGGTGGCCAGGGCCGGATCGAACGTGATCGCCAGCTCTCGGTCAACATCCCGGCCGGGGTCGAGACCGGCACCCGCATCCGCCTCGGCGGCGAGGGCGAGGCCGGGCTGCGCGGTGGTCCGGCGGGCGATCTCTATATCTTCATCGAGGTCGCCAAGCACGCCATCTTCGAGCGCGAGGGGGTCAACCTCTTCTGCCGCGTCCCCGTCTCGGTGGCCAAGGCGGCGCTTGGCGGCGACATCGAGGTGCCGACCATCGACGGTGGCCGTTCGCGCGTGAAGATCCCCGAGGGCAGCCAGTCGGGCCGGCAGATGCGCCTGCGTGGCAAGGGCATGCCCGCGCTGCGGGGCAGCGGCCAGGGCGACATGTTCATCGAGCTGGCGGTGGAAACCCCGGTGAACCTGACCCATCGCCAGAAGGAGCTGCTGCGCGAATTCGAGGATCTCTCGGAAGAGAACAATCCCGAAAGCGAGGGCTTCTTCAAGTCGGTCAAGGGCTTCTGGGACTCGATGAAGAGCTGAGGCGCGACCTCGCAGGACAAACGGAAAGGGCGGCCAACGGGCCGCCCTTTTCGTTTCTGACGTCGCGAGAGGGCTGCGGACGCCTCAGCCCGTGATGCCCCGGATCACCAGGAAGATACCGGCGGAAAGGACCGCCGCGGCAGGCACGGTGATCACCCAGGCCGCGATGATGGTCATGAAATGCGACCGGCGGACAAGACGGCGGCGGCGGCGCTCTTCCGGCCCGATCTCCTCCGGGCCGACAACCGCCTGGCGGCTCTGGCGCATGCGCCGCGCGGTGTCCCATTCGCGGAAGAACCCGACGCCGAAGACGCCGCCGACGGCGATATGGGTCGAACTGACCGGCAGCCCCAGCCAGCTGGCCACGATCACCGTGATCGCCGCCGAGAGGGCGACGCAATAGGCGCGCATCGGGTTCAGCTTGGTGATCTGGTTGCCGACCATGCGGATCAGCTTCGGCCCGAAGAGGAACAGCCCGAACGAGATGCCCAGGGCGCCGATCACCATGACCCAGAGCGGGATGGCGACCGCATGGGTGAAATCGCCCGTTGCCGACGCCTGGACGATGG
>NZ_AFPM01000103.1 GCF_000220565.1 Oceanicola sp. S124 | reverse complement strand
CACGATCACCGGGTTCGGGGTCGAGACCCTGCGCGACCTCGCCGAACGCGCGGGCCTTGAGCTGCGTTTCGAGGAAATCGACAGCGAGACCTGGGGTCGGGGGCCCCGCAGCGGTGCCTATGACATCCTTCCGCCGATTTCGGTGGACGACGAGCGGCGCGCCCGGATGGATTTCTCGACCGCGATCCAGCAGTCGCCTTATTCGATCTTCACCCTGGCCGGGCAGGCCGACGGGGTTGGCGGGCTTGATGATCTGCTGGGCTATCGCGTGGGCGTGGCACAACAGAACGTCGCGCGCGTCATTGCAGAGGCCCATGGTGGCCTTGACCTGATGAGCTTTGAAACCCCCGATGAGTTGCTGACGGGGCTGCTGGAGGGCGAGGTTGACGCGATCCTCTATCCGACGATGACCGTGCGTCGCATGGCCGAGGTCAAGGGGGTGGCAAGCCGCATCGCGGAGGTGCAGCCGCCGTTCTTCGTGACCGAGCGGGCCATCGCGCTGCGGCGCGGCCTGGGTTCCGTGCGCGAGCAGCTGAACGGCGTGATACCGGGCTATCTCAGCTCCGAGGACTACCAGTCGCTTCGCCAGGAATGGCTTGAGGCCCCCGAGTTCTGGACCCCCGAGCGCCTGCGCCTGGCGCGGCTCGGCGCGGCGCTGGTGGTCGTGCTGATCGGCGCGGCCTTCCTGGTGCAGAACATCCGCGCCCGCCGCCGGGCCGAAACGATCTCGGCCCGGGAGCGGGCCGTGAACAACCGACTGGGGGCGATCCTCGACGCGACCCGCAGCGGCATCATCGGCATGACGGCGGATGGCCATGTCCAGTTCGCAAATGCCGGCGGCCGCACCATGATGGGCGAGATCGAGCGCGAGCCCCCCTTCGCCTGGCCCGAGGCCGTGGCCTTCGTCGATCCGCAAAGCCTGGTGGCCCTGCCGCCCGAGAGGAACCCGGTGCTGCGCGCCCTGGGCGGCGAGGTCCTGCGTGGAGAGACCGCCCTGATGCGCCGCGAAGGGGCGCTTGCGCCGCGCTACGTGCGGGTGTCCTCGGCCCCGGTCTCGGCGCAGGAGGCCGCCGATGTCACAACGGTGGTGATCCTTGACGACATCACCGAGCAGGAAAAGAACCGCCAGCAGATTGAACGGTCGTCGCGACTTGATGCGCTTGGCCAGCTGACCGGTGGCGTGGCCCATGACTTCAACAACATCCTCGCGACAATCGAATACGCGGTGCAGCTGGTCAAACCCGAGACCACCAAGACAGCGCTGCCCTTCCTCGACACGGTCCAGATGTCGGTTCGCCGAGGCGCCGAGCTGACGCAACGGCTGCTGGCCTTCGCCAAGCGCCAGCCCGGCCTGGAAAGCTCGGTCCCGACGGGCCAGGTGCTGCGCGACTTCGAGGAACTGGCCACACCCGCCATCGAGAAATCCATCGAACTGGTCTTCATGCCGGATGCGTCCGACCCCAAGGTCTTCTGCGATATCGGCCAGCTCGAAAACGCCCTGCTGAACCTGGTGCTGAACAGCCGCGATGCGATCGTGGGGTCGGGAATCGGCAGCCGGATCTCTGTCTCGGTGCGCAGCCTGTCCGAGGTCGACCCCCATTCCGCGCTCTACGGGCAGGATGGCGAGGGGGAGGAGCGGCAGCGCTATGTCGAGTTCTCGGTGACGGACAACGGGCCGGGGATGACCGACGAGGTCAAGCGCCGGGCGACCGATCCCTTCTTCACCACCAAGGACCAGAACGCGGGCACCGGGCTGGGCCTGTCGATGGTCTATGGCTTCGTCGAGCAGGCCCGGGGTGAAATGCGGATCTATTCCGAGCCGGGCCTTGGCACGACGGTGCGGATGATCCTGCCGCGCGGCACGGATGCGAACACCCGCGAGGCGCCAAAGCTGCGCGCCGCGGTGCCCGAGGGCGCCGGCCAGCGGATCCTGATCGTCGAGGATGAGGAAAGCCTGCTGGACATCGTCTCGGAAGTGGTGCGCGGGCTGAACTACGAGGTCGAAACCGCAAGCTCGGGACGCGAGGCGCTTAAGATGATCGAGGCGGGCCTGCCGCTGGACCTTCTCTTGACCGATGTGGTGATGCCCGGCGGGATCGGAGGCTTCGAGCTGGCGGCCGAATTGCGAAAGCGCCTGCCCGAGGTTCCGGTGATCTACATGACCGGCTACTCGGGGCTGCTGGAAAAGGACATGGGCACGGTGGTTGCGCCGACCCTGCAGAAGCCCTGCGCCCCGGCGGAACTGGGCGCGGCGCTGCAACGTGCCCTCGACGGCTAGGCCAGGATCGCACGGCCAAGGCGCGAGAGCGCGGGCCGACCAGGCCAGGCCTGCGCACTCCGGGGGGCAAGGGACGCGCAGGCCCCACCGGGCCGCCGGGTGGCGCCCTGGCCGGCGCCACCGTCGCCGGACCCGCTGCGCATCCGCCCCCTCCCCGGCATGTCCGGCATTGAAGTGCATTGACGCGCATTGACTGGCGGCCATGAGATCCGGCGCCCTTGGCTGACCTTCATGGGCCACAATTCAACATCCCGGCGCATCCCGGGGTAGACGCCCCGCTTCAGCGCCCCGAACATGTGGCACGCCTTCCGCAAACCGGAAAGCGATGTACAGGGCAAAGGACATCATGATGGCAGGCTCAGAAGGCGTGAAATCGGTCCGGCGGGCCCTCGATCTGTTGATCCTGCTGGGGGCATCCGACGACGGGTTGCGGGTCAGCGAACTGGCTCGACAGGCCGAGCTGGCCGTCTCGACCACCCATCGGTTGCTGACCACGCTGGAAAGCCAGGGGTTCGCCCAGAGCGACCCTGAAACCGCGGTCTGGCGGGTCGGTCGCACCGCCTTCACGGTTGGGCAGGCCTACGGACGGCGTCGCAGTTTCATAGCCCCCGCCCTGCCCTACCTGAAACGCCTGCGCGATCAGACCCAGGAGACTGCAAACTTCGGTATCCTGGATGGTGACTGGCTCGTCACGGTCAGCCAGGTCGAAAGCCGCCAGATCGTGCGGGCGATCTCGCCCCCCGGAGGCCACACGCCGGTGTTCTGCTCTGGCATGGGAAAGGCCCTTCTGGCGACTTGGCCCGACCCCGAAATCATCGCCCTGGCGGCACGCACCGGCCTGCGGCCCATGACGCCGCGCAGCCTGACCAGCATCGAGGCGGTCCTGGCGGACATCGCCCGGATCAGGCGGCGCGGCTACGCGGTGGACGATGAAGAACATATCCAGGGGCTGCGCTGCGTCGCGGCGGTGGTCTGGTCTCCGACCGGGGAACCGGCCTGCGCCATCTCGATTTCGGGCCTTGCGGCGCGACTTGCGCCTGAGCGCCTTGAAATCACCGGCACGCAGGTTCGCGACGCTGCGCACCAGCTGACAGAGCACCTGGGCGGCCAGGCCCCCGACCTCTTCGCCCGCAAGACGTGACGGACGGCAGGGCGCGCCGTCTCCCGCCCGGTGCCGGATGCCCTTGGTCAGGCGACCTGGCTGCGCGCCCCCTGCCCCGCGCCGGGCATCTGCGTTGCGCCGGTCAGCCGGAACTGCCCGATGGCGACGGACATGCCCTGCGCCTCTTCGTTGAGCGAGACATTGGCCGAGGACACCTCTTCCAGCATTGCGGTGTTCTTCATCGTCGCATCATCCAGACGCGACATCGACGTGTTGATCTCGGCCAGGTTCGCGGATTGCTCGACCACCTGCTCGGAAATGTTCGACATCAGCCCAGATGCATTGACGATCGAGCTCGAGATCTCGTCGATTGTCGCGCGGGTGTTGTTGACCCGTTCGAAACCGGCATCGACCTGGCGACGACTTGCCTGCACAAGCGAGGTGATCTCGTCTGCGGCCTCCTTTGATCGCCGTGCCAGGGCCCGCACCTCCGAGGCCACGACCGCGAAGCCGCGCCCTGCCTCACCTGCCCGCGCGGCCTCGACCCCGGCATTGAGCGCCAGGAGGTTGGTCTGAAAGGTAATCCCCTCGATCAGGTCGATAATCTGTTCGATCTTGCGGGCGGAGTCGCGTACCTCCTCCATGGCCTGGATGGTGCGATGCACCTCGGCGACACTATCGTCGGCGCGCTTGCAGGCATGGTTGACGACATCCCGCGCCTCGCCCGAGGCCCGGGCCGTAGCGGAAATCGAGCTGGACAGCCTGTCGACGGCCCCGGCCGTTCCCGCCAGGGTACCGGCGGTCTGTTCAGAGCGCGAAGCCAGTTCCCGCGAGACATTGGATATCTCTGCACTGGCCGCGGCAATCGACTGACCGCTGTGCGACAGCGTACTGATCGACGCTTCCAGCGTTTGGACCGCCTGGTTGAAATCGCTGCGCAGCTTTTCGTACCCCGCACTCATCTCGCCCTTGATCCGCACGGTCAGGTCACCGGTTGAAAGCCGCTCCAGGGCTGTCGCAAGGGCGCCAACGGCGGCGGACTGGGCCGCGCGATGCGCCTCGCGCTCGGCCTCGGCACGGCGCGACACCTCCTGCCGCTCGACGAGCCCGTCACGGAAGACCGTCAGGGCGCGGGCAATGCGGCCTACCTCGCCATACCTGCCCTCGAAGCCGCTGACCGGCTTCAGGTCACCGGAGGCCAGGCGCTCGGTCGTCGCGCTGATGGCCGAGAGCGGCCGCAGGATCAGCCACCAGGTCAGGAAGATCGCCCCGATCAGGACCGCAACGCAGATCAGCGCCACCTCAAGCATCCGCGCAGCCGCCGCATCGACATCCCCCGAGATGCCTCTGGCGAGGTCACGGATCTGCGCTTCACTTTCCGCCGTGAGAGCCGCGGCACTCTCGGCGATCTCAAGCACCTTGGCGACACCGGCGCCGGAGGCGTCGGCGGCGGCCCTGCGGGCCTCGAGCACCGCGAGCTGCGCTGCGACAAGGCCGGTCGCCGGATCGGCAAGGGTCGCCAGCCCGTCAAGGTCCTCGCTCACCAGGCCCCCGCCGAGGTCGCGCAGGTCCCCCAGCCGTTGCACGGCAGTCGCCAGGGCACCCGCATCCTCGCGCACCGCCGCCGGATCGCTGGCGCTGACAATCTCGATGGCTGCCGAGGTGAAGGCGCTGACAGCGGCATTCAGCGACAGCAGTTGCATCAGGAAGCCGAATTCCCGGTCCATCAGGCCCTGAATCGTGTCGCGGTTGGTGCCTGCAGCATCCTCGGCCGCAATGGCAAGCACGAAGTACAGGTCGTCCACCGCTGTCGAAAGCTGCACATCCGTGGCCTGCCGGGCCGAGAGCACCTGGTCCCGCACCGCCGCGTTCAGGCCGCGCCCGCCGGCAGAGGCGCGGCGAAAGAGGTCGAGCGCCTCGTGAAGCTGGGCAGGATCCAGCGAGAGGCTCTCGCTCTGCGCCAGGTCGTCAATCCGACCCTCCAGCCGGTCGGCGGCGCCATCGCCAAGGTCGGAAAGGATCGAAGCCATGCCCCCTTGCTGTCCCCCAGCCCCGGCCGCCAGGGCAACCCCCGTCAGCAGGTTGAGGTCGGCCCGGGTCTCGAGCACGGCCTGCAGCGCCGCGAACTCGCGGTTCACCAGGTTCGACAGGGTCGTATCGACCACCGCGATGGTCTCTTCGCCCCCCATGACCAGGTTGAAGTAGGCATCATCCGCCAGCTCGGCCAGCTTGCCCTGCAGGGCCTCGATCCGTTGCTGCATCTGCAGGATCAGCGTCGCGATGGCCGCTTCCTGCCGGAATTCCTCGGCGCGGCTGTCGGCCAGGGCTCCGAGGGCGCTGCGGACCTCGGCAATCGTCCGGTCCAGGGACTGGCGGGTGACGGGCGGCATCTGGGCCGCCCGCTCTTCCAGTGACGCCATCCTGCGGGAAATCTCGGAGCGTTGTGCCGCCAGGTCGGCGTCCGAGGCGACCAGCAGCGTCCGGGTCACCACATCCCGCGCCCCGTTTGCCGCCTGCATCAGCTGGGCGCTGCGCTGCATGCGTCCAAGCATGTCGCCGGTCAGCTTGTCCATCTGGGTCGAGATCCGGTCGAAGACCACCAGGGCGGTCCCGCCGCCAGCCCCTGCGGCCAGTGAAATGGCCAGCAGGATGAAGGTTATCTTGGTACCTATGCTTCCGGTCAGGCGTCTCAGGGCTGTCAGCATGGCTGGCTCCGCGTGGTCGTCGTCTGAAAGGGGCGCGAGGATACGACCTCGGGTCAGCTTCCCTGACCGGAGACGATCGGTTCGAAATCTCCCCCGGCGGTGATCCGGGTCAGGAAAACCTCGTCCATGCCCTGATTGTCTCCGGGGCCGAAGTGCAGGGCCACCCCGTCCAGATCCAGGTCACGCAGACCTGCAAGGGCCTTGAGATAGCCTTCGCGGGTCAGATCCTTTCCCGCGGCCTCAAGTGCGGCCAGCGCGACCCGGCCGACCATGTAGCCTTCCAGGGTCACGAAACCGGGCGTCGAGCCGGAATGTGCCGCAAAGGCTGCCTGGTAGCGGGCGACGAGGGGCAGGCCATCGTCCCAGGGGAAGGGCACCACCTGGCTGATGATCACGCCCTCGCCCGCCTCTCCCAGCTCGGCGGCCAGGGCATCGGATCCCACGAAGGAGATGTTGACGAAGGTTGGCTCGAACTTCAGCTTCCTGGAAAGCTTGATGAATTCCGCCACAGGCTTGTAGGCGCCGACGATCACCACCGCCTCGGGCTCGGCCTTGCGGAGGTCCAGCAGGGCCGACTTCACCGCCACCGTGTTGCGGGTGTAGGTGCCCTGCGCGACCAGCTGCATTCCGCGCCGGTCAAGCGCCGCGGTCACGCCATCCAGCCCGACCCGCCCGAAGCCGTCATCCTGATAGAGGATGGCGATCTGCGACATGCCCAGCCCATCGACCAGATGGGCGATCCAGGCCTCGGTCTCGGCGGCATAGGTGGCGCGGATGTTGTAGATGTTGCCAAGGCTCGCGTCGCGCAGGAACCCGGCACCGGTGAAGGGACCGATGAAGGGCAGCCCGGCCTCGGTCGCCACCGGCTGGCTGGCCGCCGAGGTCGGCGTTCCGACCGGCCCGATCAGCCCGAGATGGGCATCGCCCTGCACGATGTCGCGCAGATGCGCGGCCGAGCGGTCGGGTTCGTAACCGTCATCGAAGGCCTCGAGCAGGACCTGCCGACCATGGACGCCGCCGGAGGCATTGGCCTCGGCAAAGGCGGCCTCGATCCCGGCCTTCATCCCCAACCCCAGGGCCGAGGCCGGGCCATCCATGGCCGCGACCTGCGCGAAGGTCACCGAACTGTCGGTCACACCCTGCCCGGCCTGGATCAGGCCAGCGGGGCAACATGCCAGAGCGGCGGCGAAGAGGGTCGTGCGAAGGCGCATCGTGATCTCCTGGGCTTTGAGCTGCGCAAACCTAGGAGACCGGACCTTAATGCTTCCTCAAGCGGGCCGGGCCTTTCGCCCGCGCCCCGGATCTTTCTGCCGAAAATTCAATTGGCCCCGCAGCCCCCAGCCTTTCAGCCGTAGGGTTCGATCCTGTCCGCCGACAGCGCATAGCCGATCTGGGCGAGCTGGGTGCCGGTGGCCGCGGTGCCGAACATCCCGGTGACATTGACCGGCTCGTAGAGGCCCTTGCTCTCGTAGGGCCGCTCGGTGGTGACGAAGACAAGCTGGTTGGCCGGCGGCGGCGGTACGTGAATGCAGGCCCCTACGAAGGGCGCCAGGATGAAGGCGGTGATTCCCGTGGCATCGAAGTCCAGCGGCACGACGAAGCCCGGCAGACGGACGATCTTGCCGTTGTAGTCGGTCGTGACGGCGGCGGCTTCTTCCTGGTCGAAACCGGTCGACAGCCCGCCGGCCTGGTCGTGCTCGACCACCCCGAGCTGACGCAGCGCAGAGAGCGACATCCCGCCGTCCCCCCCCGGGATCAGGTCGGACCATTCCAGCGAGATGACCTCTTCGCGGGCGGCCAGTGGCAGCGGCAGGCCGAGTGCGGCCAGGGCCGCCAACAGCTCTCGTCTCGTGGTCAGCATCGGATCCTCTCTTGCCGCGACTCGGGTCGGGGGCAGTTTATCACCCGGCAGGGCGTGACACATGGTGACAATGGTGTGCGCGCCGAGGTGGCGCCGATGGTGCTCATACCCTGACCGTCATGCCGTCGCTGAGCGACATCCTGTAGGCACGCCAGGCCGGGGCCAGGCTGACCACCAGAGCGGCCACCAGCACGAGGCCCATCACCCAGAGCTCGCGCAGGCTGGGCGCGGTGATGCGCAGGTAGATCCCGAAACTGTCGTCGATCCAGCCCCGGAAGGCGAAGAGACCGCCATAGAGCAACGCCATCCCCAGAAGCACGCCAAGCGCCGCCATCAACAGGGCCTCGAGCGAGAGCAGGGCCAGTATGGTCCAGGGGCGCGCCCCGACGGCGCGCAGGATCGCCATCTCGCGCCGGCGCTCGGCAAGGCCCGAGAAGATCATCGCCGCCATGCCCAGAAGCGCGGTCGCCACCACCATGGCCGAAACACCGACCAGAGCGGTCTCGGCCACGCCGATCAGGTCCCAGAGCTCCTGCAGGGTGACCCCGGGCAGGATCGCCAGCAACGGCTCTTCGGGGTAGTCGTTGATCCAGCGTTGCAGGCCGAAGATCTGCAACCGGGACGTGGTGCCGATCATCGCCGCCGTCACCGCGCCGGGGGTCAGCTCCATCTGCCGGACGGCATCGGCGCCAACCTGCTGCCCGGGTATCCGGGCACCGTTCTTCCAGTCGACATGGATCGCCTCGATCGCCTCTAGGCTGACGAAGACCGTGCGGTCGACCGGCGTGCCGGTGCGCGCCAGCACCCCGGACACCCGGAAGGGCTTGTCGTCATGTTCGGTGAAAGACGCCAGACCATGCGCCACCACGATCTGCTGGTCCGTCCGATAGCCCAGCTCTGCCGCCACATCCGCGCCGACCACCGCATCGAAGAGATCGTCGAAGCGCGCGCCCTCCGCCATCTCCAGTCCGCGCCCACCCCGGTACTTGTAGCGGTCGAAGAACTCGGCGCTGGTGCCCATGACGCGGAAACCGCGATGGCTGTCGCCCAGCGAGATCGGCACGATCCACTCGACCTCGGGTCGGGCGGCGATGTCTTGATAGCTTTCCCACGTCAGGTTGTTGGTGGCATTGCCGACCCGGAAGACGGAATAGAGCAGTAGCTGCACCCCGCCCGAGCGCGCCCCGACGATCAGGTCAGTATCCGAAATCGTGTCGGCAAAGCTCGCCTTCGCCCCGGTCCGCACCTTCTCGACCCCGAGAAAGAGCGCAACGGACAGGCTGATGGCGAAGATCGTCAGCCCGACGGTGATTCGGCGGCTGAGCAGAGATTGCCAGGCCAAGGCGGGTAGCAGCATGTGTGTCTCCTGCCGGCGCCCCTCCGTTCGGGGGTGGGCGCCGGGGTGTCATTGGATCAGTCGAGCTTCAGTTCGGCCCCGGCAGCGCTGACCTCGGCGGCGCCGGCGCCGCTGTCGGTGACATACTGCGCCTCGATCTCATGGGCATTCGGGAAGGCACCGAAGAAGGGGAAGCCGATCTGCGTCAGCGCGCCGGTATCGGCGCACTCGAAGCTGTAGGCCGCGTGGAACTCACTGTGGCCACCGTGATCGTCGTCATGGTGGTCTTCATGGTCGTGCCCCTCTTCGGCATGATGATCGTGATCATCATCATGCACATGGGCGCCGGACTCCAGCTCGGCCGAGGCCGAGATCAGGCTGCACCCGGCCGCCGGCGGCAAGGCGAAGAGCGTCGCGCCCTCCTTCAGCCGGGCGATGGCCGCCTCGACAGCGGCCTTGTCATCGTCGCTTTCAGCCGCGTGTTCGAAGCCCACGATATCGGCCCCGGGAGAGCGCAGCATCATTTCCAGACGACCGTCCTCGATGGCCAGCTCCAGCTTGCTGACACCGTGGACATGGGCGCCCAGCTCGCGGTGTTCCTGGGCATGCGCCAGCGGTGCAATCAGTCCGGCCATGGCGGTCAGGGCAATCCGTTTCATTCTCTCTATCCCTCGCAGTGCGGAGTTTCGGTACGTTATATCATGTCACCAACAGGGCCGCCAAGGCCACCCTGCAGCGCGGTTCAGCCAGCCCCGCGAGTCGTCATGGCGATCTCGGACAGGTCCAGCACCCGGTCAAAGCGCCCGGACAGGCGGGCGTCATGGCTGACCATCAGCAGGGTTGCGCCCTGGGCCTCGGCCTGGGTCATCAACAGGTCGAGGAACGCGCCCTGCCGAGCCGTATCAAGAGCCGAGGTCGGCTCATCCGCTACGATCAGGGCAGGCGCCCCGATCAGGGCGCGGGCGGCCGCGACGCGCTGCTGCTGACCGATGCTCAGTTCGGCGGCACGGGCGCCGGTGACCAGATCGTCCTGAAGTCCGAGCGCCCCGGTCAGCCGCAGCGCCTCGGCACGCGGGTCGGTCACGCGGCGGCGCCGGTCCGGCGCAAAACTCAACGGCAGCAGGATGTTCTCGAGCGGAGAGGCATAGGGGAGCAGGTTGAACATCTGGAAGATGACGCCGATCCGCTCGGCACGGAAGCGATCGCGGGCCGGCGCGGACAGGTCGGCCAGCGCAGTGCCATCAACCATGACGCTGCCGCGATCCGGCGCGTTGATGCCGCAGATCAGGCTGAGCAGCGTCGACTTGCCGGTGCCGCTTTCGCCCAGCAGGAAGACCTTTTCCCCTCGCCCGACTCGGAACTCCGGCACCTCGAGCCGAAACGAGGTGCGCCCCGGCCAGGCGAAGCGCAGAGTCTCCAGGCGGATCGCCTCGGGCCGTCCGCCAGCGGCCTCGATGCGCGTCATGTCGGGCTGGGCCATCGGTTGCTCCTGCCGGGCCGCCGGGCCCTGGTGGTGTAATGATATTACGTATCTGTCAAAGCCGGATGTAGAAGTCAACACCTTCCCCCCACGCAAACGAAAACGCCCCCCGGCCTGGACCGGAGGGCGCCTTTCCGCAGACGGGTCGCGGATCAGAAGTAGCTGGTGAACTTCAGCTCGAGGAAGCTGTCGTTGTCGATGAAGGCCAGCGGATCGTTGAAGCCGTTTGTGTCGACATGGGTGGCGTTCATCTGGATGCTGGTCGCATCCGTCAGGCGGGTGCTCAGGCCGAGGGTGTAGAGGCGCGCCTGGCTGTCGATGTCATGGAAGACACCCATCTTAAGCTCGGTCGCGTTGGTATTGTTGAAGCGATAGTTGAGGCCGAGGAAGACGTCGTTCTCGAAGACGGTGAGCGGCTGCACCGGGCTGCGGTCATCATAGAGATATTCGACCGCCACGGTCAGGTCGCCCTTGCCGGCGAAGAAGTTGTTGAAGGTGTAGTCGCCCCCCACCACGGCCGACAGGTAGTCCCCGGAAGAAGTCTCGTGGTGGGACGCTTCGAACCGCAGCTGCAGGTCGTTGATCGCATAGACGCCCGAGAGGCCGAACTGCTCGACCTTCTGGTAATAGGGAACGACCCCCAGCACCGGCTGGTTCGACAACAGCGCCAGCAGGTCGTCGGCCAGGTCCGGGTCGATCAGGTCGAGGATGTCGTCGATGATCGAAGTATCCGGGTCGAGACCGCCCAGGTCCAGGTCGAGCCCCGCTTCATAGGCCAGCTTGATCAGCTCGTTGGCCTGGTTGCAGATCGCCTCGGTGACGGTGCCGAAGGAGGCGACACAGCCCGGCAGGCCGACGGCCTCGCGGCTGGTGCCGTTGAAATAGGTCGCCTGAAGGTCAAGCGAGCCGCCGCCGATGTCGAAGAAGCCCGAGTAGCGCAGCGCCAGGTCGACCTTGCGCTCGTTCTCGCTCTCTTCGTATTCCGCGCGCGAGGAGTCCCATTCCAGCGGCGAGCGGAACCGCGCGCCATCGCCGTCGGCATAGGTCGGTTCGGTGAAGCCGAGCAGGGCATAGGCGCTGAACGTGCCGACCGCGGTCGAGTAGTTCAGGTTGACCATCGGCGTGCCGAGAAGCGAGTCCTCGATCATCGGGTCGGCATTGTTGGTCGGGTTCATGACATTCATGACCGACCGGCTTTCTGCGACACCCCAGTTCTCGGTGTGGTAGCCTGCCAGCAGGCTCCAGTTGCCGAAGCTGGCCGAGTAGTTCAGCTCGGCCGGATTGAACATGTTGCGGGTGCCGGTGCTCTCGACAAGGCCGCTCAGATCGAAGTTGAGCTGCCCCGTCCCCAGCGGCTGGGACCCGTTGATGTTCAATTCCAGCGACCCTTCCGGCCCGCTGTCGGACTGGTTGGCATAAAGCCCGTCCTCGAAGTAGTGGCGCACCCCGAAGGTCACGCTGGCATTGATGCTCGCATCCTGCGCCTGCGCCTGTCCCGCCAGTGCCGCGCAGATAAATCCTGCGGAAATTGCCGCGGACTTTCCCCCCGAGAGAATCGACATAAATCACTCCAGTCTCTGATTGGCAGCAGGTTTAGCGTTCCGGGCCAATGGCACACGCTTAATCTGGACAATTCGTGCGTGTACGGAAGATCCGATGCGCCGATGCCACAATCGACACTCAGAAGTTGTATACAGGCCACCTTTGCCGTCTATTTTCAGGACGTTTTCGCATGCTCAACGCATTGCGGGCCCGGCGAGGGAACCGCCGGGCCCGGAGCTGATCAATGGCTTTCGGGGGGTCACAGACCCTTGCGCAGGGAATTGACCGTGAGGTCATTGGGATTGACGCCCTGATTGAAACGGAAATTGTCCCAAGTCAGCGTCGTGCCCTTGCCGGTGAGATGATTGCTCATTTCCATTCTCGAGGCGCGCCAGTACTTGCCCTGGTGCTGCCGATAGCCCGAAACCACCATGGTCTTCAGGTGGGCTTCGCGGCGATCATAGTATTCGACCTTCTGGATCAGGTGCCGCGCCTGGTCGATCCAGACCCGCTCGAAGCTGTAGGCAGAGCTGCCCTTGGGGAAGCGGTCGATCACGTCGCAGCTGCCCCCCGCCGGGCAAGGCGCGGTCTGCACCCAGTTGAAGTCGTACTTGTCGGAATCCTGGTCGACCATGTCCTCGTAGGCAAATTCGCTCCCAACGAACGAGCCGGACCGCCCCGAGGACGTGATCCGCCGCACCTTCGAGACCGCCGGCAGGTAGAGCCACTGGTCATCGTCCTGCCCGCCGGCGTGGGAATGGGTCAGCAACGCGGTGTTGCGGATGTCGCCGGGCCACAGGAAGGTCAGCACCGAGCGCCCCTCGTCCGGGCCGGTCTCGACCGAGCGGGCCTCGAAACGGCGCGTGCTGGTCTGCCCGTTGCGGGTGGTCAGGATCATCTCTCCCTGGGCAGCCTGGTCTCGGAAGCCGGGTTCCTGGCCGACCTGCTGTGCGATGCGCAGCCCCTTCTCCTGCGTGGTTTCGGCGCTGGCGGCCCCCAGGCCGAGGGCAAGCACCGCAACGAGAGCGGTGGTTCGGGCGATGAGCGTGGTAAACATTATGTCCTGGTCCTGTCGAAGCTGAGAAGCAGTGCGGGAAGAAAGAGCAGATCGGCCAGCAGGGCGAAGCCGATCACGATGGCGGTCAGCGCGCCAAGGTGCTGGTTGATGGCAAAGCCCGAGGTCGCCATGGTCATGAACCCGATCGCCAGGCAGATGGAGGTGACGATCACGGCAGACCCAACGACGCGGAAGGTCTCGTGAAGGGCGTCGACCGTGGAGCGTCCCTTCTTCCGTCCGTCCAGATAGTGCATCAGGAAGTGGACGGTGTCATCCACCACGATCCCGAATGTCATGGTTGTGACCACGGTCGAGCCCAGGTTCACGTCCCGGAAGGTGATCCCCCAGAGGCCGAAGGCGATGATCGCCGGCAGCAGGTTGGGCGCCAGGCTGATCAGCCCCATGCGGATGTTGCGCAGGGTGGCCATCATGATCAGCGAGACCAGCACCAGCACCAGCAGCAACCCGGCCAGCATCTGCGAGTTGTTGCGCTCGGAGACGGTCGAGAAGGCAAAGGAGATCCCCGCCGCATGGGCCTGGGTCGCGGGCGTGTTCGCCGCCATCCAGGCTTCGGCGGCCTCTCCGAGCTGGCGCACCTCGTCGCTGTGCTCGGCCCGCATCAGCACCACCACGCGGGTGCTCTGCCGGTCGACGTCGATGGACGAGTTCAGGTCCAGCCCGACGGGCAGCGAGAGCTCGTAGAACATCATCAGCTGGGCATTGGCCTCGCGACTGTCGCCGATGGTCTCGAAAGCGGGGTCATCGTCGTTCATCGACATGTTCAGCCGCTTGATGATCTGGGTCAGGCTGGTGACGCCGACCACGTTGTCCTGGGTCTCGATCCAGGTGGTGAAGCGGTCGATGTCACGCAGGAAGTCCGGATCGAAGACCGAGGCCCCCTCGGGCGCGGTGAACGAGAACTGCAGGTTGTCGAGCCCGGTCAGGTGCTGCTGGATGGCATCGGAATCCTGGCGGAACTCGAACCGGTCATCGAAGTAGCGCACCAGGCTGTCGTCGTATCCGATCCGCGTCACACCGAAGACAGAGACCAGGATCAGCGCCAGGAAGCCGAAGATCCAGCCACGACGGTGGTGGATCGCCAGATCGGCCAGGCGCCGCATCATCCCTTCGCGCAGCGGCAGACGGTCGCCCCCCCGGGCCCGGCTGGCGCGCAGGGCCAGCGGAAGGATGGTGAAATTGGCGAACATGCCGATGATCAGCCCGAAGGCGACGATATTGCCCATGTCCTGCAACGGCGGCGCCTCGGCGAAATTGAGGCCGAGGAACCCGATCGCCGTGGTCACCGTGGTCACCAGCACCGGCGCCAGGTTCTCGGAAACCGCGTGATGCAGCGCGGCGGCGCGGTCGGAACGGTCCAGCTCTCGGAACCAGCTGAGGATCAGGTGGATGCACGAGGCCGCCGTCAGCACCATGACCGCCATCGGCGAGATCGCCGTGCCCGCCGTCAGTTCGATGCCGAGGAAACCGGTGAAGCCGAAGGTGGCCAGCGTGCCGAACAGCACCACCACCGCCGCGCCACCGACCGCCAGCGGCACCCGCAGGAAGTAGAGCAGCAGCGAGATCACCAGCAGGAAGGCGATCGGCACCAGCGTCAGGATGTCCTGCCTGGCCGCCTCGGCAAGGGTCAGCCCGCCCAGCACATCGCCGGTCATGCGGATCTCGTAGCCCGGGTAGCGCTCGGCCCAATCCGCCTTCATCTGGTCCAGATAGGTCAGCAACTCGTCCCGCCGCGCCTCGAAGTCATCCGACAGCACGGTGTTGAGCGAGATGCCATAGGCCTTCAGGTCCTCGGCCACCAGCCGGTTGCGCAGCTCGGCACTGCCCGAAACCACCTCTCGGAACCGCGCGGCGACCTCGGGGGTCACCTCGGCGTACTCGTCCAGCAAGGGTTCGACGAGGATGTCATCACCCTCGGTCCGGCTGTGGTTGAAGTTGGCCGGCGAGTCGACGCGCAACGCGAAGGGCGCCTGCCAGACATCTGCCGTCATCTGCTTCAGCGCTTCCAGCGTCTGTACCTGGAACATCTCGCCCTCGGGGGGCTTGACCATGATCAGGAAGCCGCTGGACCCGGTGTAGAGGTTCGACAGCTCTTCGAGGTCGCGGGTTTCCCGGTTGTCGCGACCGAAGAACGAAGCGTTGTCGGCCGAGAACCGCAGCGCGGGAATGCCCGCCGCCAGTGCCAGCACGATCACCACCACGAGGGCGCTGAGTTTCTTGAGGTGGCGCAGAAGGAAGTCCGCGACCCGGTCGGATGTTGTCATGATGCCCTGTCAGTCACTCTGAGGTCCTTGTGGAGTAGCCGTAGCGCTGGAAGTACGCGGCCCACTCCTGCTCGATCCGCGCGGCCAGCGCAGGGGGGAGCCTTGGCTTGCCGGCCTTGTAGCCCCGGCGCGCCTCGATCATGCGGTCCAGCCCCGGCTCGATGGCCGCAAAGCTGTCCAGCCCCAGGTCCGCATAGGCCTGGCGCAGCACCGGCTTGGTGTTCTCGCGCAGGTCCTCGTAGCGCAGCAGCGTATAGTTCCCCTCGGGGATCAGGTGCCTCTGCCGGTCGAAGGCCTGGTGGAATTCGGGCAGCACCCGCAGGGCGCCGTCCAGCTGCTCCTCCGGGTCGGGCATGACCTTCAGCACGGTCTGGGTGGCCGTCATCGCCTCGGAGGAATGCAGGTAGGAGGCTGCCACCGCGTAGGGATCGCGCACGATATGAATGAACTTGGCATTCGGGAACTGCCGCAGCACCTCGGCGATGCGCATGGTATGAGCCGGGGACTTCAACAGCAGCTGCTTGCCCGGCGCGGTGTATTGAACCTTGGTCAGGAAGCGGATCCAGGTATCGCGCCAGTGCTGGCGGTCGGCCTCGGGCAGACCCTCCAGGTCCCAGGTCACCCGGGGGTCCGCGGTATTGCCGTAGGACAGGGTGCGGATGATCGAGGCCGCCCCGGCCACAGCCAGCGCGACCTCGTCTTCCTCCGAGGTATCTGCCTCGAGCGCCACGGCATCCATCGGCCGGTGTTCCGGCAGCCAGAGCCTCTCGAGCCGCCGCATGACCGGGCTGAGCACCAGGAAGCTTTCCGGCATGAAGACCTGCAGCGAGGTCGGGGCGGTGAAACGCGGATCGTTGGACAGAAGCTGGTGCAGCCAGGTGGTGCCCGAGCGCCAGAAGCCCAGCACGAAGACCGGATCGGGCTCGATCCTCACCCGCGCAAGGGCCCGTCCGTGGACCGCCTGGCTGAGCGCCGCCATCAGCGAATTGCCCAGGCTCAGCGCGGTGACCGAGGCAAAGAGGCCGGGGCGGATATGCGCCCGGTTGGCCCACTGGCCGCGCGACATCTGCCGCCAGGCGGCGAAGGTCATGCCATGCCAGAGCCTGGGCATGTTGGGCGAATAGTCATAGTCGCGCGGATTGGCGGGCACCATGCGGGCGGGATCGACGAGGGCAACGGGGGCAACGGGGCGTTTCGACATCAGCGGATCTCCGCGCCGATCAGGTCCAGCGCCAGCAGGTCGCAGATGCCCTGGGAAAGGGTTTCCATCTCGGCGGGGGTATAGGCGTCGATATCCCAGCCCAGCCCGAAGGCGCATGTCTCCAGATCGTCCATTCCGATCACCTGCAACTCGTCAATGGTGTCCACCTCGCGATCGATGGCGAGCGGCGTGAAGGAATGCGCTCCGAAGCGCATGGTCTCGCAGGCCGGATCTCGAAGCTGCGCTTGAAGACCGAGGTCTTCTCGCGGCGGGTGGCCGGGGCGAACAGGTGGCAAACTGGCGGGGATATGCCCCTGCGTCAATCATCTGCCGCTCCAGCCGGCTGCCGCGCCGGGCGGAGTTGGCAGGCAGATGCGCGATGGCCTCGAGCACGCCGCGATAGACCCGGCCGGCCCGGTCGAAGGCATCCTGCCCGCCATCGGCGCGGCAGATCGCGAAGGGATCCAGCGTGTGATCGCCGCAATAGCTGGCAAGGGCGGGCCCAGTCCGGGTGGGGGCGAAGCTGTAGATCAGCCAGTCCATGCCGCAGATCTGGCAGAGGCCTTCCAGGCATGCCCCAAATACAAGATCCCGCGGCAGCAGGCCGCGCTCGGCCGCCCTCTCCGTCAGCCGCCGGGCGCTTTCGGAGCTGACCCGTGCCGTCAGGCCCAGCGTATCCCGGAAGCCGACCTGAAGATGCAGCGGAGACAGCCCCTTGGCGCGACGACCGACCTCGGGCGCGGGCGGAGCCTGCCAGCGGGCCAGGTAATCCTGGTGCGACACCGCCGAACCGGGGATCGGCAGGCCCAGCATGTACTTGAACAGGTCTTCGGCCAGCACGACCATGCCGTAGCCATCGGTCAGCGCATGGTGGATGCGCCAGACCACCACGTCGCCCCGGCTGCCGCATGTCAGCAGGATCAGCTCGACGAGTTGTCTCTCGAGGATGTCCATCGGCTGCCGGGCGATACGCTGAACCTCGGCCTGGAAGGCCGTGTCGTCGGCGATCTCGGTCAGGTCAATCTCGGTCAGCTGGTAATCGCTGACCGGGTTCATCACGCCCTGCCAGCGCCCATCCTCCTGCACGAAACGCATCCGCAGGGGATCGTGCCGCCGCACCAGCTTCTGGAACGCACGGCCCAGGCGTCCCCGGTCGGCCAGTGGCCGGACCTGGGTCGCGAAGGCCGGCAACCAGCGGCGCGCGCTGACCGGCGTGCAGGTCGGATCGGTCAGCTGGCGGATCTGATAGTGCTGCCACAGGCTGACCGGCACCAGATCCGCAGAGATCACACCCATGTCCATTCTTCCGTGGTTCCTTGCCGTCCTGACGGTCCGGCGGGCTTCGCCGGCGTCCCCGCGTTGATCGGGTTCCGCCCGGTCACCGACCGGACGGAGCTGTTTCCCAGGCGCCGAGATCACTCGGCCGGGACGGCCTCGGGGCTGAGGGCCAGGGCAATGGCCTCGGCCTGGGCCTCGGTCACCACGTCGACGTCGCGGACAAGGCGCAGCTCGTCCTCGCCGATCTCCAGCACGAGGTCGTAGCCTGCCACCGCCGAGGCCGAGGCCGCGCCGCCGCGCAACACCGCGATCTGGAAGGGGTGCCCGTTCCAGCCCCGGATCTGCCTGGTGAAGACCTTCGCCGCCGCGGTGCTGCCGAAGCGGCCATGGCCCGACGCCGCCGCCAGCACCCGCGTCAGCCGCGCCAGCGCCAGCTTCTCGGGCAGGTCGGTTTCCACCAGCACCGGCTGATCGACCTCGAAGGGACCGACCGCAGCACCCTCGGGCAGCTGCTGCCGCGTCGCCTCGATGCGGGTCATCAGCACATTGCCGGTCGAGCCGGTGGCCCGGCGCAGCGCGCGCGCAAAGTCCAGCAACAGGGCCGGTTCGCTCTGCGGCGCTGCCAGCGGGATGCGGGTCACCGCCGCCGCGCCGCGATCCCGGCCCAGGCCGACGGGCAGCAGGGCGCGGGCACGCCGGTCGAAGGGCACCTGCCCTGCCCCGGCGCGCAATGCGTACCACCAGAAGGCACGGTCGTTCTGCCCCTCGGCACTGTCCTCGTCGTAGTGCGCGCCGGACAGGGCTGCGGTCACCGCCGCCGCCGGACAGGCTGGCGCCAGGGTGCCACCCGCGAGCAACGTCTCGAGCTCTGCCAACAGCAGCCTGGCCGAGTCCAGGTCGCCGACCGCCTGATGCAGCATCAGCGTGACCTCTCGCGCGCCGACCCCCAGCAGGACCAGTTGACCGGCGGCCACGTCGGGCACCCAAGGCAGGGTCTCCAGCACCTGCGGCGCCCCATCTAGCTGCAGCGCCAGCGCCTCGCCCGCGCCCTCGGGGCGCAGCTTCAGCAGGGCGTGCCGGTCGGCCAGCACGGCCATGGCCCCCGAGGCGGCGGCCAGATCGGTGGCAATCGGCGCGGTGAGCACATGGAACAGCGACAGCCGCCCGGCGTCCGAGTTCATCGGCGCCAGCGAGGCACGCAGCAGCCCCATCTGGCGGTCAGAGCCGAGAACGCCGCGCTGGCTCTCCTCACCCCTGTCCTCGCCCTCGGCGCCGGCCTCTTGCGCAATGGCGGCATTTGCCTCGGCCTCGACCATCGCGGCGATCTCCTCTTCGAGGATCGTGGCGAATTCGTCGATCGAGGGCGCCGCCAGGAATCGCGACACCGGCATCGAGAAATCAAGCGCCGTCTCGACGCGCATCTTCAACTCGAAGGACGAAAGCGAGTCGAGCCCCAGCTCGGACATCGGCCGGTCGGACTGGATCGTCGCCTTGTCGATCTTCAGCACGTTGGCGACCTCGTCCTTGAGGAACTCGATGGCCTCGGCGCGCAACTCGGCCCCGGTCAGCGCCATCAGGCGTGCCCGCACCTCGCCGCCGCCCGAGCCGTCCTTCTGCAACAGCGGCGCCATGCGGGGGCTGCCGCCAAGCGCCGTGTTGGCCCGGGCGATCTGCCCCCAGTCGGCCTTGGCATAGCAGAAGCCCGCCACGTCGCGGGAAACGGCGAGCTCCATGCCCATGTCGGTTTCCTGGTCGCTCAGACCATGCAGGCCGACCGATTCCAGGTAGCTGGCCATGCCGTCCGAGCGGGCGACGAAGCCCGACTCGGCCATGGCACCCCAGTTGATCGCGGTGCCGTTCAGGCCAAGGCTGTCGCGGTAGCGGGCCAGCGCGGTCAGGAAGGCGTTGGCGGCGACGTAGTTGCCCTGCCCGCCCGAGCCGATGACCTCGGCGATGGAGGAGAAGCCGATCAGGAAGTCGGGCTGAACCCCCGCCTTCTGGAAGGCGCGGTGCAGGATCCAGCCGCCCAGCACCTTGG
>NZ_AFPM01000104.1 GCF_000220565.1 Oceanicola sp. S124 | reverse complement strand
ATATCGCCGACCGGGTCTGCGTGCTGCGGCACGGCAAGGTGGTGGAACAGGGTCCGGCGGCGCAGGTGCTGCACCAGCCCGCCGAAGACTATACCCGCACCCTGCTGGACGCGGTGCCTGGTCGCGGCTCTGCCATGGCAGGGGTCTCGGACGCGGCGCCCCTGCTGGAAATCAAGGGGTTGCAGAAGACCTTCACCACCGGCAGCGGGCTGTTCAGCCCCAGGCGGACGGTGGCGGCGGCCCAGGGCATCGACCTGCAGATTGCCAAGGGCGATACGCTGGCGGTGGTCGGGGAAAGCGGCTCGGGCAAGTCGACGCTGGCCCGCATGGTGCTGCGCCTGATCGAGCCGGACGGCGGACAGATCCTGTTCGACGGCACCGACGTGCGCGGCCTCCGGCGCGAAGAGCTGCGCCAGTTCCGCCGCCGGGCGCAGATCGTCTTCCAGGATCCCTATGCCTCGCTCGATCCGCGTTTGAAGGTCGGGGAAAGCATCATCCGCGGCCCCATGGCCTTCGGCACCTCCCGCGCCGAAGCCGTGGCCGCGGCCGAAAAGTGGCTGGTCCGCGTGGGGCTGGGCGCCGGGGCGCTGGATCGCTTCCCGCACGAGTTCTCGGGCGGGCAGCGGCAGCGGATCTGCATCGCGCGGGCGCTGGCGCTGGATCCCACCTTCCTGATCGCGGACGAGGCGGTTTCGGCGCTGGATGTCTCGGTGCAGGCGCAGGTGCTGGAGCTGCTCTCGGAGCTGAAGGCCGAGATGGGGCTGACGATGCTCTTCATCACCCACGACCTGCGGGTCGCGCGCGAAATCGCCGACCGGATCGTCGTCATGCAGCGCGGCACCATCGTCGAGCAGTCGACGGCGCAACAGCTCTTCGAGGCGCCGACCTCGGACTACACGCGGCGCCTGCTGGAGGCGGTGCCGGGCCGGGATTTCTTTGCCGGTCGCCAGGTTCAAGCAGCGGGCTGACCGCGACAGCGGTCCCCGGACAGATTTCGAGAAAGCAAGACAATGAGCGATGACCTCTGGCGCCTGAGCGCCGCCGACCTTGCCCGCGGTATCGCCGCCGGGCATTTCACCAGCCTCGAAGCCACCGAAAGCGCGCTGGCGCGGATGGATGCGGTGAACCAGCCGCTGAACGCCGTCGTCGACACGCTGCACGAGGACGCCCGGGCCGCCGCGAAGGCCGCCGATGCCACCCTGCGCCGCACTGGCCCCCTTGGGCCGCTGCATGGTGTTCCGGTGACGGTGAAGATCAACGCCGACTACGGCGGGCGCGCCACCACCAACGGTGTCGTGGCCTACAAGGACATGATCGCGCCCGAGGACGGCTCGGTCGTGCGCAACCTCAAGGCGGGCGGCGCGGTGATCATCGGGCGCACCAACACGCCCTGCTATTCCATGCGCGGCTTCACCAGCAACGACCTGCACGGCCAGACCCTGAACCCCCATGATCCGGCGATCACCGCCGGGGGCTCTTCAGGCGGCGCGGGCGCGGCCACGGCGGCGGGCATCGGCGCCATGGGGCACGGCAACGACATCGGCGGCTCGGTCCGTCACCCGGCCTTCTGCAACGGCATCTACGGGCTGCGTCCGACCGCCGGGCTGGTGCCCGCCTTCAACCCCAGCCAGGTCGCCGAGCGGTTCATCGTCTCGCAGATGGCCGCCGTGCAGGGCCCGCTGGCCCGCAGCATGGAGGACATCTGGATCTCGACCCAGGCCATGTCGGGACATGACCCCCGCGATATCTGGCAGATCCCCGCAGGCGACACCTTCCGCACGCCGGAACATGGCCCCTGCAAGGTGGCGATCCACGCCGAAACCGACGAGGGCCCCGTCGACCCCGAGGTCTCGGCCGCGATCCGTCAGGCCGGAGAGATGCTGGCCGATGCCGGTTACGAGGTGGTCGAGGTCACGCCGCCCTCGCTCTGGGAGGCGATGGAGTTCTGGTTGCTTTCGCTCGGCAACGAGATGCGCGCGGGTCTTGGCCTGCTGATGGAAGAGCATGGCGACTGGAAGATGAAGCTGTCCTACAAGGTCCTCACCGACGGTATCCCCGAGGTCGACACCCGTGACGGCTTCCTCAAGATGTACGCCCGCCGGTCCGAGCTGCTGCGCAAGTGGCAGATGTTCTTCGAAGACTGCCCGCTGCTGGTGACGGCCGTCACCTGGACCAAGCCGATGCCGGCCGAACATGACGTGACCCCGGATCTGGATTACGACTGGTTCCGCCGCGCCACCGCTCCGATGAGCGGCACGCCGACGCTGGGCCTGCCGGGCCTGTCGGTGCCGGTCAACACCCGCCCCGGTCGCCCGATGGGCGTGCAGCTGCTGGCGGGCCGTCATCAGGATCAGCGCCTGTTGCAGGCCGGTGTGGCACTGGAACGCGCCATCGGGCAGATCCTGCCGGTGGACCCGGTGCTGCCCTCGTAAGGCCGGCCAGAAGACGAAGGAGAGAGACCATGGATCAGGACCAGAGGGACTTCATCGCGGGCTCTCCCCTTCTCTTCATCGCCTCGCGCAATGGCGCGGGGCATCTCGACGTGTCGCCCCGGGCCGGCCAGCCCTCTGCGCTGCGCATCGACGCCGAGGGTCGCCTGCTGCTGCCCGATTTCAAGGGCAACAAGCGGCTGGATACCCTCGGCAACGTGCTGGCCGATCCGCAGGTCGCCCTGCTGCTGATGCGCGAGGGCGAGGACAGGTTCGTCCGGCTGAACGCGCGGGCCGAGGTCTCGACCGGGCCGGAGGTGCTGCGCGCCTTCCCGGCAGACGAGACCCCCGCGCTGAGCGCCCTCGTGCTGACCCCCTCGCAGGTCGAGATGGTCGAGACGCAGGCCTTCCGCCGCGCCGGGTTCTGGATCGGTCCCGAGGGGCGCAAGCCGCCGCTGGATGCCCTGTCGCTGCTGGCCGAGGACCGCGCGCATTTCGATTCGCTTGGCCTGTCGCCGGTGCTGAAGGACGCCGCCGAGGAAGACGCGCTGAGCCGCGCCGGGTTGCGGGCCTCCTACGGCACCTCAAGCGTGATCGTTCAGGAGAAGGTCGCGCGCGGGGTCGGCCCCGGCAGCCGTCAGTTGCTTGAGGATGTGCGCCTGCTGGTCATCGCCCGGATGCAGGCCGGGCGCATCGTCATGGATCTTGTTGCCGAGGGCGCGCCGAGCCTGTCGCAGCACGGCACCCTGCTGCACCTGCCCCGCCCCACGGATGTCGCGCTGGACCCCGAGGGCGATATCGGCGCGCTGGCCGCCGCGCCGGGGCGCACCGACCTGCTGCGGCTCAACGGCAGCTACCGCACGACCAACCGCGAAATGGTTCTGGCCCCGCGCGAGGTCTACCTGCATTGCACCGCCTCCTTTTCCCGCGCGCGGCTCTGGCAGCGCGCGACGCCGCAAAGCTGGAGCGGTCGCCGCCGGTTCCTCTGCACCGGGATCACGCAGGAAGCGCCCGAGGTGAAGTCCTTCACCCTGATCCCCGATGATGCCGCCCCGCTGGGGCCCGTGGCGCCGGGGCAGTATGTTTCGGTCTCGTTGCCCGAGGATCCGGCAGGGCTGCCGCGGCGGCGCAGCTATTCCGTCTCGGCCCGGCCCGGGGCGCGCAGCCTGCGGGTGACGATCCGGCGGTTGGGCAAGGGCGGGCTGTCGGACGCCCTGCATGACCTCGTGAAGGTCGGCGATCCGGTGATGCTGGGCATTCCCGCGGGCTCCTTCGTGCTGGACAGCGCGCCGGGGCGGGCGGTGGTGCTGGTCTCGGCCGGGGTGGGGATCACCCCGCTGCTGCCGATGCTTGACACCCTCGCCGCCGAGGAGGCCCCGCGCAAGGTCTGGTTCGTCCACGGTGCCCGCAACGGCGCGCATCACCTCTTCCGCGAGGAGGTGGCGACGCGCATCGCCGGCCACCCCGGCATCCGCTGTTTCACCGCCTATTCCCGCCCCGAACCGGGCGAGACGCCCGACCACAGGGGGCGCCTTGATGCCGCCACGCTGGCCGGGCTGACCGATCCGGCGGGGGCGGATTACTACCTCTGCGGGCCGCTGGATTTCATGGCTGACCTGACCCGCGATCTGGTGGCGCTTGGCGCCGATCCAAAGGCCGTGCGCAGCGAGGCCTTCGAGGCCACGGGCGGCGGCGCCCTGTCGCAGGCGCTGGAGGGGCGCAGGCCCGCGCAGGTCACTTTCTCGAAGTCGAAGAAGACGGCGACCTGGACGCCCGAGGCCGGCACGCTGCTGGATCTGGCGGTGTCCGAGGGGGTCGACGTGGCCTATTCCTGCCGCATGGGCGACTGCCAGTCCTGCGCGCAGCGGCTGATCGCGGGGCGGGTCGATCATCCCGACATGCAGTCCATTGACCTGGTCGAGGGGCAGGCCCTGCTGTGCCAGGCCCTGCCCGATGGCGATGTCACGGTCGAGTGCTGAGCCTCAGTCCTTTGGCAGCGCCGCGGCCACATAGGTGGCGATCATCGTGTCCAGATGGGCGCCGCCGCCGTTCTTGAACACCGTGATCTCATCGGCGCTCTCGCGGCCACAGGTGCCGGGGACGAGATCGTAGAGATCGCCCAGCACATCGTCCTCGCCGATCACCCCGGCGGCCATGGGGATCATCAGCTCTCCGATATGGCCGATGGTGCTGTCGCGGCTGTCGACGAAGAGGCGGGCGCGGGCAAGCAGCGCATCGTCGGCCTCGCGCATGTCGGCCTTGTAGGCACCGATCAGGTCGACATGGGTGCCCGGTCTGATCCAGTCGCCGTGGATCACCGGTTCCCGCGCCATGGTCGCGGTCGAGATGATATCCGCCGCGCCGCAGGCCGCCTGCAGGTCGCTGACCGTCTGCACCGGATGGCCAAGCGCGGCCATTTCTTCGGCCAGGGCCTTCGCCTGTTCGGGGCGCCGGGTCCAGACCGAGACGGTTTCCAGCGCCGGGAAGGCGGCGCGATAGGCCTTCACCAGGTTACGCGCCAGGGTGCCGCCGCCGACCACCAGCAGGTGACGGCTGTCGGCCCGTGCCAGCAGGCGCGCGCCGAGGACAGAGTCTCCGGCGGTCTTCAGCTCGGTGATCAGGGGGGCGTCGATGACGGCGGACAGCGCGCCGTGCTCGGGCTCGAAGACCATCATGGCGCCCTGCACGGTGTCCAGTCCCAGCTTGGGATTGCCGTCGAAGACCGTCACCGCCTTCACCCCGTAGCCGAGGCCGGGGATATAGGCGGCGCGGGTCAGCAAGGTGCCCGTGGCGGGGCCGTGGAACAGGTCGCCCAGCTGGGCCTTCGGGCGCTCATGCCCCGATCTGAGCGCCTCGATGGCGCCCTCCCAGGTGACGTGGGAAATGGCGTCATCGTAGGAGACGAAGGATCGGGACATGGGCAGGTCTTTCGGTAGGGGATCAGTCGACAGCGGCGATGATCAGGAATTCGACGAGGTAGTCGGGGGTGGCCAGCTTGGCCTCGCCCGACGCACGGGCCGGCGGGTTCGCCGGATCGACCCAGGCATCCCAGACGCTGTTCATCTCGGCGAAATCGGCCATGTCGGCCAGCCAGACGGTGGCGGTGAGGATCTTCGACTTGCTCGAGCCAACCTCGGCCAGCAGCCTGTCGACCTGCGCCAGGGCATCGCGGCTCTGCGCGGCGACGCTGTCACCATGGCCGACCTGGCCTGCCAGATAGACGGTGTTGTTGTGCACGACGGCCTGGCTCATCCGGGGGCCGGGTTCGATGCGGGTGATGGTCATGGGATCTTCCTTGATGGTCTGTCCGGCCGCGGCCGGGGCTCTTGCGGATCCTAGCGGGGTCAGCCTCTCTGTCAACTGTCAACAATCTGAGGGGCCGCCAAACAGGAACGGCCCGCGAAGATGCCGCGGGCCGTTCAGATCCAGCCGGTAAAATAGGAGGAGGTCAAGCCGCGCGCGACAGATCGGCGACGAGGGCGCGCGCGGCCCGCAGGGCCTCCCGGTCGAGGGGCAGCGCGAAACCTGCGGCCTGCAGCAGGTCGACCACCGCCTCTGTCGCGACATTGCCCCGGGCGCCGGGGGCATAGGGGCAGCCGCCCAGCCCGCCGATCGAGCTGTCGAAGACCCGCAGACCGGCGGCCAGGCTGACCTCGATATTCGCCAGGGCATGACCGTCGGTGTCGTGGAAATGCCCGGCCAGCTGCGCGGCGGGCACGCGGGCGGTCACCGCCTTCAGCATGTCGGCCACCCGGTCGGGGGTGGCGCGGCCGAGGGTCTCGCCCAGGCTGATCCCGAAGGCGCCCATCTCGCTGAGCCGCGCTGCGACACCGGCCACCGCATCGGGCGCCACAGGCCCGTCATAGGGGCAGTCCGTCACGCAGGAGACATAGGCCCGCACCGGCAGACCGGCCTTTCTGGCCCCTGCGAAGACTGGTGCGAAACGGGCGAGGCTTTCGGCGACCGAACAGTTGATGTTCCTGCGGCTGAACCCCTCCGAGGCCGAGGCAAAGACCGCGATCTCGGTCGGGCGGGCCTCGATGGCACGGGCCAGGCCCTTCTCGTTCGGCACCAGCACCGCGTAGCCGGTGCCGTCACGGCGGGTGATCCCCGCCATGACCTCCGAGGCATCGGCCAGCTGCGGCACCCACTTGGGCGAGACGAAGCTGGTCACTTCGATCTTCGGCAGCCCGGCGGCGCTCAGCAGGTCGACCAGCGCGATCTTCTGCGCGGCGGGCACCTGCCGCGCCTCGTTCTGCAACCCGTCACGCGGCCCGACCTCGTAGATCGTGACCGCGTCCCGGGGCGCGGCGCTCATTGTGCCGCCAGCAGGCTGCGCGCCTTGTCGACGCTGATGTCGCCCGCCGCGACCAGTTCCCTGGCGATCCGGTCGACATCGGGGCCGCTGGCACCGGCGGTGATGGCGATGTTGCGCGCATGCAGGGTCATGTGGCCGCGCTGGATGCCCTCGGTCGCCAGGGCCCGGATCGCCGCCATGTTCTGCGCCAGGCCGACCGCCGCCGTCACCTGCGCCAGTTCAGAGGCGCTTTCGATCTTCAGCATCCGCAGTGCCGCCTGTGCTGCCGGATGGGTCCGGGTGGCCCCGCCGACGATGCCAAGCGCCATCGGCAGCTCGATCGTGCCGACCAGCTTGCCGGTCGAGGACAGCTCCCACCGGGTCAGCGAGGTATAGCGGCCCGAGCGCGCGGCATAGCTGTGCGCGCCCGCCTCGATGGCGCGCCAGTCGTTGCCGGTCGCGACGACGACCGGGTCGATGCCGTTCATGATGCCCTTGTTGTGGGTCGCGGCGCGGTAGGGGTCGACGATGGCCAGCGCGCAGGCCTCGACGATGCCCCTGGCCACATCGGCGCCCTTGAGCGTCCTGGTGTCCAGCGTTTCGGGGCTCAGTTCGGCCTTGGCGCGGACGATGCGCAGGTCGGCGAGGTTGGACAGGATGCGCAGGCGGACGGTGCCGCCGGTGATCTTCTCGACCTCGGGGGCCAGCATCTCGGCCATGGTGTTGACGGTGTTGGCGCCCATGGCGTCGCGCACGTCGACGAGGATGTGCAGCACCAGCATGGCGCCGACGGGGGTGTCCTCGAAGATATGCACCTCGATGTCCTTGCAGCCGCCGCCGAGGCCGATCAGCACCTTGTCGCGCGAATTGGCCTTGTCGATCAGCGCCTCGCGGTGCTCAAACAGGCGCTGCTTGGCGCCATAGGGGTCAGTCAGCCCCAGCACCTGGATCTGGGCGCGCATGACGGGGCGGTCGGCATGGGCGGTGAAGCCGCCATCCTGTGCCACCAGCTTCGCCATGTAGGAGGCGGCGGCGACGACCGAGGGTTCCTCGACCGCCATGGGCACGAGGTACTCCTTGCCGTTGACCACGAAGTTGGTCGCCACGCCAAGCGGCAGCTCGTACTTGCCGACGACGTTCTCGATCATGCCGTTGGCCACATGCACGGGCAGCACATCGGCGCCCGAGAGGATCGCATTGTCCTGCTGATCCAGCGTCGCGGCGCGGCAGACCGCCTCGCGGCGCTCGGCGGGCTCCATGTTGCGCATGTTCTCGATGCGGGATTTCACGGGGGTGTCTTGGGGCGTGCTGGCCATGGCCTCCTCCTTCTTTGGGGCCGGTCCTAGCGCGGTGCCCGGCGCAGCATAAGGCACAGTTCCCCGTTGCATTCCCCGGTTGTACCCGACACTGTATTGGGACAGTTGGCGGAGGCGGGATGCGCAAGAGCAAGGTGGACCGGATCGTCGAGAGCCTGACCGGCGACATCGTGTCGGGCGGGCTGGCGGCAGGGCAGAAGCTGCCCTCGATCCGGCGGGCGGCCGAGGATTTCGAGGTCTCGAAGAACACCGTGGTCGAGGCCTATGACAGGCTGGCGGCCCGCGGGCTGGTGCAAGGGGTGCATGGCTAGGGCTTCTACGTCGCCGAGCAGGCCGCCGAGCCGGGGTACGACCAGCCGCAGCCGCATCACATGACAGAGGCCTTCGACCAGGTCTCATTGCTGAACGCGCAGCTGAACCAGGATCTGCAGGTGCGGATCGGTGACGGGCGGCCGCCATTGTCCTGGATGCAGGATGCGCTGCCGCAGAAGCTGACGGGCAATTTCCTGCAACGCTTCGAGGGCGATCAGACCGCCTATGGCAGTGCCTATGGCAATGCCGCCCTGCGCGAGGTCATCACGCAGAAATGCCGCCGCGGGGGCATGCAGATCGGCAGCGACCAGGTGGTCACCACCTTCGGCGCCAACCATGCGCTGGACCTGATCATCCGCCGCTACCTGGAGCCCGGCGATACGGTCCTGGTCGACGAGCCTGGCTATTACCCCTTGTTTGCAAAGCTGAAACTGGCCAAGATCAACCATATCGGCGTGCCGCGCACCACCACGGGGCCGGATATGGAACACCTGCGCACCCTGGTGCGGATCCACCGGCCGAAGATCTTCTTCACCCAGTCGCGTTGCCAGAATCCGACCGGCACCGCCATCGACCTGCCGACCGCCCATGGCGTGCTGCAACTGGCCGCGCTGCAGGGCATGCTGGTGGTCGACAACGACCCCTTCGCCGATCTGCCCGATCAGAAGGGCACCCCCCTGGCGCTGATGGACCAGTTCGAGAATGTCATCGCGATCTCGACCTGGTCCAAGCTGCTTTCGGCCAGCTTCCGCGTCGGCTACCTGGTGGCCGCGCCGCGGATCGCCCGCGAACTGGCCGAGCTGAAGCTGGTCACGGTGGTCAACAGCTCTCGGTTTTCCGAGATGCTGACCTGCGAGATGATCGGCAACCGGCGCTACCAGCGCCACCTGAAGAAGACCGCACAACGGCTGGTCGAACGGCGCGACGACTTCCGCGCGAGGATCGAGGACATGGGTCTCAGCCTGTTCGATCCGGAGGGTGGCGGCTATTACAGTTTCCTGCAGCTGCCTGAGCATTGCGACGAGGCGAAGATCGCCCGCAACGCGCTGTCCAAGGGCATTTTCCTGGCGCCAGGAAAGTTCTTCTACGTGGGACAGGAGGGGCGGCGTCCCTCTTTCCGTATCAATCTGACGCGAAGTGACGACGCCCGCTTCTACAGTTTCCTGCGGCGTGAGCTGGGGCGATAGCGGGCGCGGTCCTCGTAATGCTCTGGAAGAAAACGTAAATTACTGAAATGACGTGGTGGTGCCCTCACCCTCGTGCTTTCAGTGTGCAGATTATCCATCCGGTACAGTCTCGCGAAGATCGTGCAAACTGTACCTGTATGACCCTTGCCCCAAGGCCTACTAACCCCCCCATGGAGGAGACCCAATGACTGACGCGACACCTGACGTGACGGCGGCCGCTGGGCTGTCGGCGCGGCCCGGCCCGCTTTCCGGCATCATCGTCCTGGACATCACCCGGGTGGTGGCCGGTCCCTATTGCGCCATGCTGCTGGCCGACATGGGCGCCACCGTCATCAAGGTCGAGAACCCCTCGGATCCCGATTACGCGCGCGATTTCCCGCCCTTCGCCGGCGCCGGAAAGAAAAGCGCCTTCTTCGGCCAGTACAACCGCAACAAGCAGGGCATCACGCTGAACCTCAAGGAAGAGGAAGGCCGCGCGCTGCTGAAGGCGCTGGTGAAGAAGGCCCATGTGCTGATCGAGAACTTCCGCCCCGGCACGATGGAAAAGCTGGGCGTGCCCTACGAGGTGCTGCGCGAAGAGAACCCGGCGCTGGTCTATACCGCGATCAGCGGTTTCGGGCGCAGCGGTCCCAATTCCTCCCGGCCTGCCTATGACAACACCGGCCAGGCGGCGGGCGGGCTGTGGTCGATGAACGGCTTTGCCGACCGCGCGCCGGTGCGGGTCGGCACGATCATCGGCGACCTTTCGGCCTCGCTCTATGCCGCGCTTGGCACTGTGGCCGCGCTGCGCGAGGCCGAGGCGACGGGGCGGGGCCAGGTGGTCGACGTCTCGCAGCAGGACAGCGTGCTGAGCCTGACCGAAAACGCCGTCGTCCGCTACACGCTGGACCAGGACGTGGCCGCGCCCCTGGGCAACGACCACCCCTTCGTGCGCCCCTATGGCCAGTTTCCCTGTGCCGACGGCCATGTCTTCTTCGGCGGCTACACGGACAAGTTCTGGCGCATCTCCTGCGAGATCTTCGGGACGCCGGAACTGGCGACGGACCCCGAGATCGACACCATGGAGAAGCGCTTCGACGATGCGGTCTACGAGGCGCGTATCCTGCCGATCCTGGATCAATGGTTCGGCCCCTACACCAAGGCGCAGCTGGAAGAGATGGCGGGCGACCGCATCCCGCTGACCGCCGTCAAGACCATCCCCGAGGTGGTCGCCGACCCCCATATCGCGGCGCGCGAGATGATCGTCGACGTGCCGGTGGATGAACAGATGGTGCGCATGTTCGGCAACCCGGTGAAGCTGTCCGGCCAGCCCGGCGCCCCGATGCGCGGCGCGCCCGACACAGGGGCCGACAACGCCGGCATCTACGGCGACCTGCTGGGCCTGTCGCCGGATGATCTGGCGCGGCTGAAGGCGGCGGGGGTCCTCTGATGAGCATTCGCTACGAGACCCGCGGCGCGGTTGCCGTCATCACCCTCGACCGGCCCGAGAAGCTGAACGCCATGTCGCTGGCGATGTATGACGGCCTCGGCGCAGCCTATATCCGCGCCCGCGATGACGCGGCCATCCATGCCATCGTGCTGACCGGCGCGGGGGAACGCGCCTTCAGCGTCGGGGCAGACCTGACCGAGAGCATCCCCGCCCTGGCCGAGGACCGTTTCGACATCAGCGAATGGGATGCCGCCCATGCCAAGGGCATCCGGCTTTACAAGCCGGTTATCTCGGCGGTGCGCGGTGCCTGCATCGGTGGCGGAATGGAGTTCATGCTGTCCACCGACATCCGCATCGTCGCCGAGGACGCCCTGTTCCAGCTGCCCGAGCCCGAGCATGGCTTTGTGCCCGCCGGCGGCACGCTGGTGCGGCTGGTGCGGCAGGCCTCCTACGCCCATGCCATGCAGATCATGCTGATGGCCGAGCGGCTGAGCGCGCAGGACCTCTACCGCATGGGCGTGGTGAACGAGGTGCTGCCCGCCGATCAGGTGCTGCCCCGCGCGATGGCGGTGGCCGAGCGCATCGCCTCGCTGGGGGCCATCGCGGTGCAGACGATCAAGGAAGCCGCGCTTGAGCTGCAGTCGGAACCGCTGGACCAGGCCTTCGCCTGCGAGGCGCAACTGGGGCAGCGCGCCTTCACCTGCGACGATGCCAAGGCCGGGCTGGCCCGCTTCGTCGAACGCGGCCGCCGCAAGACGGAGAGCGGCAGATGAGCCGCCCCGGTGCCGCAGGGAGGGCGCGCCGATGACCCCGATCGCCCGCGCCGCGGCGCTGTTCTCCTGGGCTGCCGCCGTGCTGATGCTGGTGCAGGTCAGCATCGACATCCTCGGCAAGTTCCTGTTCGCGACACCGCTGGCCGGCACGGCCGAGATCGTCGCCTCGTACTACATGATCGCGCTGGTCTTCATGGCCCTGCCACTGGTGGAAAGCCGGGACGAGGCCATCGTGGTCGACCTGCTCTATGACCGCTTCGGCCCGCGCCTGAAACTGGCGTGCCGGGTGCTGGCGCTGCTCTTCACCCTGGCCTTCTACGGCGTCTTCGCCTGGACCACATGGGAAGCGGCGATGAAGTCGATGGCGATCCGCGAGGTGATCATCGGCGCACGGGAATTCCAGGTCTGGCCCAGCCGGTTCTTCCTGCCTGCGGGCTGCGTGCTGGCGGCGCTGGTGGTCCTTCTCAAACAGGCAGAGGGCATCCTGGCCCTGCGGGAGGCGCGCCATGGATCGCGTTGATATCGGGTTTGTCGGGGTGGCGATCACCATCCTGCTGATCCTCGTGCGGGTGCCGGTCGGCGTGGTACTGGGCACCGTCGGTTTCGTCGGCATCTGGATCCTGACCAGCCTGCGCGCCTCGTGGTCCATCGCCTCGAACGTGCCCTTCGAACTGATCGGAGACTGGAACCTCTCGGCGGTGCCGATGTTCCTGCTGATGGGCTTCATCGCCTCCGAGGCGGGGCTGACCAGGGGGCTGTTCAGGGCGGCGCGGATCTTCCTCGGCGGGATCCCCGGGGGGCTGGCCTCCTCGACCGTGGTGGCCTCGGCGCTCTTTGCGGCAGCCTCCGGGTCCTCGGTGGCCACCTCTGCCTCCTTCTCGCGCATTGCCATCCCGGAAATGCTGGACGCGAAGTATGACCGGGGGCTGGCCTGCGGCAGCGTCGCGGTCTCGGGCACGCTGGGGGCGCTGATCCCGCCCAGCATCCTGATGATCCTCTTCGGCATCTTCGCCGAGGTCTCCATCGGCAAGCTGTTCCTTGCCGGGGTGCTGCCGGGGATCCTGTCGGCGGCGATGTTCATCCTGCTGATCACCCTGCGTGTGAAGGCCAACCCGGCACTGGCACCGCGCAGCGACATCCACGCCACCCGGGACGAGAAGATCGCCGCGCTCCTCGACATCTGGCCGCTGCCGATGCTGATCGCCCTGGTCATCGGCTCGATCTTCCTTGGCATCGTCACGCCGACCGAGGCAGGGGCGCTCGGCGCGCTGATCGCCATGCTGATCGCCCTGGCCCGCCGGGCGCTCAGCTTCCGGGTCTTCTCGCGCGCGGTCTTCGACACGATCACCGGCACGGCGGCGATCTTCATCGTCATCGTCGGCGCCTCGGTCTTTGCCCGTTTCGTCGCGCTCAGCGGCATGGCCGGAGCGATGACAGACCTGCTGGGCTTCGCCATCGAGCGCCCGGTGCTGCTGATCCTGCTGACCAGCCTGATCTACATCTTCCTCGGCATGTTCCTGGAAAGCGTCTCGCTGATGCTGCTGACCCTGCCGCTGCTGCTGCCGCTCTACCACGCGGCGGGGATCGACCTGATCTGGTTCGGCGTCATCTGCGTCAAGCTGCTGGAAATCGGCCTGGTGACACCGCCGGTCGGGCTGAATGTCTACGTCATCAAGGGCGCCCTCGGCGACCGCGTCGCACTGGGAGAGATCTTCCGCGGCACCGCATGGTTCCTCGCCGCCGACCTGGTGACGCTGGGACTGCTGGTGGCCTTCCCGATGATCAGCCTCTGGCTGCCGACGATTTCGCAATGACCAAGGGAGGAGAAACAATGAAACCTGGTTCGAAAGCACGGCGCGGACTCTCTGCGCTGGCCCTGGCGGCGCTGCCCGCCGCCATTGTCCCCGCCGCGACGATGGCCGAGACCTACACCGCGTCCACGTGGTTCGCGCCGACGCACCTGCTGTCCCATTACCCCTACATGGAGTGGCACGAGGCCTTGGCCGAGGCGACCGGCGGCGAGATCGCGTTCGAGGTCTACAACGGCAGCACCCTGCTGCCGCCCAAGGCCACCATGTCCGGTGTTGCCGATGGCGTCGCCGAGGTGGGCATCGTCTACCCGGGTTACCAGCCGGCCGAGCTGCCGCTGAACAACCTGCTGATCGACGCCTCCTTCGTGTCCGACAACCACTATGCGGCGGCCTTCGCCTATACGGACATGATCATGAACACCCCCGAGGTCTATGCCGAGTGGTCCGAGAACGGCGTCGTCACCGGCCCCGGCTTCGCCACGGCGATCTACAACTTCGTCTGCGCCAGCCCGGTCTATTCGGTGGCCCAGGCCAAGGGGAAGAAGTTCCGCACCGCCGGCGCCGCCCAGGTCGACTTCGTGGAAAGCATCGGCGGGATCGCCGTCTCGGTGCCCTTCTCCGAGGTCTACACGGGGATGCAGCGCGGCTCGCTCGACTGCGCCATGGTCGATGCCACCACGCTGACCGTCGGACCGAAGCTGGCCGAGGTCTCTTCGGATGTGACCGAGATCCCGGTGGGGATCATCATCGGCTCCAGCTGGGTCTACAACAAGTCGTTCTGGCGCAGCCTGCCGGAAGAGACCCGCGCCACGCTGATGGAGCAGATGATCCTCGCCCTGGCGCGGATGGAGATCGGCTATGAGCAGCAGGGCAACGAGGGGCTGGAAGGCGCCCGGGCACAGGGTGTCAACGTCGGCGCCCCCGAGGCTGACCTGGCTGCGGCGCTGGACAGCTACAACACCAGCTTCCTGCAGGACCTGCCCGCCGCCGCCGCCGAGCGCTTCCGCATCGCCCAGCCCGAGGCCATCCTGGCCGAGTTCATGGAGAAGCAGGACGCCTGGAAGGCCCGCCTGGCCGAGGTCGACATCCAGGATCAGGAGGTGATCATCGCCCTGCTGGAGGAACACATCTTCTCGAAGGTGGATATCGCCACCTACGGCATGGAAGACTGATCCACAGCCTTCTGTCCGACATGAAAGGGCGCCCCTCGGGCGCCCTTTCAGCATCCGCAGAGGTCGCTGCCCAGCCGGGTGAAGATACGCGCGCCGACGGGGATCAGCGCGTCGGGGAAGTCGAAATCGGGATTGTGCAGCGCCGGCCGATCACCCGCGCCCAGCAGGACCATCGCCGCTTCCGCCGCATCGCCGAACCGCCCGAAGTCCTCGGAGCCCCGCAGCGGCGCGCGGGCGGGGTGCGTCGGGATCCCTTCCGACGCCAGTGCTTCCAGGAATAGTTGGGTGGCGGCGGGGCTGTTCTCGCAGTGGCGGAAGATGTCGTGGTAGCTGATCTCGACCCCCAGGGGGCCGGCGGCCTGATGCACCAGGGCTTCGGCGGCGGAGACGAGGGCCTCCATGCCGCTGTCCTGCTGGGTGCGCAGGGTGACATGCAGCTCGGCCCTGCCGGGGGTGGTGCCGAAGCCGGGATCGCCCAGCCGGGCATGGGTCACCGTGGCCAGGGCAAAGTCGGGCGCGGCCGCGTCCAGCCCGGTGCAGAGGCCGGGCAGGGTGGTGATCAGCTGCGTCAGCGCGCCCTCGGGCGACAGGCCGGTCTCGGGCAGGGAAGCATGGGCGGTACGCCCGCGCAGCCGCACCGTCATCCCGCGCGAGGCGCAATGC
>NZ_AFPM01000105.1 GCF_000220565.1 Oceanicola sp. S124 | reverse complement strand
ATATAACCATCGCCAATGCGCCGGGCACCGGCATCGCCGACGACAAGGCGCTTTACAGCTACATGCCCGACATCGTCGAATTCTATACCGGTGATAAGGCGATCCTGAAGAACGTGCCGACCTGGCGCTGCTCGGAAGAGGACAGCCTGAAGTACGTGCTCGACAACCTCAAGGACCTCGTCGTCAAGGAGGTCCACGGCTCGGGCGGCTACGGGATGCTGGTCGGCCCCGCCGCCTCGAAGAAGGAGCTGTCCGACTTCGAGGCCAAGCTGCGCGCCAAGCCGGGCAACTACGTGGCCCAGCCGACGCTGGCGCTGTCGACCGTGCCGATCATGACCAAGAAGGGGCTCGCGCCCCGTCATGTCGACCTGCGCCCCTATGTGCTGGTCTCGCCGGGCCGGGTGCATATCACCCCGGGCGGGCTGACGCGGGTGGCGCTGAAGGAAGGCTCGCTTGTGGTGAACTCGTCGCAGGGCGGCGGCACCAAGGATACCTGGGTTCTGGGGGACTGAGTTAACATGCTGGGACGGACTGCAGGCGGACTCTTCTGGATGTTCCGCTACCTCGAACGCAGCGAGAATACCGCGCGTCTTCTGGAAACCGGCTTCCGCATCGCGCTGACCGCCGGGGACAACAGCGAAAGCGAATGGGAAAGCATCGTCACCACCGCCGGTGCGCGCGAGGCCTTCATCGAGCGTTACGACGAATTCGACCAGGCCAATGTGACCAACTTCCTGCTGCGTGACCGCGACAACCCCTCTTCGGTGCTGAGCTGCATCGAGGCAGCGCGCTCGAACGGGCGGATGGTACGCACGGCGCTGTCGACCGAGGTCTGGGAAGCGGTGAACGAGGCCTGGATGACGCTGAAGGAACAGCTGCGCCGCCCGGTCTCGGTGAAGAACCTGGCCGAGGTGCTGGCCTCGGTGCGCCAGCATTCCAGCCTCGTGCGCGGGGCGCTGCACGGCACCATGCTGCGCAACGACATCTTCGACTTCTGCCGGCTGGGCACCTTCGTCGAACGGGCCGACAACACGGCGCGCATCCTCGATGTGAAGTACTACGTCCTGCTGCCCTCGGCGGCCCATGTGGGCGGCTCGATGGACAATATCCAGTGGGAGACGATCCTGCGCTCGGTCTCGGCCTTCCGCAGCTTCCGCTGGCTGCACGAGGGCGACATCGGCCCCAAGACCATCGCCGATTTCCTGATCATGGACCGGCGGATGCCGCGCAGCCTGGCCTTCTGCTATTCCAAGCTGGTCGGCAACCTGAACTATCTGAACGGCCCGGACGAGGCTGAGTTGCCCTGCCTGCGCATGGCGACCCAGACCCATGCCCGTCTGTCGGGGCGGACCATCGACGAGATCTTCGACGAGGGCCTGCACGAGTTCCTGAAGACCGCGATTTCGGACACGGGACGCCTGGCCAGCCAGATCCAGGAAGATTTTCGCTTTTACGGGTAGAACGGGGTGCCGATGCGTTTGATGATTTCCCACACCACCACCTATTCCTATGACCGGCCGGTGGATTACGCGCTGCTGCAACTGCGTCTGAGCCCGCGCAACGGGCCGGGGCAGACGGTGATTTCCTGGCAGTCGATGGTCTCGGGGGCGACGCCTCAGGTGGCCTACCAGGATCACTTCCGCAACGCGGTCGAGCTGGTGCAGATGGACGAGGGCGGCCAGACCGTCACCATCACCTCGCAGGGCGAGGTCGAGACCGAGAACCTGAACGGCGTGGTGGGCATGGTCAGCAAGGTGCCGCTGTGGATCTATCGCTGCACCACCCCGGCCACGACGGCCGGGCCCGCCGTGCGCAAGATCGCCGGCGGGGCGAAAGAGGCCCTGGCCGAGAACACCCTGGGCGGCATCCATCAGCTCTCGTCGCTGGTCGGCGAGGCGGTCCGCTACGAGAAGGGCACGACCCATGCCGCCACCACTGCCGAAGAGGCGGCCCAGGCGGGGCAGGGGGTCTGCCAGGATCAGGCCCATGTGCTGATCGCGGCGGCCCGCCACCTCGGGCTGCCGGCGCGCTATGTCTCGGGCTACCTGCTGCTGGAGGGCCAGACCCAGCAGGAGGCAGCGCACGGCTGGGCCGAGGTCTGGATCGACGGGCTGGGCTGGGTCGGCTTCGATGTCTCGAACGAGATCTGCCCGGATGACCGCTATGTCCGCGTCGCCCTTGGCCGGGACTATTCCGAGGCCGCCCCGGTGCGCGGATTGCGCCAGGGCGACGCCACGGAAGAGCTTTGCGTTTCCTTGCAGGTTCAGCAATAGACTGTCGCGATCCGACTCGTTTGCGGACATCTGACCCGGAGCCACTCGACACATGACCTACTGCGTTGCGATGCAGCTTGAACGGGGGCTCCTGTTCATGTCCGACACCCGCACCAACTCGGGCGTCGACAATATCTCGACCTTCCGCAAGATGTTCCACTTCGACGTCGAGGGGGAGCGGTCGATCACCCTGATGACGGCGGGCAACCTGGCCACGACGCAGGCGGTGATCAGCCTGCTGCAGGAACGCTCGAAGAGCGTGGACGAGCGCAACCCGGACATCCTGGCCCTGCCGACGATGTTCCAGGTCGCCGGGCTGATCGGGCAGACCCTGCGCGAAGTGATCTCGCAGCATGACGACAACGGCCAGAAGGCCAGCGCCGCCTTTTCGGCCACCATCCTCGTCGGCGGCCAGATCGCCGGAGGAGAGCCGCGCCTCTACCTCATCTACCCCGAGGGCAACTTCATCGAGGCCTCGACGGATACCCCCTATTTCCAGATCGGCGAAACCAAGTACGGCCGCCCGATCCTGGTGCGCGCCTATGATCCGAAGATGTCCTTCGAAGAGGCGATGAAGCTGCTGCTGGTCAGCTTCGACAGCACCATCAAGGCCAACCTCTCGGTCGCCCTGCCGCTGGACTACCAGATCTACGAGACCGGCAGCCTGACCAAGGGCCGCGTCGGGCGGATCGAGCCCGACGATCCCTATTACCAGGAGATCTCCTCGGGCTGGGGTGTCGCCCTGCGCGAGGCCTTCAGCGGCCTGCCCGACTTCTCCTTCGAGGGCTGAAGCCCCCCTGCCTTCCGGTTTTCGCGGCACTTCCCCGGCGCAAGAGGCCTGTCCGGCCCATCCCCCGGCCTGACCTCGGGCTGACCTCTGGCCCGTCTCCTGCGGTCGCCGGCTGCGGCCATATGCGACTCGATGGGTCATGAAACGTCGCCTT
>NZ_AFPM01000106.1 GCF_000220565.1 Oceanicola sp. S124 | reverse complement strand
GTCCCCGCCTCGCCGTCGTGGCGGATCGCCTCGGTGGCGGGCAGGCGGTCGTAGGCCTCTTCGCGCAGGTCCAGCGCGGCCCAGTTGCCGCCCGGCACGGCGGCAATCAGCCCCTCGATGCGCTCTGCCGGCCCGGCGGGCACGGCGGTGAGGATGGCAATCTCGCGCCCCGCCACATGCCGCCAGAGGCGGCGCCAGCCATGGGCCTCGGCCGGTCGGGCGCGGTCGTAGGCATGTGTGCGGCGGTTCACCAGGCTGCCGTAGCCGAAGAAAAACGGGTCCTGCATCGGGATTTTGCCCTCCTTTGATGTGGGTCAAATACATATTGCGGCGGCTGAGGCAAACCGATCTGCGGACGCCTGGTCATTCGGGGGGCATTCCGGGGGCCGTTTCGCGTCCCGTGTCCGGAGAACAGGCAACGACCCGGCGAAAGGGACAGACATGCGACTGACGAAGCGGACGACGATCTCGATGCGGGTGCTGATGTACTGCGCGATCCACAAGGACCGGCTGGTCACCAAGTCCGAGATCGCCGAGACCTGCCGGATTTCCGAGAACCACCTGGCGCAGGTGATCAATCGCCTGGGCCAGCTCGGCTTCCTGACCACGCAGCGCGGGCGCAACGGCGGCGTGACCTTGGGCCGTCCTGCTGCGCGGATCTGCGTCGGCGATGTCTTTCGCGCCGTCGAGGGGCCGATTCCCGTGGCCGACTGCCTGTCCGAGGAAGAGGGCTCGTGCCATCTTGGCGAGGTTTGCCGGCTGCGCGGCGCCATCGACCACGCGGTCGAGGCCTTCTACGCGACGCTGGACGACCTGCAGCTCGAGGATCTGGTGCGTGACAACGCCGGGCTTGCCGCTTTGATGAGCCCCCGGACCTGCGCCGCCTGAGCTTTTCGCGCAATCGGCGGTTGCGACGCTTTCGGGGGCTTGCGCGACGTGCGCGGCATTTGTATTCGGGGGGCGTCGGAACGGGAGAACTGGCCGCAAGGCCGGTGCCGAAGGAGCAACCGCCCCGGAAACTCTCAGGCCAAAGGACCGTCCGACTACAGACTCTGGAGAGAGGCCCTTCAGTGGGTCCGCCGAAGGGATAGCGATCTCAGGCAGCAGAACAGAGGGGGCATCGGGCAGGGGGATCAACCCCTGCAATGGATGCCCCGGTGCGATCTCCGCCCGGGAATGGATACCGGGAGTGCGGGATGGCGCAAGCAGCCGATGAAGAACTGAAGGATCTGCCGCTGGCTGGTCTGCACGCCGAACTGGGCGGCAAGATGGTGCCTTTCGCAGGCTACTCGATGCCGGTGCAATACGCCGCCGGGGTGATGAAGGAGCACCTGCACACCCGCGCCGCCGCCGGCCTGTTCGACGTCAGCCACATGGGGCAGGTGGTCCTGAAGGGCGCCGACCCCGAGACCCTGGCGCTGGCCTTCGAAAGTCTGACCCCCGCCGCCGTGCTGGGCCTGAAGGAAGGCCGCCAGCGCTATGGCCTGCTGACCAACGAGGCAGGCGGCATCCTCGATGACCTGATGTTCGCCAATCGCGGCGATCACCTCTTCGTGGTGGTCAACGCCGCCTGCAAGGGCGCCGACATTGCCCATATGCGCGCCAATCTTCCCGGCATCGAGGTGGAAGAGATCACCGACCGCTGCCTGCTGGCCCTGCAGGGCCCCGGCGCCGAGGCGGCGCTGGCGCGGCTGGCGCCCGAGGTGGCCGAGATGCGCTTCATGGACGTCGCCTACGTGACGCTGGCGGGGGCCGAGTGCTGGATCTCGCGCTCGGGCTACACCGGCGAGGACGGCTACGAGATTTCGGTGCCCGACGAGGCCGCCGAGGACCTGGCCCGCGCCCTGCTGGCCGACGACGCGGTGCTGCCCATTGGGCTGGGCGCCCGCGACAGCCTGCGGCTTGAGGCCGGGCTGTGCCTCTACGGCCATGACATCGACGAAACCACCAGCCCTATCGAGGCCGCGCTGCACTGGTCGATCCAGAAGGCGCGCCGTGCCGGGGGCGACCGCGAGGGCGGTTTCCCGGGCGCCGAGCGCATCCTGATGGAACTGGGCGAGGGCCCGGCCCGTGTCCGCGTCGGTCTCAGCCCGCAGGGTCGGGCCCCGATGCGCGAGGGGGTGACGCTGCACGCCCATGGCGAAGAGGTCGGCCGCATCACCTCGGGCGCCTTCGGACC
>NZ_AFPM01000107.1 GCF_000220565.1 Oceanicola sp. S124 | reverse complement strand
TGCGTTCCACGGCTTTTCTCTTCAGCCGACAATCTCTATAGAGGATGCAATCAAGGGTCCTCCGGGATGGGGACCGGCATATCCGACCGAGGGTACAATGACCGAAAAGACGCATGATGCAGACGTTGCCTTCATCAAGGCCCTGGCAGAACTGCTGCGCGAGAACGACCTGACCGAGCTTGAGGTGAAGCGCGAGTACGGCAAGGACGACCAGCTGGATGTCCGTGTGAGCCGCAAGAAGGAGATCATCCAGGCCCCCGCTATGACCTACGCCGCCCCCGCCGCGGCACCGGCCGCTGCCCCCGCCGCAGCACCGGCCGCCGCCCCTGCCGCGGCTGCCGCCTCGGAAGATCCCGCCGATCACCCCGGCGCCGTGACCTCGCCCATGGTCGGCACGATCTACCTGCAGCCCGAACCCTCCGCCCCCGCCTTCGTCAAGGTCGGCGACAAGGTTTCGGAAGGGGACACGCTGCTCATCGTCGAGGCGATGAAGACCATGAACCATATCCCCGCCCCCAAATCCGGCACCGTGAAGCGCATCCTGGTCGAGGACAAGGCCGCCGTGGAATACGGCTCGCCGCTGATGATCATCGAGTGAGGGCGCCATGTTCGACAAGATCCTGGTAGCCAATCGCGGCGAGATCGCGTTGCGCGTCATCCGCGCGGCGCGCGAGATGGGCATCAAGTCCGTCGCCGTACACTCCACCGCCGATGCCGATGCAATGCATGTGCGCATGGCGGATGAAAGCGTCTGCATCGGCCCGCCCTCGGGCGCCGAGAGCTACCTTTCGATCCCCGCCATCATCGCCGCCTGCGAAGTGACCGGCGCCCAGGCGATCCACCCGGGCTACGGTTTCCTGTCGGAAAACGCGGGCTTCGTGCAGATCGTCGAGGACCACGGCATCACCTTCATCGGCCCCCGCGCCGAGCACATCCGGGTGATGGGCGACAAGATCACCGCCAAGGACACCATGAAGAAGCTCGGCGTGCCCTGCGTGCCCGGCTCGGATGGCGGCGTGCCCACCCTCGAAGCGGCCCAGAAGCTGGGCGCCGAGATGGGCTACCCGGTGATCATCAAGGCGACCGCCGGTGGCGGTGGCCGCGGCATGAAGGTTGCCCATACCGCCAAGGACATGGAGAACGCCTTCTATTCCGCGCGCTCCGAGGCCAAGGCCGCCTTCGGCAACGACGAAGTCTACATCGAGAAGTACCTGACCACCCCGCGCCACATCGAGATCCAGGTCTTTGGTGACGGCAAGGGCAAGGCGGTTCACCTGGGCGAGCGCGACTGCTCGCTGCAGCGCCGTCACCAGAAGGTCTTCGAAGAGGCCCCCGGCCCCTGCATCACCGAGGAAGAGCGCGCGCGCATCGGCAAGATCTGCGCCGACGCCGTGGCCGCGATCAACTACGCCGGCGCCGGCACGATCGAATTCCTCTACGAGAACGGCGAGTTCTATTTCATCGAGATGAACACCCGCCTGCAGGTGGAACATCCCGTGACCGAGGCGATCTTCGGTGTCGACCTCGTGCGCGAACAGATCCGCGTCGCCGAGGGCCTGCCACTGTCCTTCGACCAGGACGACCTGCAGATCAACGGCCATGCCATCGAGGTCCGCATCAACGCCGAGACCGTGCCGGGCTTCGCCCCGCGCCCCGGCAAGATCACCGCCTACCACGCCCCCGGCGGGCTGGGTGTGCGGATGGATTCGGCGCTCTATGACGGCTATTCGATCCCGCCCTACTACGACAGCCTGATCGGCAAGCTGATCGTCCATGGACGCGACCGCCGCGAGGCCCTGGCCCGCCTCGACCGCGCCCTGGGCGAGCTGATCGTCGACGGGGTGGAAAACACCACGCCGCTCTTCGAGATGCTGCTGGGAGAGGAAGACATCCTCACCGGCAACTACAACATCCACTG